>DATNGO010000243.1:0-9784 GCA_035605855.1 Acidobacteriaceae bacterium | reverse complement strand
TTGAGGCCTTCTTCGTTGCCGGACTCGAGGCCCATGTAGACGAGATAGAGGCCGGCGTCGCGCATGGAGGCGAAGACGTCGGTGTCGACGGAGTCGGCGCGGCAGTTCATCTTCCAGATGACGCGGCTGGAGAGGCCGGAGCGATGGAGCTCGGAGACGAAGCTGGCGGCCCAGCGACGCCAGACGGGGCCGAAGAGGGGGAAGTCGTCGTCCTGGAAGAGAAAGATTTTGATGCCGCGATCGAGATAGAGGGAGCGCATCTCTTCCACGACGAGCGCGGGCTTGCGGGTGCGGACGATTTTGCCGGGAGCGGCGCGGTAGAAGGTCTGGATGGAGCAGAAGGAGCAGGTGCGCGCGCAGCCGCGGCTGGCGAGGAGCGGAAGAGCTTTGTGGCCGATGGCGGTCTCGGGCTCGTAGTTGCGGTCAGGGTAGGGGAGGAGGTCGAGGTCGTCGACGAGTGCGCGCATGGGGGTAGTGGATATGCCGTCCGCTGTCCCGCCGGCTGGCCCGTTTTGTGCGCGGTAGGCGATGCCGGGCACGGTGTGCCAGTCGAGGCCGTTGCCGATGACGTCGGCGAGTTCGAGGAGAGTCATCTCGCCTTCGAAGCGGACGACGCTGTCGAGCTGCGGGACCATGTTGAGGGTCTGGATGTGGCTGAGGCTGGGGAAGTGTCCACCCATGGTGAAGTGGCATTCGACGCCGGCGTCGCGGAGCATGCTGATGATGCGCTGGTACTGGAGAATGTAGAACTGGAAGATGAGAGAGAAGCCGACGATCAGCGGATTGGACTGGACCGCAGTGCCGACGATCTGATCGAGCGGAGCTTCGATGTCGCAGATGATGACGGAGTAGCCGTGCTGTCGGAGGGTCGACGCGAGATAGCCGAGGCCGAGGTTGCCCTGATGCTGGAAGCCGACCAGAAGGATGGGCCGGGAGGTGTTGCGCACTACGGTGGCTGCCTGGGTGTGAAGGACAGGGAACTGAGAGACATCGGTCATCATGACTCCCTTCAGTGCGCGCGAGAGGATAGCGATGCGGGGCCACACCGGGGCCGGAAGCAGCACACATTGAACTGCGCCAGAATGGACTGCGCCGGCCGGGCCCAAGTGTGAATGAGCAACTGAGGCGCAGCTAACGTCCACAGGCACTCGCCGGCCGAATGGGCGTGAAAGCGTGCGGCGAGGGTCGCATCCCATTCCTTCACGAAGATGATTCCAGTCAGCCCCCGGGATTGGGGGCCGGCCGGGATTACTTCTGGCTCGATAGCGCGGCACCGATCTTCTCTAAGCCAGCGGCCTGGACCTTGAGCATCTCTGCCTGGGTCTGAAGGCTGACGGCGACGATCTGACGTTGGGCGTTGTTTTCGAGGTTCTTGAAGATTTCCATGTCGATGGGGTCCCACCACCACTTGGGGTGGAAGGCAAGTTGAGAGATATCGGCCATGATGCCTCCTTGGGGGAATTTGCGCGCGAGGCCAATCCGAGGTGCGGGAAGATCAGCAAAGTGACGTCAAGAGGACTTTCACTTCCATTCGATCGTGGATTTTTTTTGACCGGGGAGGAGAACCGATGATTCGTGAGGAATTCTGGGCTTGCCCGGAGGCGATGTCAAGCGGTTTGTGGCGAAATGTGGCGGTTGATTGATGAGGTCTAAAAGCTCAATCCACGATATTTTTCGCTTCGTGCAAAGACACTGTCGTCGTGCGCACGCCTTCGCGATGCGAAGTAACCGGACACCCGGCTTTCTGATTCATGCCTGTTCGATCAGTCGAAGGTGACCGGGAGGGTCTGGCGCTGGTGGTGGGATTCGCGGGCGAGGTCGAGGAGGCGGAGGGTGCGGTAGCCGTCTTCGGCGGAGACGGCGAGCGGGGCCTTGCCGAGGATGGCGTCCCGGACGTTCGCGTAGAACTGGCGATAGTCGCCGGGAAGGGTGGGGACGTGGGTGCGGGTGAACTCGGTGGGGTTCTTGAGGTCGAGCGGAAGGGTGACGGTGCCCCAGGCGGATTCGTCTTCGGGGAGCCAGGGCTCTGATGACGCGAGCGAGGGCGGGCGGAGGTTGGGGTCGGCGAGGAGCGTGGGCTCCTGCGGGTCGACGCCGAACTTGCGGAAACTGCCGTGGGTGCCGTGGACGAGGAAGCGTGGCGAGGGCTCGGCGGCGAGCATGGTGGCATGGCAGGAGTAGCGCAGGGTGCGGCCGTAGGGCATGTCGTAGTCGAGGACGAGGTCGAAGGCGTCGTCGATGTCGGTGCGGTCGCGGTCGTAGCGGATGGAGGCGGTGATGCGCGCGGGCGGCCCGTAGATAGCGAGCGCCTGATCGACGAGGTGCGGGCCGAGGTCATAGAGGACCCCGGTGGCAGGGCTGGCGACTTCTTTCCATGTGTTGGGGCGCTGGAGCGGGCGATAGCGGTCGAAGCGGGAGACGATCTCGACGATGCGGCCGAGCGTGTTTTCGTGGAGGAGCTTGCGGAGGGTGAGGAAGTCGCCATCCCAGCGGCGATTGTGGAAGGGCGCGAGGAGCCGGCTGTGATGTTTGGCGAGCGAGACCAGCGCGCGTGCGGACTTTGAGGAGGAAGTGATGGGCTTGTCGACGACGACGTGCTTGCCGGCCTGGAGGGCCTGGGCGGCGAGGTCGAAGTGGGTCTCGCTGGGTGTGGCGACAACGATGAGATCGATGGCGGGGTCGGCGAAGGCTTCGCCGGCGGAGCGGAGGATGCGCGCTTGAGGGTAGGCGCGGGAGGCGTCGTCACCTTTGCGCTGAACGATGGCGGAGAGCTCGAGGCCGGGGACCGCGGCGATGAAAGGCGAATGAAAGACCTTGCCGGCAAAGCCGAAGCCGAGAACAGCGCAGCGAATGGGAGATTCGGGCGTGGAGCTCATGGGGAGATGGTACGACGAGATCAGGGAACAGGGATCAGGGAACAGGGATTAGGGAACAGGGATTAGGGATTAGGGATTAGGTCAGGGAACAGGGATTAGGGATTAGGTCAGGGAACAGGGATTGGGGAACAGGTTGATGGGTGAGAGGGCGGATGTTGCGCGACAAACACGTGATGTTGATTTGACAGGTGCGTGACAACGACGAGAGGGCGGGTGGATACGCTGGGTGGTGTTTTCCTGGCGGCAACGGGTGGTCTTCTGGCTGGAGCGCGCGGTGATGTGCGCGGCCGTGCTCTACCTGTGTGTGCACACGCTGCCAAAGGCATGGCGGACGCTGAACACGGACTTTCCGAACTACTACACGGCAGCGCGGCTGGTACATGAGGGATATGACATGTCCCGCATGTACGAGTGGACGTGGATTGAGCGCGAGAAGGATCATCGCGGAATCGACGAGCGGGTGATTGGGCTGCTGCCAATTACGCCGTTTTCGACGCTGGCCGTGTGGCCGATTGCGGAGTTGAGGCCGCTGACCGCGAAGCATGTGTGGATTGCGTTCAATCTTGTGTTGCTGGCGCCACTGGCGTGGATGCTGCGGCGGATGACGAAGCTGAGCTACGCGCGGATTGTGATGGTGCTGGCGCTGTGCTTTCCGTTGCATCGGAACCTGGTATACGGGCAGTTGTACATCGTGGTGCTGGTGCTGGTGGTGGCTGGCTGCTGGTGCTGGCTGCGGGGATGGCAGGTGGCCGCGGGTGCGCTGGTGGCGGTGGCGGCGGGGTGCAAGGTGTTTCCGGCGCTGCTGCTGGTGTGGTTCCTGAGGCGAAGGCAGTGGCGCGCGCTGGTGTGGGGATTGATTGCGGGCGCGGGCTGTGTGGGGGTGTCGGTTGCCGTGTTTGGTGTGGCGGCGAACCGCACGTGGCTGGAGGAGATTCTGCCGTGGGTGATGCGCGGCGAAGGTCTGGGCACGTATGCGCTTGGCGAGGCGTCGATCTCGAGTGTGATGCACGCTCTGCTGCTGGCTGAGCCGCAGTGGAATCCGCATCCGTGGCATGAGTCGGTACTGGCGTACGCGGTGCTGGTGCCGCTGCTGCAGATGATGGTGCTGGCGCCGGCTGTGCTGCTGATCCGGCGGGAGAATCGGCGCAGAGAGCGCGTACTGATGGAGTGGTCGGCGATCGTAACGGCGGCGCTGGCGGTTTCGACGCAGACGGCTTCGTACAACTTCGTGCTGATGGTGTTTCCGGTTTGCGTGATGGCGGGGATGCTGCTGCGCCGGCGGCAGTATGGATGGCTGGCAGCGCTGGCGATTGCGTATCTGGGCATCGGGTTTCCGCTGGCGGTGCCGGCGAGCGTGCCGGGACTGGCGGCGTTGTTGTATGTGCCGAGACTGTGGCTGATGCTGGCGGTGCTTGCGGGGATTTATGTGTGGCTGTGGCGCGATGAGGCGAAGAGTGAGGTGCGCTCGGCCAAGGATTGGGAGCGGTATGCGTGGGCGGCGGCGATGGCAGTGGCAGTGATTGTGAGTGGGATGACGACACTGCAGGTGGAGAGCGCGCAGAGGACAGAGTATGCGTACCGGGTGCCGCTGGCTCAGCAGGGATTCCTGAATGCGGAGCCGCAGGCGACGAAGACGGGTGTGAGGTATGCCGCGCTTCTGATGGGCGGATACAGGTTGATGACGCAGGATGGGGATGGTGTGTCGGTGGTGGATCCTCCGGGGGATGCGAGCGAGGATGATCTGTCGTTTGCGACTGACTCGGGGCATATGTGGGTGGAAGAGGCGGACAGCGGCGGGTCGCGGATCGTGGATGCGACGTCGCGAGTGGTGATCAACGATGCGCGCGAGCCGATGGTGTCGGCCGATGGGAAGGAGTTGGCGTTCGTTCGCGATGTGCGCGGGCGCGGGCGGCTGATGGTGCGTGGAGTCGATGGAGTGGAGATCATGTTGTCGCCGGCGGAGCTGAATGTGTACGAGGCGGCGTTCCGGTCCGAGGGGCTGTATGCGTTTGCGGCGGCGCAGGGTGCGGGATGGCCGAGGATCTTTATCGTCGATCGCGGTCGCGGGAGGTCGATGGTGACGATTGCGGATGCGAGGTATCCGGCGATCTCGCCGGATGGGCGATGGATGGCCTACGGCCACATGGAGAACGGCGTGTGGAACCTGTGGTTGATGGATGAGGAGACGGGAGCGACGCGCAGAATTGCGGATGTGCCGTGCAACCAGGTGCAGCCGTCGTGGGAGAGTGACTCGAAGACGCTGCTGTATGGGACCGACTGCGGCCGGAGCGTGTGGTTCACGGCAGTGGCGCGGCGCAGTGTGTGGCCCTGAGAAACCAATGAGCCTGATATTGCGTAGTGATGTTGTGGGGTTAGGATGAGATCGTATGTTCCAGGGAGGGTCGCCGTGAAGAGACTGCTGGTGTGGGTTGGCGTGCTGGCCGCGGTGCTGGGTGTGGGAGCGCAGGCTCAGGATGCGCCGGAGACGTGGCAGGGGACGCTGCATGCAGGACAGGACCTTCGCCTGGTGCTGCAGGTGAGCAAAGCGGATGGGGCGCTGAAGGGAAAGCTTTTCAGCATCGACCAGGGTGCCGGGGGGCAGGGAACGACCACGATGTCGCTGGATAGCAGCGCGCTGAAGTTCACGATTGTGGGCATGGATGCGAGCTATGAAGGCAAGCTGACGCCGGACGGAAAGATGGCGGTGGGAACGTGGAAGCAGGGCGGGCGTGAGACTCCGCTGACGCTGGAGCATGTGAACGCGGATGCCGCGTGGGCGATTCCGAAGGCAACGCCGGCGCTGAGCCTGATGGATCCGAAGCTTGTGCCGGGGTATGAGGTGGCAACGATCAAACCCAGCAAGCCGGACCAGCAGGGCAGAGCGTTCACGCTGCGCGGGCGGCATCTGGTGATCATCAATATGACGTTGCAGGACCTGGTCACGACCGCATATAACCTGCACCCGAAACAGGTGACAGGCGGCCCCGACTGGATGGCGACCGAGCACTTCGACCTGGATGTGCTGCCGGATCATGAGGGTCTGCCCAGCATCGATCAGGCCAGAGGGATTATTCGGAAGCTGCTGGCGGAGAGGTACGGGCTGAAGTTTCATGAGGACACGAAGGAGCTCCCGGTGTATGTGCTGTCGGTGGCCAAGACGGGCTCGAAGTTGACCAGGAGCGGGAGCGATCCGAGCAGTCCTCCGGGGCTGGGATTCCGCGGGCCGGGCAGGATGATCGTGCGGAATGCCTCGATGGCGGAGTTCGCCGGGGTGATGCAGGGGGTGTTGGACCGGCCGATAGTGGACCAGACGGGGCTGAAGGATCGCTATGACTTTCAGTTGAACTGGACGCCGGATGAGTCGCAGTTTGGGGGAAGAATTCCGCCGCCGAACAGCGGAGACAACGGCACAGCGAATGCGGATCCGCTGCCGCCGCTATTTACGGCGATCCAGGAGCAGATTGGGCTGAAGCTGGATGCGATGAAGGCACCGGCGAAGGTGATGGTGATTGAGAGTGTGGAGAAACCGTCGGCGAACTAGGTCCTCCTTTGGGGATCGACTGCGGCCGCAGTGTGTGGTTCACCGCAGAGGCGCGGCGATCTATCCAGCGGCGATCTATACGACGTGGCGCGAGGCCGGATTCGATCCGTCTACTTGCGTGTTGCGGTGATCTCGATGAACTCGTGCTTGATGAGCGTGTGATTGGCTGGGTCGGGCGCGGTGTTCTCTGAGGTCCAGAGCTGTTCGAGATCGGCGAAGAGGGCCTTCTGGCCGGCTTCGTCAAGTTTGCTGAACGCGACCTTGGCGGGGCCGAAGTAGGTGCGGAAGAAGTTGACGGCTCCGGCGGCGTTGGTGGGGAGATCGAACTCGAGAGGGATGGGCCTGGTCTCGATGTTGGTGAAGTACGGCGCGAGACGTTCGCGGACGGTGGCGTCGTCTCCCCAGAGGATGGGCGGCTTGACGCCGGGAGGCGGAGGGACATGCGTGCTGCTGATTTTGAACATGCGGGCGACAAAGGCGCCGGGGCCCCAGTTGCCCATGCCGAGAAGGCCGCCGGGTTTGAGGACGCGCGCCATTTCAGAGGCGACCAGCTCGGGGCGCGGGGCGAACATGGCGCCGAACATGGTGGTGACAGCGTCGAAGGTGGCGTCGCCGTAGGGCAGGGCTTCGGCGTCGCCTTCATCGAAGGTGATGGCGAGGTGCTCGGCGGAGGCGCGGGCGCGGGCCTGCTCGAGTAGATTGGGCGCGATGTCGACGCCGGTGACGATGCAGCCGCGGCGGGCGAGGGGGATGGCAGTGTTGCCGGTGCCGCAGGCGATGTCGAGGACGCGGGCGCCGGCAGGGATGTTGAGATGGGCGATGAAGTCTTCGGCGGCGGCCTCAACGGTTTTGGCGACGACGCCGAAGTCGCCCGCCATCCAGGTGGAGCGCATGTTGGATTTGATCTGTTCGATAGTGGGGGCGGATGTGCTCATCGGAAGACCTCGTTTGGGTGAGATTTTGAAGGGGCCCGAGAAGACTTAGAAACTTTAGCAGCCGGGCGCGTTGAGTTGCATCCAATGAGAAATTTCGTCGGGCTGACGGTCGCGGGGGGATGGTCAGCGCAAACGTAAGTGCGTGTCAGATCGATTGGAGCTTGAGATGAAGATCGCTGTGCTGGGATTTGGGAATGTTGGCGCGCAGTTGGGAAAGCTGTGGGCGAAGACAGGGCACGAGGTGACGGCTGGTCTGCGAGAAGGAAGCAAGGACCGGCAGAAGGCGAGCGATGCGGGCGTGAGCGTGGCGACGCCGCCGGATGCGGTGAAAGGTGCGGATGTGGTGGTGATCGCCTTGCCGTGGCCGGCGGTGGAGTCGACGCTGAAGACGATGTCGCTGGATGGGAAAATTGTGATCGACGCGGTGAATTCGCTGGGGCCTGACCTGGGTGTGCAGGTGCCACCGGCGGGCAGCGCGGCCCAGCAGATTGCAGAGTGGGCAAAGGGCGCGCGGGTGGTGAAGGCGTTCAACACGATTGGCGCGGCGCTGATGGGCGATGCGGCGTTCGACATGATGTACTGCGGCGACGACGCAGCGGCGAAGAAGGTTGTTGATTCTCTGATTGCAGATACGGGGATGAAGCCGGTGGATGTGGGGCCGCTGAGCAATGCGCGGTACCTCGAGCAGGTTGCCGGGTTGTGGGTCGATCTCGTGGTGAAGCAGCGCGTGCCGGGGGCGTTCGGGTTCAATCTTGTGAAGAAGTGAACTCGCTTATTTGGACTTTGCGCCGACGGTGACGGGAATCTGAAGTGTGCCGAGGTGACCGCTGATGGGGTCCCAGACGGCGAGGGCGAGGAAGTCGCCGCCCCTGGGGAGGTCGATCTGCTGCTCGACCAGGAGACGGCGCGGCGGGCTGTTGGGTGCGAGAGCGAAACGGACGCGGTCGAGCGTCTGGCCGATGCGTTCGCCGTTGGAGTCCAGTGCGATGGCGGCGAAGACTACGGTGGTGCGTGGGGAGCCGTCGATATCTGATGGTGAGAGGCCGGCGGTAGAGAGCGAGTAGTCGACGTGGAAGGCCGTGGTGCCTTTGGCGGCGGGTGCGGCGGGGCGCAGGGGAACGAACTCGGCGGTTGATGCGGGTGTTTCCGTGGCGGGGTGGACGCTGGCGTCGAACAGGATCGGATTGCTGCGCAGGTCGGGCGCTTTGACCTGCTGCTTTGGATCGCCGGCGAGCAGGGTGGAGAGCTTGGGCTGGCTCGATGGGAGCGGGCGGGGCTTGTCGGCGAAGTAACCGCGACGATAGCTGAGGTGGAGGTCGCTGCGGCGAAGCGTGATGCGGATGTTGTGCCATTTGCCGTCGTAGCGGAAGTTCTGCGGCGTGTAGGTAAGGGTGTAGGAGCTGGAGTCGGTGGAGAGGATGTGCGCGGCAGCAAGCGCGAGGCTGTTGCGATTGAGGATGGCTTCGCCCCCGGTGGCTTCGGCGGTCTGGACCATCTCGCTCTGCTGTGGACCGAGCGCGACGTCGCCTTCCGTGGTGAGGCCGCGCGCGTCGATGGGGTAGATGGCGATACGCGCGGCTTCGAGCTCGTCGTAGACCTCGCGCAGAGTGTCCATGCCTTCGCCGATGGACGGTGTGGCGATGGGAGTGGAGGGCGATGTCGCTGCTTGCGTGGCGGCGGCTTGTGCGGAGTTTGGCGGAGGGCCGGTGGGAGTGGGCGCGGTGAGGGCGGAGAGGCCATCGAGCAGATAGGCGGTGGAGCCGCCGGTGAACCAGAGGATGTTTTTGCGGCCGGGAACCTGGCGCAGATAGATGCCGACCTGGCGGAGGGTATCGGCGTCGGAGCGGTACTCGCGGCCGAGGGCGACGATACGCGGGATGGCGCGGTCGACGGCGGCCTGCAGGAGGGCGTGGACGTCGGTGAAGGGCTGCAGGAGGGTCGTGTAGTCGCCGTAGCGGGCGAAGATGGCGATGGGCTGGCCCGCGGGCAGGGCCTTGATGAAGCGCGTGAGCTGAATGTGGAGATACATCTGGTCGGGCAGCTCGAGATTGGTGGTGTCAAGCAGGACGACGTTCAGGGCGGACGGGAGATGCTGGTAGCTGTTGCTGGCGGTGTTGGGTGAGGGCTCGGCGGGGGTGCTGGTGTGATCGTCGTCATGCTCCTCGAAGGAGGCGATGTGCTGTGGCTGGTTGTTGTCGAAGACCTGGAAGTCTGAGGAGGTGAGGCCGTGGACGGCGTTGCCGTGGCGGTCGGTGACGGTGACGTCGGCGAGGACGATGCGGGATTCGGCGTGAAGGGTGAGGGCGGGGTTGTGGTCTTGCGGTTTCGAGCGCGCATCGGGCTGCCGAGGCGATTGGCCGGAGAGCGGAGCGAGAGGCCCGACGATCATGAGGCCGAGAGACGCAGCGAGCAGGCGAGTGAGCATGCGGTTT
>DATNGO010000242.1:0-11858 GCA_035605855.1 Acidobacteriaceae bacterium | reverse complement strand
CCTTTGCCCTTCTTGTTGTCATTCCCGAAGGGAATCTGCGGTTGCCCTTGCTGTTGCGGTTGCTCTTGCCCTTCCTGTTGTCATTCCCGAAGGGAATCTGCAGTTGCGGTTGCGGTTGCCTTTGCTGTTGCTGTTGCAGTTGCCCTTCTTGTTGTCATTCCCGAAGGGAATCTGCGGTTGCGGTTGCTGTTGCGGTTGCGGTTGCCGTTGCCTTTGCGGTTGCTCTTGCTGTTGCCCTTCCTGTTGTCATTCCCGAAGGGAATCTGCGGTTGCTTTCGCTCTGCGCACGGTCCAGTCTACTCAACGCCTTCTCGCCGTTCACGCGCAACCCGTTTGAGATCAACCCGCAACCCACACACCACGCGCCACTTGCACCGTGAGATTCAATTCTGACTCGCTTTACCTCGCTTGCATTGCTCCTGCACTCCTGAACCCTCACACTCCTCTCCATGAACTCGCCGCGCCGCCACATCCGCAAGCTCTCAAGCCTCTCGCTCCTCTGCGGCGCGCTTCTTCTTCTTTCAGGCCCTCGCCTCTCCGCGCAACTCTCCCTCGCCGCCACCGTCGCCTTCAACAACTATTCCCGCACCGTCGAGTCCCGCCTCGCCCAGCAGCACAACTCCCCCAACACCTTTCTCGTCCTCCCCGCCGACCCCGCCGCACTCGCGCGCCTCCGCTCCGGCCAACCGCTCATCGAGCAAATCACCACCCCCGCCACACCCGATTCCCTCCTCCATCACTGGCGCGCCACCGCCTTCGTCCCCGGCGCCACCGCCGCCGACTTCGAGCGCCTCCTCCAGAACTTCTCCGCCTACCCGCACAACTTCGCCCCGCAGATCCTCTCCTCCACCGTCCTCTCCCGCACCGGGGTCCCCGGCCAGCTTGCTGGCTGGGGTGAAACCGGGGTCCCCAGCGAACGTTCTGTGTTCGCTGGGGTGGCTACACCTGATAGCACCCTCCTCCGCCTCCGCACCCGCCAGCACCACGTCATCACCGTCGTCCTCGACACCACCGTCGACGTCACCTTCGCCTCGCTCGACCTCACCCACCGCTACAGCATCTCCCGCAGCACCCGCGTCGACCAGATCGCTCCCTCCGGCAACGACGGCTTCCTCTACCGCCTCAACACCTACTGGAGCTACGAACAGCGCGACGGCGGCCTCTACCTCCAGATCGAATCCCTCTCCCTCACCCGCAACATCCCGCACGGCCTCGCCTGGGCCGTCAAGCCATACCTCGAAAGCATCCCCCGCGAATCCCTCGTCTTCACCCTCACCTCCGCCCGCAACGCCCTCAGCAAACCACAACTGAAAACTGCCAACTGAGAACTGCCAACTGATTCGCAAAACCCATACGTCTCGACCAGGAAAATACGCCCTATGAGCACCTCCCTCACCACCACAACCCCCGCCTTCACCCCCGCGCTCCGCATCAACCGCTCCCTCACCGCCTCGGCGGAAAAGCGTCTCCTCGAATTCCTCGCCCGCCACACACCGCGCGCCATCACCTCCGACCACCTCACCCTCCTCGGCCTCTCTGCACAAATCGCCGCCGGCCTCTTCTACGCCCTCTCCCGCACCCACGCGCTCTTCCTCCTCGCCGTCAACGCCTGCATCGTCCTCAACTGGCTCGGCGACTCGCTCGACGGCACACTCGCCCGCGTCCGCCATCAGCAGCGCCCGCGCTTCGGCTTCTACGTCGACCACATCACCGATCTCTTCGGCGTCACCGCGCTCCTCGCCGGCCTCGCCCTCTCCGGCTTCGCACACTGGCCCGTCGCGCTCGCCATGCTCACCGGCTTCCTTCTTCTCTCCGCCGAAAGCTTCCTCGCCACTCACACCCTCGCGCGCTTCGAGCTCTCGCAATTTCTCTTCGGTCCCACCGAGCTCCGCATCCTCCTCATCCTCGGCAACCTCTTCCTCCTCCGCAACCCCTTCGCGCACATCCCCTATCTGCCCGTTCCAGCCCACCGCATCCTCCTCTTCGACCTCGGCGGCTCCATCGGCGCGCTCTGCATGTTCGCCCTCGCCATCACCCTCGCCTGCCGCCACACCGCCCAGCTCTTCCGCGAAGAACCCCTCCCATAAGCCAGAAGCCTTAACTGTGAACTCCACACTGACAACTGAAAACTGATTGCAAACCCTTCGCAGAATCTCTCCCCATGAGCCCACTCACACGCTTCTTCCGCTTCAACCTCGTCGGCATCCTCGGCATCGCGGTGCAACTCGCCACCCTCGCACTCCTCAACCACGCGCTCCCGCACCATTACCTCCTCTCCTCCACACTCGCCGTCGAGCTCACACTGCTCCACAACTTCGCCTGGCACATCCGCTTCACCTGGCCCGCAACCTCACGCCGCGCCAGCGAAGCACTCGCCCAACTCCTCCGCTTCCATCTCTCCAACGGCCTCATCTCGCTCCTCGGCAACCTCGCGCTCATGCGCCTCTTCGTCCACTCCGCCCATCTGCCCATCCTCATTGCCAACGCGCTTACCATCGCCTGCTGCGGCCTCGCCAACTTCCTCCTTGCTCATCATTTTGTCTTCGCCCTCCCTCGATCCATCAAAGCGCTAGACTGACACCGTGCAAACAAATCGTCGCTGGCTATTGCTGTCTACCCTTTCGCTCATCGCAACGCTCAGCGTTTCTGCACGTGCTGAAGACAAGATTCTCCGCATCGACCCCGCTCAAACCGATGCATCCATCGAATCCGTGCACGGTCCCCATCTCGCGCTCTACGATCCAGCCGTCCCATCCAACCATCGGCTGCTTTTATACTTCGTCGGCACCGGAGTTCATCCCGAGCAAAGCCTTGCGTTCGCCCGCAGCTTTGCGCACCTCGGATACCACGTCATCGCACTCGACTACGAGAACACCGTCGTCGCCGCCTCCTGCGTGCACAGCTCTGACAGCTCATGCTTCGATACCTATCGTGCAGCCATTGTCAGCGGCACACCCGGCAGCGACAAGATTCACGTCGACCCCGCGAATTCAATCCTGAATCGTTTCGACAAGCTGCTCGCATACCTTGCGAAACAGGACGCCGGCGGAGGATGGAACGATTTCTTCACCGGCCGGAAACCTGCATGGAACTACATTGTGCTCGCCGGCCACTCCCAGGGCTCCGGTCACGCCGCCTACATCGCCAAGCTGTACGCGGTGGACAAGGTACTGATGTTCTCCGGCCCGCAGGATTATCTCAGCGATCTCGGCCAACCTGCTCCCTGGGAATCGCGGCCAAGCGCCACGCCGCCCTCGCGCTTCTATGCCTTTCTCAATATCAACGACCCCTTCAACCAATCGCATCAACTCGCCAGCTGCGAAGCCCTCATGCAGCTTCGCCAAGTCCAGCCCTACATGGTCGAACCCGCACAATCCATCACCGGCCTGCATCAGATTCTCGTGACCAATGCCGACCCCAGACACGCTCACAACTCCACCGTGTCCCCCCAGTTTGAAAATGTCCGGCAGTACCTCGGCACGGTCGGCGAGCAGAATGCCGCCCTCACTCCGCACGTCGTATTACCTTAGGAGTCCCCCACCCCTGTTGCCTCGTCATCCCTCCAGATGACACGCCGCCGCGCCATCCTCGAGCTCGCCCTCGCCTACACCCTCATCCTGCTCGTCATCTGGACACCCAACCCCTGGCAGCGCATCTTTTACATCGCTGCCGTCATCGCTCTCGCCGCCATCCTCGCGCTGTCCTTCCAAAGCCCGCAAGCACTCGGCCTCCAGTTCAAGAACCTCGGCCGCTCGCTGTGGATTGCAATCCTCGCGCTCATCCTTGCAGCCGTCATCATCCTCACCGCGGCATCCATGCACACGCTGCACGCTCCCCACGGCGCATCACGCTTCATCGCACGCTACTGGGGCTATGCCCTCTGGGCCTTCGTCCAGCAGATCCTTCTGCAGGACGTCTTCCTCCGGCGTCTTCTCGTCCTCATCCCGTCGAAGCCGCACATGGCCGCGCTGGCCGCCGCCGTGCTCTTTGCCTCGGCGCATCTGCCCAACCCCATCCTCACGCCCATCACGCTGCTCTGGGGCTTCCTCTCCTGCCTGCTCTTCCTTCGCTACCGCAACATCATCCCGCTGGCCATCGCCCACGCCGTCCTCGGCATCACGCTGGCCATCACCATCCCCTCACCGCTCATCCACAACATGCGCGTCGGCCTCGGCTTCGTTCACTACCGGATACCCCACCCTTGACCACCGGCTACCTCACCTCGACTACGGGTGCCCCACCTCGACTACCGGGTGCCCCACCCTCGCCGCGACTTGGTCGCGGCAGGGTGGTGGTATCGCGCGTGGTAGCGCGCGAGGTTCTTGCTTTTCGTCCTTGCCTTTCTTGTTGTCATCCCCGCAGGGGATCTGCGGTCGCCGTTGCCTTTGCTGTTGCTGTTGCCTTTCTTGTTGCCATCCCCGCAGGCGATCTACTCCTTACGTGCCCGGATACCTCCAGACCTCTACCGCAGCCATATCGACCACACCGTATCCACCAGCGTATGCGTCACCGCCGACGCACCCACTCGTCTCTCCTCCCGCCACGCCCTTCCGTAAAACACACCCGCAATCGCAGCCAGCACCACATACCTCCAGTTAAAGTGGACGGCCCTCTTGTTGAAGTGCGACAGCCCGAACACCACCGCCGTCACCACCAGCGCCCATCCGCGCCCAACCCGGCGCTCCAGCAGGTTCTGCATCCATCCCCGAAAGAACAGCTCCTCCGGCACCGCAATAAAAAAGAACGTAAACACCACCGCGACCGCCAACCGCCAACCCTCCGGCCAGCGCGCATGCGCATGCAGAAATCCCAGCCCCAGCCCCAGCACAATCGCCACCGGCGCATAAAAACAAAACTCCCTCAGTCCCACCCGCACATCCCGCGCGCGCAGTCGCAGATCGAACCCCACACCGCTCAACTGCCGCACCGCGCCAAATCCCCAGATCCCCGCATCCAGCAGCACCATCTTGTTGAACACCGCCATCCCGCGCGGCCAGGCCGGCTCAAACCACCGCAGGTCCACCGCCAGACCCAGCACCAGCAACACGACAAACTCGCGCCAGTCGCCGCTCTGCCTTCCATCGACCCACCCAAGCATCGCGGCCACCGCCACAGGCAGCACCAGGTACACCGCAAACCATCGCCACGCAAAGGTTCCCCGCGCCACCGCCACCAGCGCATACACCACGCACAACAATCCCGGCGTCGCCACCCGCACGCTCATCGGCAGCCTGGCCGTCCACCTCGCAAACCCATCCGCCCGGAACGCCGCCCATAACATCGGCGTCAGTGCCAGACACGCAGCGATACCCATTAATCCCCAGCTCACAGCTCAAAGCTCGCAGCTCACGGCTCCCTCGCACAACCCCAAAACCCTTGACACGCCCTTTATAATAAAAGTAGGAGATCCTCTCGCCCGGCCAACCTCCGGGCGTCTTCACTTAATCTCGAAGGCGACCACTAAGTTTTTTCCCATCAAGACTTTGCAAAGATTAGAAAGAGCAACTCCTTTGCTTTCAAGACTTTGCATTTCTGTCATCAGGTTAGGTCCACCCCTAACCCCAATGTCTGGAAGACTTTGCGCAAAAAGTGACGGGGGAGGGGGTAGAGTCCACGGCCGGCGTTTGTTGCTAGCCGGGGTCTCAGCGGTCACCCGCCACACCTGCTCCGCTACACTACTCCCGATGGCCTTCGCACCCTCCGGCAACCGCCTCCGCCGCCTCACAAAAATAATTTTCCTCCTTCTCGCGACCCTCGCTCCCGCGCCTCTCGTCGCGCAGTCGCCCCCCGGAGGACGCGTCATCCTCGTCCTTCCCTTCGAGAACCGCTCCGGCAACGCCACCCTCAACTGGATCGGCGACTCCTTCCCCGACACGCTCGATCGCCGCCTCAACTCCGCCGGCTTCCTCACCATCTCCCACGACGACCGCGTCTTCGCCCTCACCCACCTCGGCCTTCCCGGCGACTTCCGCCCATCCAGAGCCACCACCATCCGCATCGCCCAGCAACTCGACGCCAACTACGTCGTCATCGGCAGCTTCACCCTCGCCAACGGCCAGATCGACATCCAGTCGCAGGTCCTCTCCATCGACAAGCTCACCCTCTCTCCGCCTGTCACCGGCGGAGCCGCACTCGAACGCCTCTACGACGCCGAGAACTCCATCGCCTGGAAAGTCGCCCGCACCATCGACCCCAGCTTCAACGTCGCCGAGCAGACCTTCCTCGGCGCCGGCGAACGCGCCGTTCCCCTTCCCGCCTTTGAGGACTACATCCGCGGCATCAACGCGTCCACCCCCGCCGAAGCCACCCAGCGCCTCCGCACCGCCGTCGCCGCCGCGCCCAACTACGCCGCGGCCCTTCTCGCCCTGGGCAAGCAGCAGTACCTGGCCCGCGACTACACCTCCGCCGCAACCACGCTGGCCAGGGTTCCGCTCTCCGACCCCCAGGCTCTGGAGGCCAACTTCTACCTCGGCCTCGCCCGCTTCAACGCCGCCAACTACGCCGGTGCGTACACCGCCTTCGAGTTCCTCGCCGGCCGCCTCCCACTACCTGAGGTCGTCAACAACCAGGGTGTCGCGCTCAGCCGCCAGGGCAAGGACGCCGTCGCCCTCTACCAGCGCGCCTCCGCCGCCGACCCGTCCGACGAGGACTACCACTACAACCTGGCCATCGCCCTCTGGCGCCGTGGCGATCTCCAGACCGCGCTCCAGCAGGCCGACGCCGCCCTGAAGCTCAAGCCCACCGACCCCGAAGCCGGCTCACTCCGCGCCCACCTCTCCCTGGCCCCCGCCGGCTCCAAACTCGATCCCAACAGCGGCTTCGCCCCGGTTGAGCGCATTCGCCGTAACTACTCCGAGGCCGCCTTCCGCCAGGCCGCCTTCCAGCTTGACCAGCTCCGCGCGGCCCGCATGGCCGCCCTGCCCCCGGCGCAACGCGCGACCGAATACACGACGCTCGGACGCGATTACCTCGCCCAGGGGTTGTTGCCGCAGGCCGAGCAACAGTTCC
Source organism: Acidobacteriaceae bacterium (assembly GCA_035605855.1). Classification (GTDB taxonomy): domain Bacteria; phylum Acidobacteriota; class Terriglobia; order Terriglobales; family Acidobacteriaceae; genus Granulicella. Next base: position 4,850 of record DATNGO010000242.1, on the reverse strand, counting down.
AGTCCGCGCTCGCGGCCGATTCCAACAGCGCCGCCGCCCACGCCGGCCTGGCCGAAGTCCGGGAACGCAGCGGTAACGCCAGGGACGCGCGCTCCGAGGCGCAGCGTTCGGTCAACATTCAGCCCAACGTACCCGCGCTGCTGGTACTCGCTCGTTTGGACATCGCGCAGAATCAGCTCCCGGCGGCGGCGGAGGACGTCTCCCGCGCGCTGCGCGTGGAACCCGCCAACTCCGCCGCACTCGCGATGCGCCAGAACCTGCAGCAGCGTGGACAGAGCGTACGCTGAGCGGAATGCTCCCATGGCTGACAACGCTCGCGCCGAACGCCGCCGTACTGCTTCTGACGCTGGGCATTGCTCTCATCGCGATTGAGCTGAACCGCCCCGGCTGGATCGTTCCTGGCGCTCTCGGCCTTCTGCTTGCACTGCTTGCGTCCGCGAGTTTGTATAAGAGACATCCCTCCGCGGAAGCAGCCCTCGAGATTGCCGCATGCATTGCCCTGATGCTGCTTCGCCAGAGAGCACGGTTGCACTGGCTGGTGGCCGCCCTGGCGGCGATTCCCCTCATCGTCGCAGTGGCTAATCTCGTTCCGCCGACTCCAGGCCCGAAGATCAGCGCGTGGGTCGCCATCGTCTCCGGGCTGACCCTGGGCGCCGGAACCATTGTGCTTACCGGAATCGCACGCCGCGCCCGCCAGAACAAGGGTTTAGACTAGGACAGAGCGCACAAAGCGCCCGGAGCCTTCTCGTTTTGATGCACAGCCTTTCGCGAGCCCTGCTCGCCACCGCGACTCTCTTTCTGTCTGTTACCGGCATCGCCGCCGCACAAACCACCGCACTCAGCCGTCAGCTCGCGCGCGTCGACTTCGGCATCAGCGGCGCCGGTGAGTTCACCAACACGGTCAGCGGGCCGATCGTTGCGGGTGGCGCTGCCAACTCCGGCACTGTTACATCGCAATACGCCTCCAACACTGTGGGAGCGCTGGGGAACATTCGCTACGTTGCCAAGCCCTATGTCGGTGTGGAGTTCAATTACGGCTGGGCACGTTACACCGAGAACTACTCCCCGGCACCCAACGGCGCCTCCCTGTTTCAGGTTCAGACCACAGCAAACGAATACAGCTTCGGCTGGATCGTTACGCCGCCGCATCCGATCTTCGGTCTCCAGCCCTTCGCCTCCGCAGGGGCGGGCACGACGCAGTTCAAGCCGACCGGCGGCGGCGGCAATGGAGCTCCGCATCAGTTCCGCGCCACCTATTACTACAACGTCGGAGTGCAGAAGGAGATCGCTGACAGTCACTTTGGCGTTCGCGTCTCATTCCGCGAGAACTTCTACATCGCGCCGGACTTCGGCCAGAACTATCTGACCATCAAGCAACACGCGACGACCCTTCAGCCGACCGCCGGCTTCTATCTCCGCTTCTAGTTGACATCGCTGCAGGATCCTATGAGCCGCCTTCTGGATGACGAGCAAGACGACCTCCCCGAACGTGAACGGGAGTTAACTCTCAGCGCGGGCGCAATTCTCGCAATCTTCCTCGGACTGGTGCTGCTCTGCGCTGTCTTCTTCGGTTTCGGTTACAACCTCGGGCGGAAGTCGACGACTGTCTCCAACGCGCCCCTGCCCGCCGCGACGCATGACACGGAGCCCGCGGGTACGGGAGGCTCAACCTTCGACAACTTTAAACCCTCGCCGAGCTCGCCTTCAGGATCTACGCCAGCAGTGTCGACGACATCGCCACCAGTGCAGACATCCGCTGTGTCAACGAGCGCGCCAGCGAACACTACCGAGACGCGGCACGTGCCTATACCTGTTCACGCGGCGCCCGCACCAACGCCTGCTACACCCTCAGCGAGCCCATCCACTCCAGCGCGTGCTTCGCAACTTCCGGCAATTGCTCCCGGGGGGGCCTTCGTTGTGCAGATCGCAGCCATCTCGGGATCGCACAAGGACGATGCCGACCTGCTGATGAACGCTCTGCACGGCAAGGGTTACCAGGTCTCCGAGCGGACTGAGGCGCAGGACAAGCTGATTCATATTCAGGTTGGCCCGTTCGCCACGAAGGCTGAGGCCGAGGCGATGCGCGAGCGGCTGATCGTGGACGGCTACAACGCCATCGTCAAGTAAACGCTGCATTGCCTATTTTTCAAGAGCGCGTCGCCGCTCGAGCTCCGTCTCCATCGCAGCCCGCACGCGCTCCATCAGATCTTCGCGCGAAGTTGCATCCTGCGGACGGATGGCCGGGAGAAATCGGATGTACGCTTCGCCAGGCGTGATGCGCTGACTTCCCTTGGGCATCATGCGTTCTGTGCCGGTGATGACGACGGGAATAACTGGCGCGCCCGTCTGCTCGGCGAGAAAGAACGCTCCCTTCTTGAACGGGAGCAGCCTTCCATCGGGTGAGCGCGTCCCTTCAGGAAAGACCGTCATGTGCAGTCCACTGCGGAGCGCGTCCGCGGCGGCATCGACACTGCGCTGCGCATCCTCACGGGAGCTGCCGCGTGATACCGGCACATACTTTCCCATCCGCATTGCGGTTGCCAGGAATGGAATCTTCATCAGCTCTCGTTTGATAAAGACACTCGTCATCCCGGGGATAGACGGCAGCAGAAGCGGTGCATCGAGATTTGAGACGTGATTGCTGAGGAAGATATAGTTCACGCCGGGCAGAACGTTCTCCGTGCCTTCGACACGCACGCGCGCGCCCGCAGCCCTTGGGCCAAGCGCGGTGATCTTCATTCCCCAGCCGTACATTGTGCGGAAGTCCTTGCGCAACACGGTCCATGCGATCCCGATGAGTCCAGCAGGCACACCGAGAACGAGATACACGAACAGCAGCCGAAAGGTAGCAAACATACAGAGCAAGGATATCGTGCGCGATTGTGCACGAACGGCGAATGCTTAGCCGTCGCGGCGGCGCTCGAGGTGCGAGCCCGTCTCGATGGCCCTGGGCAGCTTCTCGTAGATTCCGCCGAAGCCGCCGTTGGAGAGGATCGCGATCACATCGCCGTATCGCACACGCGGCACAATCTCGCTGACGATTGCGTCGGCGTCTGCACACAATACCGCGGGAACTCCGCGAGCGGCGAGCGCCTCAACGACGTGGCTCGGCTCAAGGCGCTCGAGCACCGGGATGGCGTCGCTCTTGAACACAGCGGCGAGCACGACGTCGTCTGCAAGCGCGAGGCTGTCGACAAGCTCGCGCTCGAAGACGTTGCGCCGAAGTGTATTGGAACGTGGTTCAAGCACGGCCCACAGCCTGCGTCCGGAGTATGCGCCTCGAAGAGCGCGCAAGGTCTCGCGGATTGCGGTCGGATGATGTGCGAAGTCGTCGATGACCGTGACGCCCGCAACCTCGGCTCGCACTTCGAGTCGCCGTTTCACGCTTTTGAAGCTTCCGATGGCGGACTCAATCGCTTCAACAGGGATGCCCTGCCCCGCGGCGAGCGCGGCGGCAGCGGTGGCATTGAGTGCGTTGTGCTCGCCGGCCATCGGCAGCCGCAGGCGTGCGAACTCCTGCCCACCACGCAGCAGCTTCCAGCTCGTCGATGCGCCCTCCTGGCGAAGATCCACGGCGTGCCAGTACGAATCTTCGAGGAAGCCGTAGCGCTCGACCTTGCAGAAGGCTCGCCCGCTGCACTCTGTCACGTTTTCGCTCGCGTCGAACGCGACGAGACGGCCGCGGCGCGGGATGAGATTGACCATGCGCTTGAATGCAGTCTTCACGGCTTCGAGATCGGCGTAGATGTCAGCGTGGTCGAACTCGACGTGTGTGAGGATAGCTGCGTCCGGAAAATAATGCAGGAACTTTGGCCCCTTGTCGAAAAAGGCGGTGTCATACTCGTCGCCCTCAAGGATGAATGGCCGTGTGCCGTCCTGCACGTGGAAGCTGGTGCCGAAATTTTCTGCGACGCCGCCGATGAGGAACGACGGCTTCCAGCTGGCAGCGGCGGCGCTGTTCATGCGGGAGGCCGTCTCGAAGATCCACGCAAGCATGCTGGTGGTGGTGGTTTTGCCGTGCGTTCCGCAGACGACGAAGCGCTCGCGGCCCTGCAGAAATTCGTCGTGGATGAGCGCGGCCATTGAGGTCATCGGGATGCGCTCGTCGAGCACAACCTCGAGCTCTGCATTGCCGCGGGAGATCGCGTTACCGACGACGACGAGGTCCGGCCGTGGCTTGAGATTCTTTGCGGCGTAGGGTTCCATGATGGGAATGCCCATCGCGCGCAGTTGATCGCTCATCGGCGGATAAGCTGCGGTGTCGGAGCCTGTGACGCGGTGGCCCTGCGCGCGCAGCATGCCCGCCAGCGACGCCATCGCTGTTCCGCAGATCCCGATCAGATGCACGTGCTTTGCACTGCTCACGAAATTTCCTCCACGGTGTCGTCGTGCATCCTCACCCATGCGCCAAGTGGAAGCGAGCGGTTCTGCCCCGCGACGTGGCCGCTGCGCAGGCCAATTGCGATCGGGCCGACGAACTCCTCAAGCGCATGCAGGCACGCGCCTTCGAGCAGTTGCATCTCGTCAAGCTTCACGTTTGCGGTCATGTCACCGAGTATGATGCCGGTTACGTTTTTCAGCATGCCGGCAGCGCGCAGGTGCTGCAGCATGCGATCCCACTGGTAGGGCTTCGTCCCGATGTCTTCGAGAAAGAGCACGGCCGGTTCGTCGATGCGCAGCGCCCACGGTGTGCCGAGACCTTCGGCGAGGATTGAGAGGCATCCGCCCAGCAGGCGGCCTTCGACCTCGCCGGCGCGCAGACAGCGCAGGCCGTCCTGCGAACTGACGCTCCACTTCCACCTGGCCTCCACTGCGGCGTGCCAGGTTGCACGATGCACGCCATCCATGTT
>DATNGO010000241.1:0-60798 GCA_035605855.1 Acidobacteriaceae bacterium | reverse complement strand
GTGTGCTGCGGGCGGGGCGCGTTCGGGGACGGCACCTTGCCATCCAGAGAGTAGCAGTCCGGCGCCTCCGTGGAACCCTCCACGTAGTTGCCTTCGTAGAACTGCTTGTTCAGGAACGGGTTGGCCTTCACGATCACCACGTCGATGAACGACAGTGGCAGCCGCTGGCTCGGGTCCTGGGGATGGGGCATGTCGAGGATGCGCTCCTCGCCCTTGTACTTGATGCGGAACTTGCCGCCCTTGATCGATACGATGGCGTAGCTGCTGCGGATGCCGTCTCCCAGATCCATGCCGACGCCGGCCTGTACCAGCGCGCCGAACTTGTTGGAGAGAGCGGGAACGCTGCCGTTGCCGCCGAAAAGAACCATGGAATTGGAAGTGCTCATAAGTGCCTCTGTAGGTAAGATTTTAACCGTTTAACCAGCTCTAGGCTGTCGCCTAGAAATCCGAGTGCCATGTTACATTGACCGCAAAGCCATCCGCGAAACTCTCCTGTGTTATGATCGTGATCTAGATTCAAGCTACGTTTGCCTGGGGGCCTTCCACACGCTTCGCACCGATCAGGACACGGACGTGTGGGGATCGGAAGATTGAGTCTGCGGTATCGGTCTCTTGCATACGTCCGTATCTGTTCACGATTGGCCGCTCGTCTTCGTCGCCCGTATTCTCGATGATATTTTGTCCGTGTTCCCATGCTCAACTTTTCCTGATGTGACAAGTAATCTCGCTTGTCACTTTGAGGCCCGGCGGTATCTCACCTGTGGCCTCAATATATTCCTGGACAACGCCTTTCGATGCTCGTTTCTCCAGCATTGCGAACATGTCGTTTTCCTTCACGAATCCCTGAAACTCATCCCAGTCGCTGACTGTAACAGATGTGTCAGTTTGAAGGAAGCACGTGCCGGAGTCAACACGCGCGTTCTTCTGTCCCTGTGACTGAAGCTGTTGCTGACACCACGATTGCAGCTTCAACAGCTTGTCGTTGATCGGGGCCATTTCCTCGGCCTGCTTCTTCTTCAGCTCGTCTCGTTGCTGCCGCAGTTGAAGGTAGGCAGCTACTACCTGATCCATCGTTGCCATTTGACTACGCCTCTGTTGGTTGAAAATAACGCGGCACGGGGGCCGTGGCTTTAAGCTCGGCTTGGCCAGTGACTCCCCGCACGGCGGTCTGCTCCGAGGGCGAGGAGTTGACACCCCCTAGCAAACTGACACGGTTTTTCTGTGGGGCACTCATGCCTGATCCCCCGTGTTTACGCGGCGAGTGCCGCACCGAACACGCCGGTGGTTAATTCGCCTGCCTCGAAGAGATCCAGCAGCGCACCCTGTAAGGATTCTTTACGCCGCAGTCTCGTGTAAACCTGTTGCTCCGCTCGTGTTGCCGCAATGTGGACTATGAACGTGTTCTGACCCTGCCCGGATCGTGTGATCCTGGCATTGGCCTGTTGATAAAGCTCAAGTGAGTTGGTCGGGCTCGCCCAGATGATGGTATTGGCGCGAGTAAGCGTAAGACCATGAGCCATCGTGGCAGGATGAGCGACAAGAACTCTGATCTGGGGAGTTCGCTGAAAGTCGCTAAAGATCCGAGTTCGATCCGCGGCCGACACGTCGCCGTGTATAACGGCTGTGTCGTACTTCTTGGATAGGACAGCGCCAAGTAGCTCCACAAAATACCGGAAGGGAGCGAAGACGATGACCTTGCCACTGGCTGCCTCTATGGTCTGGAAAATCTCGCGTATCCGATCGACACCGCCGATGTACCGGCCGATGCCGTCGGCATCATAAGCGAAGCCCGCGCTGATCTGCAAGAGCTTCGAGAGCTTTACCCCCTCGTTCGCCGCCGTGATTTCGTGGTTGCGGATCTGCGTGGCGAGGTCGGTGGCCATTTCTTTGTAGGCCGCCGCGGCTTCTTTGCTGAGCCCGCAGGAGAGCGTCGTGTACGTGGTCGGGGGGAGGTCGAGGCACTGCTCGCGGGTGAATCGCACGGCGGGCTGCATGGCTGCGTGGACAACGCTGATGGCCTCGGGTCGCTCGATCCATCGGAAGGTTCCGACCTGCCGCATGGTTCGATCTTTGAAGGCTTTGAAGGAGAATCCGACAGACTCAGGAGTAAGGAGCTTCGCTTGCCCATATGCGTCAGTTGGTGCATTAGGTGTTGGACTTCCTGTAAGTCCCCAAGCAAACTCACTACGCTTAATAATTGGTGCCAAGTTCTTCCATCGAAGTGACCGGTTGTTGCGATAGCTCGCAAGTTCGTCAACGACGACAGCGTTGATGTCAGTGCGTCCAAAGAGTTCTCCATGGACAACTTCAACTCCGTCATGGTTGATAATATAGATGTCAGCTTCGTCACCCAATAAGCGTTTCCGCTTTCGCTTGTCGCCATACAAAACCTTTGCTTTCAGGTGCGGGAAGCACTCGAAGATTTCGTTTTCCCACACCGTTGATAGAGTGCTCAGTGGGGCGACCACGAGCAGCTTCTGGACTTCGCCCATCTGGCGGAGATAGTCGTAAGCCCACAAGACCGCTCTGGTTTTGCCAACACCCATCTCGCTAAGCACATACGCTCGTCTATGAACACTGCACATATCCGCCGTGATTTTCTGAGACTCAAACGGCATCCCACCGTTCCAATCATACTGATGATGAATCGGAGACGGGGCATCGAGCCCGAGATTCCGCAGCATCCTCACCACTCCCAAACTGTGCGGGAGAGCTAGGTGCCATTGACCGCCATGCTCGAACCGTTTACCCGCCGGCTGGAGGATCGCCTCCACATCGGCCCTGTAGGGAATGACAATAGCGTTATGCGCTGGGTAGATTTTCATGCGCCAGTCTCCAGATACCGAAGCGCTGCTTTCACAGACGCGGCGGTATCCCCGAGTAATCCTAGCGCAGTGTTACATCTATGGCAAAGCCAGCCACGGAATTTTCCAGTGGCATGGTCATGATCTACAGCGAGAACTCTCTTGATGCTTGGTGGCCTCCCGCAAAGTTCGCAGACATCAGGACATGGCCGAGTTGGGTCAGGAACGCCATCGGCTCTGCGCTTAGACTCTCTATTAAGCTGCTGGCTACGTGATTTATTTCGCGCACGCCATGCACGGCTGTAGGCGCGGATACGCCCAGCGTTCTTCTGCCGCCAAAGACGCCGGGCTTCGCTCATCGCAGGATCTCCGGACGGTGCAGCCCGCGGATGAACTGCCGGGCGGCGATGACTACGCGGGCTTGGCTGGCGGCGTCATCGATTGGGTTGTGGGCCACGTAAACGCCGCGGTCGTATTCCGGATCGTAACCCAAGGCCCGAGCCTCGTTGACCAGCGTTCGATACGAACGGGGTTGTCGGTAGCTGACCGGGAAATCGCCCACGTGAAGCGATGAAGATCCGCGCACCATCGCAGCGGCGTTGATACGATGCCACCAGTTCTCCGCGATCGTGTGGTCAAAGTGAGGATCATTGGACCATACCTCGTTGGAGCTGTCCTTGCCAGTCTCGATGCCGTACATCGCGAGCATCGACTTGAAGTTCATCGCGGCAACAGCGTTGGTGATCTGACCTTGCCAGGAGAACTCGCGAGCTGCTGGCTCTTGCTCCATCCACCACTTGACTGTCTTCCAATCGACGTGGCCGCCTACGTCGTCATCGAGCTTGATTGCCCAGCCGTCGGTAGCGAGCACCGAGGTCTCGTTGAAGATCGCCACTCCCAGGCTCAGCACCTTCGCGTCGCTCCGTGTGCTCAAGGTCTCCAGATCCAACATTGCGTGATTCACTTTTCATCTCCTGGATTTTGAACTCTGTGATAACAGCCGGACTCAAGCAGCGGGACGTCGGCGCCTTCAGCCAACCTCGCAGGCATGCAAAGTCCAGGCCATCCTTTCCGTCGATCAGAAAGACGCTTCCGCCTGCCGCGTGTACGTCCCGCATCGTGCGGACCTGACGGGGCGTTGGGTGTTTGCCCAGCGCCTTCGTCTCGATCGTCGCATACTGACCCTGATGACATACATGGAAATCAAGAGCGGGCTCGCCCATGCCGTTTTGAACGGGCATGTGCTTGTACGCGCCGTGCTCTTTGAGGAGCGCCTTGACGGCGTCTTTTACTCGGCCTTCGGGTGTCATGGATAGTGTACTGGTGTGGGTTGTGGGATTTGAACAGCGCCTTCAGAAAGGCCACATTGACCGTTTGGCCGTCAATGAGCCGAGCCATCGCATCGGGATCGGGTACCGGCGGCCGGTCGTCGTTGAGCTTCCCATAAACCTCGGCGTCGAGGATGATGGCAATACACGCGAGTGCATTTGCCAGATGGTGGACGCGTGTCTGTGGGTCTCGATCCTGACCATTCCACCATTTGGCAAGGTGACGTTTGAGAGCAGCGTGGTAGATCGAGGCACGGACACCAGCGACGCGCCAGTTATACCGGCCATACTTCAATGCTCCTTCGAGGAAGGCGTTGGAAATATAGGCGATCAGGCTGTCGGGTACGAGCCCCAGATCGATCTTCGTGGACCCGACGATGTCTTTTGGATTCGACGGCTTCATTCCCTTCCTCATGACGCCACCGCCTGCTGCGTGTAAACGTCAGCCCACTTCGCATCGCCGATACCGTCAAATATCTTACGCGCGACACTCTCGCGTTCCAATCGGATGACTGACCCGTCGGTCTCGTATTGGAAAAAGCTAAAGTTCTTTTGGAGTAAACCTACAAAGGCTTCTAGGCGGGCTCCGCGGGATCTCCACCAGTCCTGGAGGAATACAATCCCCTGCACTTTGTCCGCGATGAGCTTGACGTCACGAGCCAAGAAGTCGGCCCAGGTTTTGCCACCCATGTGGTCGCGGTTGTTGGGATCTCCATCGGGCGACGACATCGCCGCGCCCTTGTCTTCCTGGTCGTCCAGCTCGGCTGGTGACACGACGTCCCACCCGCGCTCGCGCAGCTCGGCTGCGACTTTGTAGAACAGAGGAAAGTTGAACTGCGGGATGTTGCTCATCGGCCCCGCTAGATAGACGCGCATGTATAGACCTCACCGTTTTGCTGGATCTTCTTGTCTTCGTATGGAGCCGCGATCCGGCGGTACAACTCCAACTTAGCGCACTCGATTGCGCCGATCACGTCATTGATCTTGTCGTACTTGAGCCCATTGCGCTTCAAATACTCGTCACAGATTTTTGTCAGGACGTAGTTCAGCTCACCGGGATTCGTTGGGAAGATGTCAAGCGACGGGTCTTCGTATGCCTTTCGCAAAGCGGGCGTGATGTAGGGCATTTTACGATCCTTTCAGAATAGCGATAGTTGAGAGCAGCGTTCCAATAAACAGAAAGATGCTACCGATCATGAATGCGATATTGGCAACAAGGTAGAGACGCCCCACGACTTACATTCTCCAATGCCCGTCGATGATGAAGACGAGCTGTCGTTTTCCATCGGCGTGGACCAACGCATGAGCATTGAGCCACGAGCTGGGACCGCCATTATATTCGAGTCGAAGATGGGTAGAAGTCCCAACCTGCATAGCGCCCTCATCGATGCCAGGGACGTGCGAATGGCCGATAATCGATCGCGCTCCGATACGGCGAAGATTCGTAATCGATCCCCGCGCCCCGTTAGGTCCCAGCTCACCATGTTGCCCAAGATCAACTCCGCCAAGCTGATATGGTTCATCCACTCCGAGAACTCGGATGGCTGGATGGTTAGCTCTGGAGATCCAATAAGCGAACGGGTCAGGGGTCCTGGTTCCAGAATCATCGAGCTGTGTCTCCTGTACCATGTGGAGAGCAGTACGCAGATAGAACTCTGCGTTCACCGGGTCGTCGCGCCAATCCGTACCGACGATCCATCTTCGCAGAAAATCATTGTGGTTGGATGCGACCACCACGGATTTTCTGTCGCCCGTCGTATGCGACGTAACGAACCTAACCGCTCGTCGCACTTCAGCTCCAACGTCATCTCGATCTGCTTGCCGCTTGGCAATGCGATTGAAGGGGTTCTTCCCGTGATGCGGATTGCATGAATACCCGTCGAGGAGATCATGCCATACGAGCGTGTGAGGATTGAGAGCATCGATGATACCGCCGTGTCCGAAGGTCGCTCTCTCAACTTTCGGATCGATAAAATCCACGTGAGTGTCGCCCATAACAAGCGCGAGGGGCCGGGGAGCTTTGACTCGGCCAGTCGGGGTGTAACGATGTTCCAGATCCGTGAACTCGCCTGTCTTTGCGTCTGCACTGACATGCCTCATGTGAAAAATCTTGTCTTCCAACTCTACGATGACAGCCCCGAGCATGTGGTGGAACTCACCGATCTTGCCAGCTTTGCTGTCTGTGTAGTTGGGCACAGTAACGGCACCGGTAGTCGTGAGTATCTTCGGGAGCTTGTTGGATGGCGTCGGTACCACTTTAAGTTGGAGCTTCGTGTGCCCGAGGATCGCAGACTCAGCGCCCGAAATTGCATCGAACCCGGTGAGGGGCGATGAGGCAGTCGGCACGGTTTTGATGTCACCAAGCAGGACAAGGTTCGCGTTGAGCTTGCGCCGGCCGTTGTAAAGGTACGGCTGAAGTGCGCCGTCCCATTGCTCTGCGTTCGCTTGGGAAAGAGTCCAGCGGGAAGTGGGGTTCTTATACCGAATCGGTATGACAAGAAGCTCCGCGCCGAGTGACCTTGAGGCAGCCAGTAACGACTGGAGGAAAGCCTCATGTACCGGCGTCCCGTTCTGCGCCGCCGTCACGATGTATCGCTTCGTGTGCGGGCTGATCGGGCGATTGAATACCAACTTCTGGTTGGCGTTCCCGTTGCTGCTCAGCGCCAGCTTCTGCGGGTTGGTCGTGGTGTAGCAGTGGACGCCGTTTTGCTCGCACCGCCAGCGGGTCTTTCCGGCTGGTGACTTTCCGCGGGCGTGCATCGGACTCTGACACTTGGGACACAGGGGGGCTTTCTTTGTTGGCATTGGGCTTGAGCCTCATGGTGACCACCGGTGGTGCCGTGTAGGGGTCGCGTCGGCATGCGATCTCGACCGCCTTCTGTGCGCTGGCACCTGCTTCCATCGCGCCCATGGCCAACTTGGAGCCCGAGCCGATGGCGTAGAACGGCTCGTATACTGGCTCCAAAACGCACCACCTGTCAACCTCAAAAAGCCCTTTCGGGCTCACCACGAGGATAGTAAAATCTGGCTCTGAATATGCGAATAGCTCCCGGATCTCGGCAAGAGATTTACCGGTGCCCCACGCCTCCACGAACAGCGAGCCCGGCGCGGACTCGCCAGCCGTCGCGAGGATAACGTCTGTAGGCTGACCGTCTATCTGCACGGTCTTGCGGAACAGCTTCTTGGTATCGAAGTTCCTGGCACCACCGCCCTCTGACTCGACGGTCACCCGTGAGTCAGCGGCGATGACACCGTTCTTGTACGCGATCGTGGTCATGTGTCTTCCCGAGCGCCCAGGAATGTCTTGTTCGACTGGATGCGGACGGTGAACTCCAGCGGCTCGCCTGTCATGGTCATTGTCGTGTTATACGGGTTCACGAGTACACCGGTGACCACGGGCGAGTCGGCGGTCCATCTCCGATCTAGCCATTCCTGGAGCGCCTGCTTCAGCACTTCCTGTCTGAGATTGATGGACCCGTTGCCGATCATACGAGGATCAACCAGCAGCACAGCCACGAGACGAACAGCTTCTCAGCCGCCGGGCTCGGGGCGACCGTCACCCCCTGGATGACGGTCGGCCGGTAGGTGAAGAACAGGTACGCCGCCAGTGGAAACGCCGCGGTCAGCCCGGACACCGCCCATAACCAGCCGTGGTCATTCACGAGCTGGAGCGCGAACGCCGAGATGAACACGGAGATCGTCGCAGACGAGTGGACGACAGAGTGATCCACGAACTTGTCGAAGAAGTCCGAGAACGAGTTGCTGGCGCCGACCACGAGCAACGAAAGCGCGGCGATGACGGCGAGCCCTGTACTCCAGAAGCCTGTGCCGGCAAACGCCAGCACGAGCGACGTGGACAATGCAACGTAGGACAGATCCAGTACGCGCCAGTCAGCCATTTTCTGGTACAGGCCGGCGCTGATGGTGTTGTTGCGCAGGGATGGGACCAGGAAGTCCTGCCATGCGATGACGATTGGGAGAGCAAGCGCTGCGAGCGCAAGAGCCAGATGATGTGCGAGCATGTTAGTGACCTCTATGATCTTCTCGGTTGCCAATACTGACAGGTCTTGACGACACAGCCTTTACAAAAGGGATTGGGGCGCGGTGGGAAGTCCTGGCGGTCGTGCATCGATTGATAGGTTTGGACCCGCTTCAACATCGCACCCCAAAACTCGGGCAGATCGGCTCGAACCATCTTGTCGCTGGTGATCTGACGTGTCTTCGTCCAGTAGTAGTTCATGCGTACCTGCTCGACCTCGGGAGCAAGGTGCATGGTCACCGCGGCGTTGAGCCGGAGCTGCGTAAAATCATCTTTCGGCTTGCCCGTCTTCCAGTCCCAGACCAGGGCTGCCGAGCCGTTGAGCTGCGTCAGGTCCGAGATCACCCGGAGCCATGCGTCTCTGGCGAACCAGTCCACCACCTGCCAGTTGGCGTTGAGCGCGAGCTGCTGCTCAACAATCTTCTCGCCTGGAAGGGCCGCGATCTTCGTCAGCATCGGGCCATGATGTCGTAGGTGTAGCGGTAGCGGGATGCCGTTCTTCACGAGCTTCGCGAAGGCTATGTGGGTCTCCTTTCCCTCGATCTGGTACGAGGTCTCTTCTTCCTTGAGATCCTTGGCAACACTCAGATGGAAGAACTTGCGCGGGCAAGTCTCACTCGATTCGATCCGGCTGAAGCTCCAGGCTGCGTTGGCCATTACTGTTGTCTCTTGTGTCGGTAGATCGCTTTATGCCGTCGCTTGAACACCAGCTCTGGCTGGCACCAACAGCTAACGTCGTCTACGTGTGGGATGGGTGGGTGGTCTGCTGGCATGGCGTGAAGCTCACCCTGTTGCTTCCTCATAACTAATTCGATCCTGGCCTGCCGTGTTATCTCGTCGAGTGAGTCGTCGGGTATATTCTTCACGGACGGCCTCCGCGTTGATATTCAGCATGGTACAAATCCATTCCAGGGAGCCCGCTTCACGGGACTTACTGTCGATCCAGAGACGAGCGCGCCGTTGAATCCACTGATCTTCAGTGTACAGCTCGCTTGGCCTACCCTCATTAGGGATGGGCTCGACCGAGGAAGTAGCATCCTCAACCGCAAGGGCCAGCACAGCGAGCCAGAGCTGGCCATAAACGTCGTACTCGGGAAGGTCATTTCTATTACTTCGCATCGCCGTATGTCGGACCGTCGTGGATCTCCACTGCGATGGGGAGGTCTGGGAGGAAGTCTACCTTGCGGGTCATCACATTGGCAACAGCCTTCTTCACCTGCGGAACAATCGTCGTCGGGACCTTGAATACGAGTTCGTCGTGGACCTGGAGAGCCGCAGGGAGCCCATGACGAGCCAGAGTGATCTCGGCGCGCGTAAGTATGATCCTTGCAAGGGCTTGAGCAATGTTTTCTGTGAATGCTCCTCCCCAGATGTTTTGACCAGCCCCGACCACCACTGTGACTCCAGCCCGCAGAGCTGTTGCTGCGTCTGGCCCGTCTTCCACATCGGGTGTAAGAATGGTAGCGCCATATCGACTCCTGAATTTAAGACCGTCCCCTGTTCGTGTCAGAGACGGGTATACGATCGGCATCCCGTTGGGCAGGATGATCCTCTCGTGGGCAAAGATCAGATCAGCAACCGGGCTCGGGAACATCGAGCCGGGCACTGTGACATACGTCGCCGCAAGCTGCTCTAGATATCTCCAGAGCTTGGGTATGTTGGGGTAGGTGTCACGGTAAAGCTGGACAATACGCATGGCTTCGCGCTCGTCCATGATGACGCCTTCCTGCATCATCTTCAGGTGGAACTTCTTCCACCCCATGCCATAGCCAAGTCCCAGGATGCAGGTTTTACCCACGAATCTCTGGAGTGGGTGATCGTGTTTGTTGACAGCAAAGCCGTAAATCTTCGACGCGAACTCCGAGTATATGTCACGCCCTTCCGCGAATGCGCGGACCAAGTCCCACTGGCGGGCCAAGGTGGCGACCAAGCGGGCTTCAATGTTGCTAAGGTCAGCAGCAACAATTGAGTACCCATCATCCGCTGTGACGGCGAATCGGAGATGACCTTTTGTAAGGGTGACCTTGTCCTTCGCGTACTCGACACGAGGAAGGTTTTGAAGGTTGATACCGTGGTCACCACTGAATCTCCCGGTGTGCGCGCCATAGTAAACAATCGGGACGGGCAGCTTGCCGCCCATGGTCGTACACAGCTCGATCAGCTTCTTCGTGCGCGACTCTTCGATGGTGCTGCTAAAGGCGATCTTGGATTGAACCAGCACTCGCACCTTCTCACTGGGGTGCGCAAGTAACTGTTTGAATCCGAGATCGTCCTTGGCGAATGCGTATGTCAGCTTGCCCTGCTTGTTGACCTTCGTCGGTATCAGCTTCTCGTCGCCCAGAGCGGACCCAAGTAGAGCGGCGAACTTGGTCCGCGAACGTATGCACTCAAGAGTTTTCTCTGCGCCATCTCCGATACCATATGCGCTCGCCAATACTTGAAGTGCGGCCTGTTTCTTACGTTGCAGGTCTTCGAGCCGTCTGGTAAGGGCGTTGTAGTTGAGATTGAGGGTAGGCCGAACATACTTCTTGATCGTGAGATCGATGAGGTACTGCTCGTCCAGCGGGAGAATGCGACTAAGCTCTGTGCCAATTGCGGCGGAGTTTTCAGAGTCGCGGTTACAGTAAAGCCCGTAGTCTCTAAGTTGTTCCGGAGTGAGATCAACACGGTGGACACCTGAGACGTTGTGGACATAATCGCCTTTAGGTGCGAGACCGAGATACCGGCTGATGTCGTCAAGACCCTGGCCTCCAGCATACGGAACGAAGTGCGGCCGAGACCCGACCATCGTGCAGAGATATGCCGCAGGTCTGAATCCCAGCCGCCACTCCAGAATGCTCCCCTCGAACCGCGCGTTGTGCGCGACGACACGGACGCGGCTCCAGTCAATCTTTGCCAGCTCGGTGTGGATCTCGTCGATCGTTCCCGAGATCCACTGAGCGGGCTTGTCGGGCCACTTCAGTGACACCCCAACGATCTCGAACCGCGGGTCCATTACGTACTCCGCGTTCTCCATCTTCTTGAGGCTGTACTCGCCGTCGTAATACGTCTCGAAGTCAACACCGAGATCGATGCAGACTTGTTCGAGGGGAATGTCTTTCATCAGTGTTTTATATCACGGATGATCGCCCAGGAGAATCCCTCGCCGCCGAAGTGCCACCCGCTGGTGTCATCGCCGACGAGACCCTTGACCAGATCGCACTTGCCCAGCGTCACCAGGGCTGCGTCCACCTTCGAGCGGTCATACGCTGCCCATTCATAGGGCACCTGACTCGCTCGCTTCTGGTCACCCAGAGCCTCGCGCTGCTCGGGCGTCACGAACCGCATGAGATCCGGCACCATCCGCTGGAGCTGGCCGGCAGTCTTCACCATGTCCAGCAGCTCGGTGGTGACATCGAGCGCCACTGCGACCTCCCGGCTCATAGTGTCCGCCGCCATCGCCCAGTTCCAAAACTCATCAAACTTGGCCTGTCCCATCCGCTTGATGCATTCCTCACGCGATAATGCGGGCCACGCTTCGGGTTGACCGCCCGCGTCTGCCAACATAACCTTGGGGTGGTCTTTCGCCATGGCGCGAGTAAGGTTAATGAAGCCTCCGTTTCCCCCCGGGATTGTAAGACGCACCGACATCGCGTGTATCGAATCAATCGGAATAGCGAACCCGACGCTAGAACTGACTGCGTGATACTCAATCCCAACGCCATGTGATGCCAGTACGGTGTATGCGTCCAAGAGTTCATCGGGGAAACCTCTGTGCCAGAACTCGCCCATCTCCTCCGGCGTCATGTTGAGCTTGGTGAATCGGACACCGGCGTCGAGCAACTTGCCGATGTGGTTCTTGATCTCTTCGATCTGTGTCTTGCTGATCTTCGTACTCATGACGACTTGTGATCCTCGTTGGAAGGAGCGGCCACGACTTCGTGCTTGCCGGTCTGCTGGTCGATACGCACCAGCTTCATGCCAGCAGCGGCGCAGCGGGTGAAGAACTTGGCACGCGCCTCGTCTTCGTTGAGCTTGTAGTCTTCGACCATGGTGCCCATGGCCGCGGCGTGCATGCGGGTGATCGATTCCACGTTGGTCGAGAACGCGGTGTGCTGGATAGCGCGAATCTGTTTGGCGTACTTCTGCGCAGCGCCGATGAACCCAACGGCGACTGAGACTCCAACCATACCTGCGAGTTGTAATAGATCCATGTGCGAATTACCTCATGAAGTTCTTGGAACGGGGATAGACACCGACCCGCGGGCGGCGCGGGCGGCGCGGTTTGAATAAAGCCAGAATCGGATACGCCAGCCCGCAGGTAGCTACGAGCAGCACCCACCCTACCCAGGTGAGTTTGGGTTCTTCACGAATAGGCATAGCGTTGCCTTGAAAAACTCCCAGTCGATGCGGGCAAGCACACCCTCCGGGTCACCGCACCAGAATGTCACCACAGTTTTGGTCTTCTGCCAGTGCTTCTGAGTGGTCTTGCGGACATTCCAACTCTGAGTGTGGCGGCGGAGGAACTTCGTCCTGAAGTTCCGCCAGTTCTTGCCATCGATCTCGCCAGCAAACTCCATTCGATACTCAGCCAGGAAGCCCTCCGTCTTGAGCCGGCTGTACCTCACGCGGCCTCCCGCATGTCGGCTTCCTTGATGTCCACGTGGACGGTCGTTCCCCACGGAGCCTCGATCCCGTCCGTGGTGATGCACCAGACGGTCGGGATGCCGTCATCCTCGCCGAACGGGGTGTACCCATCGGTGAAGACGATCCGGTTCTCGATCGGCAGGTCCAGCTCCTTGAACTTCTCGAAGCCTACGGGCAGGTTCGTGCCACCACCGCCGCCGGCTCGCTGCGCCACGGCCTCTAGCTCGTTCACGTCATCGAACGTGATGACGTCCCCATGGACCTCGTCGTCCACGTAGGCCAGATGTACCGCCTTGGGCTCGACGTCGGACAGGATGCCCTTGACCTCGCCCATGAACGTGCTCAGCTCGTCCTGGCCAATGGAGCCGCTGGTATCGACGATGATGCCGATCTCGGGGCCTTCCCGTCCGCTACGGCCGGGCCAGTACGCGTGCGGCGGGGCTGCCAGCTTGCGCCGGTTCGGCCGCGCCCAGGTCATCTCATCGCGCCCCCGGGTCTGGTTGATGATGGTCTTGCGTAGATGCTCCTGCCACGGGACCTCGGGCTCGCATATCTGGTCGATCAGGCGCTCCAGTCCGCCGGCTCCCTTGCCCTGCATCTTGGCGATCTCCTGCGCCTTCTTCAGCGCAGCGGCCATGACGGGCTGAGAGGTAGGAGACTGGCCATCGTCGCCAATGTGCTGGTCTGGACCATCCGGCTTGTCTTCCTCGTCGTCTGGGAGCTTGAGATAAACCTCGTCCACAATGTCGTCGCCGGTGACCTGGGAGTTTTGTAGGCTGCCAAGTGGGAGTTTGTAGCCCTGAGAAGTGAGATGCGCGTTGATGATGTAGTCACAGGCGTGATCGAACCGCTTCGTGCTGAAGGTCTTGAGATCAGGACCGACCCCGAGCTGGAGATAGTTGTGCTTGCGGGCCGCATGTTGAAGAATGACATGCATGATCTCATGAGCGAGCATCCCACGGCGCTCCCCGATCGAGAGCTTGCCGAACTTCTCCGGGTTGATCCAGAGGATCTTCCCGTTGGTCGCGCAGGTCTCTAACTGGGAGCCATCCGGGAGCTGATTGCTCTCGACGACCTCCATCAGATCGAGTAGAAGCGACGCGAAGAACGGGTCCTGCACCAGCAGCGCGCTAATGCCTTCGGTGACGCACGCGCTACGCTGCGCGCTGTTGTGTGCCGACATGTGTTAGCTCTCCTACAGTTCGAGCAAGCCGCTTCGAGCGGATGTTGCCCTCGTTGACCCACTGGAACCGCCAGCCCGGGAAGACGCACAGCTTGTAACTCTTACCGTGCTCTATCTTACTCTGTCTGGTAATTTCTACCGTGACGCCCCTCACAGTATGGATGTAGTTCTCCTCACGATTCAAGGGGCCATAGCTGGCCACTAGCGCGAGGATGTCGCCATCCACCTGGGACACGGGGCGAGTCGAGAGCGCCGCGAACTGGTGTTTGGTTACAGTACCTTCCATATATCTTCCACCGCGGCAGCGACCGCGATCTCGTTGGCGCGGGATGCGATCTCCGCGGCCTTCTTGTTGTCGTTCCGATAGACCTCGACGGGCTGGTGCAGGAGTTCCTTCTCGATGCGATCGGCCAGCTCGCTGATCTCCGGCTTGCCGGCCACGTTCATGGTACGAGTCAGCCCGACCAGCGCCTGGAGGTTGGTCACGAGCGAGTCGTAGAGCCGGGTCTTCTCACCAGCACCGGCCTTTCCGAGCTGCGTGGCCATGCGATTGATGCACGTCAGCAGCCGTTCCTTCAGCTCACCCATTGCGACTTCCACGTGGACCTGGGCAGCTTGCGCATGGCGCTGGCCCAATGCCTCTGCGAGTGCCGCAGGCACATTAACTCGGGTGAAGTCCGTTTGAGAGGGAACCGGTAGCAAGCCGACAGTAACTCCGAACAGTCCGACCACGGCAGCCGCATCAGGGTAGTCGTCGGTCTTAGCGAGGGTACCCAGGCTGGATAGGGCCTGTTGTTTTCGTGCGTCCCAGACGGCGGCCAATGCGGCAACGGCATTGTCGTACTCCTGCTTGATCTGGTTTAGTTCCCGCAGGAACTCAATCGACCGAGTGGCCGGGAGCAGCCGCGGGCCGCGCTTCACGCCCTCGACGTTACCTGACCATGGCAGCGTGTTCGAATATACGAACTCCCTGATCGCCTGCGCGAGCTTGTTGACTGCGGTGAGTTCCGCATCCGCGCCAGCGAACAGGTACTTGATGAACTTGCCGGCGTTCCCTGCCGCTTGGTGAGAGTTGATGACCTCGTTGGTCGCGTCCTTGTCGGTACGCTTCGCGGACCACGAGCGAATTTCGAGATCCACCAGCAGATAGTTTGCTGACAGGGCCTCGTTCAGTTGAGCAGCATCGGTCATGTTGATCTCCGCTAAACCCCCGGGTCCTACACCACGTTGCGCATCGGGGGAGACACAGCGCGTGGCATCAGAACCCGGGGGCCAGCCTTCGGTTACTACTTCCCGGTAGAGGAAGTAATCAATGCCTTGTTGGAGTGAATCCACTTCACCAACGAAGGGCTATTCAGCAGCACGCTGCCGCTGCGCTCCAGCAGCGACTTGGCCATTGACACCTGGACCTCCTTCGGAAGCCGCTCGGTATACTGCCAGAGCTTGTCGATGTTGCCCGGCTTGGCGTAGTGGATGCACATCTGGCCGGCGGCCCACCCCGCGGACATGTCGGTCGGGCACTTTGCCTTCTTGGGGTCTGCCTCGATCTCTTCCAGCGTGGGCAGCTTGTCATAGACCTTCAAGAAGCCGAACAGATCCGCGGTCGCACCTTCGCCGATGTCGCCCATCACGGCCAGCATGCTCAGCTCGTCCATGGGCAGCTCCAGATCCACCAGCATGCCGTCGGCATCGCGCTCTTTGCCCACCTGCAAGAAGTTGGCTGCGCGGGCCAGGGACCGGGCGGTGCTGAACGGCTTGTCCGTGGATGGAACCTCGTTCACGAACGCGACGGTCGGATGCGACTTCGCCCAGGCAATGATGAGCGGATGCACACCATGCCTCTCCGCCCAGACGGCCCAGCTCAGCGCGTCGTTTTCGAGCGGAATTTCGCGAACACGATTGCGGACGTGAGACGGCTGACGAACAACACCAGCCCGATCCGACATGCGATTGGACGCAGCCCAAACCTGCCACCCGGGCGGTAGAGTCTCATTACCAAACCGTTTGGATAGCAGAACCGGGGCGAGAGCCTTCTGTGTAAGCATCTCGGCAGACGACAGCTCGTCAACCAAGTAAATCCCGCGGGGGTGCTGTGCCAGATATTCACGGCTGGGCAACTCCGGTGACCGAGTGAACGCTGAGCCTGCGGTGCCGTCCGGATTCTTGATCGGCAGCAGGAAGCCCTTGTAATCCGGCGCGTCGAGCGTCGGCGCGAGCGAGTCGTGGAAGCCGAACTTCTCGCCGTAGGCATCGGACAGAATCGAGACGATCTCGTTCTGAATCACCTGCGACTTGCCACAGCCCGGCGGTCCGATGAGATGGATGGTATCGCCGCTCTCATAGAGCGGGCGGGCCAGCTTCGTCAGATCCAGAATACGCATCGAGTGGACTCCTAACTTTGGTTGGTTTCAACAACGTGGGGATAAGCTCCCCATCGGCTCGGGGGACCAAGACGAGTTGCTTCATCTGGTCCCAGAACTCTCGTATCTCGCCTTCGGGGACGATGGCGGGGTTGTACCCTGTGCGGGCTTTGATCGCGTCGCGCATCGCGCCTTGCGATGGGTTGGCGCCGAATACCGCGTACACGGGGCTGGTCTCCAGCCGCTCGATCCGCCACGAGAAGGACTTCCAGGCAAGCGGGAACTGTGCGTACCCGTTGAGCGCAGTGACTGCGCGGTGGTATTCGATGTCGATCTCATCGCCTGGATAGCACCACGGAAGAACGGTCGTAACCTTGAAGTAGCTGTCACGAAACGTGGGGCGATTCGCCACGTGGAAGATATGAAGCCATCTGCGAAACTCCCCGTTCGGTAGCTTGAACTGCGATAGGTCCACAGTATGAACCTGAAATATAGGCGCAGTCAATATCTCGCGTGTGACGTCCTCATCAAAATCCTGCTCCAATACCGTGAAGCCGGTCCGGGTCTGCATCTCACTTCTCCGGGCCGTGCTCGCTCGCCGCTGCGATGAACAGCAGGTCTTTGAACTTGGCGTTGTCCTTCGCGAGCATCTTCATCAGGTTGGCTTGTAGCTCGCTGATCGCCTCGTGTTTGATCTGCTTGGCACCAGCGCCGATATTCTCATCGGTAACTTGCTGCCGAGTCTCTTTCAGGATCTTGGCAAGCGCCGTGTAATGCTGTTGTGTGAACATGGTGAAAAGACTCTCCTCATCAGAATAGGTGCTGGCATTCATCAAATCGTTGTTGAGCCAGCCTTTCGCTTGCTTGTACTGCTCCTCACCGAGAGTCTGCATCAGGTACAAGCGGCTCAGAATGTCCGTCATCCGTCCGTGGTGGTCTTTCATCCTGGCCTGTGCGCTCTGCACTTCTCTAGCTGCTATACCAACTCGGTGGTCGGCGGCCCGACGAGCATCCGCGATTGCCCCCTCGGCCGCCGCGACCTTCTGCCGCATGATGACCAACTCTTCGCGTCCACGCCGCAGGTTGGCCTGGGTATTACGGTCGCGTTTACTTCCCACGATATACCCTCCAAGCCGGATTGTTGCTCATGTATTGACGATAGATCCTGGCATATGGGTCAGGATGCTCCTTGAGATACTTGTCGTGTTGGCTCTGTAAGAAGCGGCGATACCGACGCCCCCACTTCGGCTTGAGGCCATAAGACGGCGGCGCTCCGGTTGCGACCCATAGCAGTTCGTGAGTCGCGCAGAACAATGCCTTGTCGATAGAAACCTCACGACAGTGCGGGACTCGGCATTCACGCCCCTCACGTGGCATCGGTGGTGCGCCGTTGCGTGCCATCGTCGTTCCTCTTGTTGCGACCCCACCGCACGATGAAGTAACGATTGCGGGCGACCCACTTCGAGAACGTTGGGCTGCGAAGGATCTCCATCGCCAAGCCGCTGCTCTCTACATAGGATGCGATCGTCTGAATCTGCTCGTCTGTTGGATCTTCATCGACAAGCAGCTTATGAAACTCATCAAGACTGGCCATGTTGCCTCCAGATGATTGAGGGGATGCCCGGTGTAACCCAGGCATCCGACTATCACCCGGCGGTGCGGGTCGCGAGCTGACGCTTCAGCTCATCGATGTCTTTGCGGGCATCGCGGGCTTCGCGCTCCAGCGTCTTGATCCGCGGGCACAGATGGCCGTGCAGCGAACTGAGACCATCCTTGACGATGCTGACCAGGGTGTCCACGAACTGCTTGGGCGTCGGCTCGTCGTCCTCATCCGAGGCCGGCGAGGAGGTCTCGGAGTTCGGCGGCGTCGTCGTTGACGCTCCGTTCACGATCTCCTCGACGATCTTGAACGGGTTGCGGTCCTTCAGCTCGCTGGACAGATCGACCTTGACTACTTCGACCCTGACTCCCTTCGCTTCCATCTTTTCCACGAACGCCCGCACTTCCGGCGGCAGCGTGCTCTTGTCGATCGACATGATTGGTAACCTCTGACTGTGTTGAGAATGCATTGACAACATCCGCCGCGTGCTTCAAGTGCGATTCCACGTTGGCGGAACGACGTGGGTCGCCATTACAAATCGGACAATAGGTGCTCATCGGAACAACTCCGACCAGATGCTGTACCAGCGATAGGCTTCCACCACTTCGAGCAGGAGCATCAGCGTGATGCCGATGAGACACGCGAGAAGAATGATCTCGCGTTCAGGTGGCGGTGGTTTCTGAGCATAGGCCATGTTAACCAACTCCTGCTGGCTCGGTCAAGAGCGCGGGGTCGTTGACAGGTATGACCCACGTCTCAATTTCGTCTGATTCTTGGTCGATAAAGCGGGTGGCTTCCTCGGTCGTATCGAACGGCCCGAAAGCCTGGAACCCGTCGATCGGGTTACCGGTAAGAATTACACTGGCCATGATGATCTCGCTGTAAAGGTTCTAGCTAGAGCGATGCTTGGCCGGGCTGAGCGGGCTGGCACGGTAGTTGCTTATGTCACCGTGCCCGTCATGTGACGGGTTTCACAATCCTAACTAGGAGTTACCTATCATGAACACGCTTGACAAGATCGCGAGTGCTCACTACGTCGCAAACGATGCCCAGATCGAAGCCCTGGCGCGAGAACAGTATATATCCACGGCCCAGGTCTCGGTGGCCAATGCGACATATCTCAGGGTACTCGTCGCAGGCTGCCAAGCTGAACTTGGAGGAAGACGGGGCCGCGCACCGGTGCGACCCGACGCCCAGTCAGCGGTTCTGGAGCGAGTACACGAGCGCTTCTACGCCGCAGTGCTGAGAGGGGTGACCACTGAAGATGTGGTTGCGGATGATAGTCTGGATCGAGCAGAGAAGGGACGAAGGATGCTCGAACGCAACCGTCGGTCGGGCTTCGCGCGATCCGCAGCGACCACCCTGAGAAACTATGTCCAAGCCGGGGGTGATCTCCGTGCCTTGGACGTGGAAACCACCACGAAGACGGCGTTGCAGCAGTTCGTGGCATCAAAGGCTGCTCCTGATGTGGATCGGATCGGCGCGCGGGTCGCGCGGGCTGAGCGGACGTTGCTGGCTGCGCTGAAGCGCATGGCCAAGGAAGACCCCGACCGCGCGGCCGAGGCCATGGAAGCCATTACGGAGCATCTTCAAGTGGCTCTCAGTGAGCTGGAACCGAGTCCGCAAGTGGTTGCCGGAACTCAGGCAGAGGCCGCACCCACTCCCAGGCATGCTCGGACCCGAGTAGGCGTACCGTTCATGCGATTGCCACAGGGTAGATCGCCGTGACCACGCACGACCCGGTATCCAATATCCAGCTCAGCAGGCTCGAATGCGTGTGGCTGTTGCGCCGTATGAGGCACGACCGCGACGAGTTATACGAGACCCTGCTAGCGCTGGAGGAACGGATCAAGAGCGGGCACAACGGAGAGCTTGTCAGCGCACACCATGCGATCGATGCTGATCTCATGATCTGCGACGCAGTGATACGAGAACTCTGGAAAACCTGCGGCACAGGAGAACATCCGAAATGAAGACCCGATACCGGTTGGAACCGATACCAGACAGCACGCATCAATGGAGGTTGCTAATCCTGCGTCCACGGAAAGGCGCTCGCGGCGGTAAACGCTACGTGTGCATTGCCATCGGCACAGGGATGAAGAACATGCAGGAGTTGGAACACGCGCTGCGTAGGTATCTCGCCTAGAGAAAAGGGGCTGGCTCACAACCAGCCCCGATTCTTTACTTCTTGGTCGCCTGGATAACCAGAATCACCAACATGAGCAGGATGCTGATAGCAGTCCCGTTCAACAGCTCCATCGGCGTCCGGCTGAACCACTGCTGGTTGGCAGTGTACATGTGCCAGTAGTCGAGGAACTGAAGGATCGGGCATAGCAACAGCATCCCGGCTCCGATAAGCCTCATCATGGAGTTGTCTCCTGCGGTTGTGGCAATCGATTGTAATCCAACACACGACCCAGCGCTGTGCGCCAAGTCTCGAAATCGGCATTGAGAGCAACGTGCGCCATGCACGCACCCATGTTGTTCGTGATCTGAAAGCCACCGCTGCCCTTGATGCGAGCACCGTTGATGAACTTCGGCGGCAGGTAGTCGGCTTTGTAGCCGACGAGCTGTAGCATCTCGAGCACGCCGTCCGGCAATGGCGGCCCGATGACCCAGCCGGCGCCTTCTAACCAGCCGACTGTGCGGCGTGGATTTACGGGCGCCACAGCTCGATGCCCGCCTCGAAGGTCGATCGAACGACATGCCACACCACCCCAGCGATGTAGCACACTGGGATAATAGGCAACGTCATGATGACAGCGAGGCGCTGCATATTACGCCGTTGTGACTTGGTCATTGTGGCCTCCAAAAAGACAGCCCGCTCGATGCGCGCCGCGGGCTGGGGTCTGTAGTGAACGAACTCTACCACAGCAAAAACAACAAGGCTAGATCGCTGTCTCGTTGCAGTTGGCCACAGAGCGTTGGATGCAGCAGAACAGGGTGCAGCAGTAAGGCCGCGTCAGCCGGTCGGTCGCGCTCCAGTCAGGTAATATACCCTCTGGGCGTTGCCCTAGCACCTTTTCGCCTTGGGATGGGCTCAGTGAACCCATTCCAAGACGCCAGCCCGTGCAGTGCTGTTTCGCTATTCTCACGGAGTAACCCGGGAAGTCAGCAGTCGCTGCGTGGGCTGGACGGTCTTAGGCTATGCCTCTTCGCATCACGGCGGCCGGCAGATGCGCCGAGACCGCGCTGCGGTCACTGGGCTTGTTGCGCACGACCCGCGTGATCTTGCGCACAGCCTTCAGCTTCCGCTTGGTCTCGTGGACGCGATTGGCGAACCGGATCAGATTGCGCCAGCGACGTTTCATCATGTAATCGATGTCGTACTGGTTGTTGGTTTCGCGTCGGATGCGATGCACGACTCGCGTATCGCTCTGGTCCCAGCGCATATACGACTGGCTCTCTCGATTGATGCTCTTGCCCAGCAGCACCGCTGCGCCGCCGGTCGGACAGAACCCGTTGCGGGCGCAGTGATCGGCGAACGCCTGCGTCAGCTCGAAGCTCTTGCCACCCAGCTCGTTCTGCAATTGGACAGCGTAGCTGGCGTAGCATCCCCTGCGTACCTTCATGCAGTACGCGTATGTGACTCGTCTTGCCATGTTACCTCGCTTTTGGAAGGTTGGATTCCAGGTACTCGATCAGATACTTGGCATACGCCGTGACGAAATCATACTTCACGCCGTTGATCTCGAACACGAACTGGATCTCAGAATTGAGCACGGCTTGGCGATACCGCTCTTTGAATTTCTCCAGCAGCGGTCTCGTCCAGCCGATGGTTGTGTCAGGCATGTGCAGATACTCCAGCAGCTTACCTCGGTGACCATGAAGCGCGTAGGCCATGGTCACCTGGGTAGACTACTTCATAATATCACCCGTGTTTGTATCAGCGCACCCTCCGGTGACAGCATGCTCGACCTCGCAGGAGAGGTTCGCGGACGTCACTAGGTTCGATCGGTCGGCTATTCAACCGGCGAAGCGGGCTGAGGGGGTGGTGGGAAGCAGGTTAGAACCCTTCTTCGTCGTCAGAGTCGCCCATCCCGAAGTGGATGAACTTGCCCGTGAGCAGGCACAGCGCGGCGTCGATTACGAACACCGCGATGGTAATCAGCGTGACCTCGATCATGAAAGCAGTCTCCGTCTTTCCATCCGCGGGAGCATGCTCCGGCACCAGCGGATCTCGGTGAGTATCACGGCCCTCCGGACCGCGCGAGCGCTCTGGCTATCCCAGCGCTCTGGGTACGCATCGATGTAGGCTAGCTCGTTCAGCAGGTCTTCGATCGTCCGGTGAAGGGTACCCAGGCCGGGCGTCGCAGACTCAGCATTCGAGCAGCTTGGGTCTTCCACGGGCCTTGCGTGCTGCATCGATCATCTCCGTGAGTTTAGACTGGCGCTCTCGGGCAGCATTACGCATGTCCTCAAGAGCGTTGATATATCTATCCCAGGTCTGCTCAAAGTCAAGCTCGGCTGCATCCCCTCCATCAGTCGGGTTATGGCTCTGAGCAGAGCCTTGTTTAAGAAGGCTCATACTCGTTACCTCGCTTTGTAACCAGGATCATAGAACACAGTCACAAAGCCCGCCCAGCCGGCGAGGCTAGGTAAGCCGTATGCTATCCGGGAACTTGATGACAACATCAGCGCAGTGCCTTCTGTCTCGTCGGTCCTCGGATCTACGCGGGCTGAGCGGGCTTTGTCACGATGATCTACGTTCTCGGAATCGTCTCTGGCGCTCGCGGTTCAGCTCTCGCGTGTGCTCGCTGAGCTTATACTTGCGCTGCTGTACGGGCGTTGCGGTTGCGTCTACGTAACGCCCATGGTTTATCAGCCAGCGGCGTAATCTACCAAATTTCCTTTGTAATCCAAGCACTTCCATTAGCTGCTGAAGCGTGCCTACTGGCGAGTCTGGATCATCCGGATCGAGCGTAAACCTATCCTCAAGGTCTATTTTTCCTGTAACGACTAGGCGCCGGATGAATAAGTAACGCTCATAGCACTTGGTCCAATGGTCTTTCATATGAACCTGTAACTGTGTACCGTGTAACTGTGCCTCGGAATACTCGCAGATCAGAGTGAGTAACGCAATGACGCGTAACGCGGGCTGAGGGGCCGAGCCCGCATGGTGCTATACAGTATACTACTGTATAACATTATATATAATTATTCTATTTTAATAGTTACATAGTTACAATAATAGCTAAGTGATTGAATCTCTTAGCCGTCACTCTGTAATTGTGCCCCTGGCAACACGCACAAGGACACAATGACAGAGCCCTGAAGCCATCCTTGGCTTCAAGACCTTGCGGGCTAGGCGGCCTGAGCGACCTCGGCCTTGGGCGCCTTGGGGTCGTAGCCATTGGCCCGCGCGAAGGCCACCAATGCCGCCGAGAACTTCCGAGCTTCCGGCGTGACCTTGGGAATGTCGGTCCCGTCGAAATTCTCGGAATTGGTGGACTTGGCGACCAGCGACTTGAGCAGGCCCTCCACGGTCGTGCTCTGAGGGTCGCGCTCGTCGGTCAGATCGGCGAACGTGATCTCCATCGCGCCGGCGACGTCGAAGTCTGATTCGAGCCGCTGCTTCGAGAGCTTGGCAGCCCAGACCTTCGTGCTCTTGTCCTGAGTCAGAATCAGCTTGCTGTTGCTGAACTTCTTGAACCAGAACGCGAGCGCCTTGACGCGCTGGCCATTCGGCAACGCATTCATCAGCGCCACCACGCCAGTCGTGTCTCCGTGCGCGCGAACGTGATCCAGGCCGGAGCACGCACAGACGTGTATGCTGTCCTGGACAGTCGCGGCCACGGTCTTCAGCTCAGCAACGGCCTTCATCAGGTCGCTCTGAGTCAGGAGCTTGATAGTAGCCATATGACTTAATCCTCGGTAGGTGTTAGGTGCTAAATGCACCGCAAAGCCCGCGTGGTAACACGGGCGATGCGCTGAACTCAGCGTGATCTGTTAAGTACTTTGCTGCTATTGCTGCGAGCCGAACGCTCCCAGCGCTGATACGTAGACTTGCCGCGTTGCGCTTCGTGAATCCGTTGCGCGAGACCGTGATTCCTGTCATCGACAGCGTATTGCCTGCCGTTGATTAAGATAACCTTGCGGCCATGTAACTCTGTCAGCATGTTGATTACCTCAGTGGACGGGCTAAGCGAGCCGCGCGTCGCAGCCCGCTTAGTCCGCCCACCGAGAATTTATGCCCTCTCGCGCGCGATGATTCGCGCCTCGGCCGTAGCGCGATAGACTGTCATTGCGACAGCGACGCTACGCGGGCTTGGTTCGGGAGAGAATCACTCCCAACGCCCTGTCGCGGCCCGTCATACACAGGGCATTACCCCTGGAGCGGTTTCGGTACTCCCGTTGCCTGAGATAGACGTGCTCTGGCGCTAGGGCCAAACCCTGTGAACAAGGCTTGGACGTCACGGCTCAGCGGCTACCCTGTAAGCGGCAAACCCGGTCAGTGCGTCGCAGGTTTCATGTGTCCGGTGATTCGGCGGGCTAGGCGACTAGGTCGCTTTGCCGTCCCTGCACCCCTTGGGATTCTGTGTTATGTTCAATCCCAGATTATGTCGCCTACCGGCATGTAGTCTGGACCAGGGGGTGGGGGGTGGCCATCGCGCGTCACCGCAGCCCGCCATACTTTCTCACCAAAAACCAACATACATACGTTATGACTACATCATGGCTCGACTGCATTCCTGACGACATCGCTGCTGCTTACAAGTTAGTTGGAATACACGTGTTAGGATTCAGCATTTCTGAGCAGAAGCTCGTATTGGCATGGGGCCAAGGCTGTCGCGCAGACCCCGAGTTCACCGAGATGAAAGACGGCTACGATGGCAAAGCCCGCATATGGCGCATCCCGGTGCCCTCTCCGCGCGAGGAGTTCGAGAAGCCGCTCGACGAAGTCGCCGAGATCCACAGGCGTATTGCGGCCTCGCAGGCTCGGTGATATAAACACCGTCGAGACGGGTAGCTCAGTGGGAGAGCGTTGGCCATGCAGGCCGAAGGTCGCCGGTTCGAGTCCAGGCTCCGTCCGCCATCCTAACCAACACGAGTCTCACCAATGAGCAACTTCAGTAAGCTGGAAAACAAGCTCGAAAAGAAGGGCATGAGCAAGAAGGAAGCTGGCGGTATCGCCTACAACGCCGGCAAGGCGAAGTACGGCAAAGCCGGCATGGCCCGCAAGGCGGCGGCCGGTCGCGCGCGAAAGCGCGGCTGAGTCGCCGAATCTCGTATCCCGCGTGGGTCACTCCCGTGGGATACGAGAATTTCTTGACGGCCAAGCATACGCATGTTTTACTCTCGCCATGACGTATGCATTCCAGCAGACGCAGCTAGAAAAAACTGCGCACGATTCACGGGTCTCGCCGCCCCCACCGCCGATGACCGCCCAGTCTGTACAGCAGCTCTGCGCCTCACCCGATGTTCCTGCACACATCAAGGCCCAAGCTGTACACGACTTCATGGCGAAGTCCCTGACGGACAAGGGCCTCGATCCCGGCACGTTCATGATCCCCAAAGAACGGCTCGACGAGCTGACCCAGCGGATGCAGGCTGAGCGGGCGATGCGGGCGAGGCAGCTCGAAGATAATCTCCGGATGAAGATCGCGGAGTTCCACGAGCATGTAGGGCGTCCTCTGATGGCGCCCCCTCCGTCAGAGTCGGGCGCTGCCAATATGTCGTTCCCCCAGCAGTGGGGAGTAGGTGTTATTGGAGGGATCAACCGCACGATGGGCTTGGAGACGCCGCCTACCGCGGAGGAACTTCAGAAGACCGCACTCTCAAAGATGAACCCGATCGCTCGCGACAAGTACGAGCCGATCTTCAAACTCCTGGAGATCCAGATCCGGTTCGTCGCCGGTCACTGGACCCTGTTCAAAGACACGCGTACCCAGAGCTGGCAGGCGCCCCTCGGAGATCCGGGGTGCTCGCTGATGACGTGGGACGCGATGGTGTCAGAATTACTCGATGAGGTCGCTCGTGGCACAGTTTCAGGTGCAACCGGTCCTACGATCACCGGGCAGCAAGTTTGCGGCAGCGCCGGGCATACCTGAGTTTGTCAGGACCGTCGCTCGCTTGATGAACATGGACTTCGTGTGGGTCCGGACGCGGGGTATGTACATTGCCACCGTCCACGACACGCGCGGAGCCCAGTCGCTCGACCACCACTTCGAGGCTGACCCGAAGATCCTGTCAGCCGATGATATATGGCTGGAGTGGCTGAAGCAGATTGCGGACTTCCTGAAAGAGCACGGCCAAGATGTCTCGAAGATCCAAACAAAAATCGCGGACTACAACGCCGTCTACTACACCGGCGAGAGAATCAGAGATGACAACGACATTGACACCGAGCAAGCTGGCGCAGTTGGCAACACTGACGACCGAAGCAGACACGGCGGTACCGGATCAGACTCCAGCGCCGATCGCGGCGAACTTTCCCAATCCGACGGCACCCCGCCCCCAATTGCCCCCAGTTGGCCAGGGGCCGCGGACAGCGACGACGCCGGCACCGCAGCGGCCGATGCTGACGCAGGCTGACCTGCTTGCTGCGAAAGAACGGCGAGCGGGCAACCCGGTCATCCGGATGACTGCGGACGATCCGGAGCTGCCGGACGACATTACGGCCATGCTCGTGATGACTGGCCTCCACGCGCGCTGGTGTCAGAACTTCTGGCGGGTGTTCCTGCCGGACTCGGCGAACATCACCAACAGCGTTGGCGGTGGCAAGCTGCGCCGCTGGCAGACCGGCGTCCGCGCAGAGGCGTCGCCCGCGGAGTGGCTGGCGGAGATCAATCGCTTCTGGAAAGACGTTCACCCTGGCGAGCCGCTGCCCTTCGGCGAAGGCTGATATGGTTCGGGCATACGAAGGCAACAGGGTTCGGGTCAACTTCTACTTCGACGAAGACGTCTTCATCGGATTGAAGCGGGTCGCGGCTCTGAAGGGCATGACGTACTCGGAGGCGCTGCGTCAGGCGGCCCGCGAGTACGTCGCCCGCCACACGTCACAGGCCCAGGCGGATCACACCAAACTCAAGGACCTCATCAAATGAAGCTCGAAGTCTACAATGACGAGATTGCCAACCCTCCGCTCAAGCGGCATATCGGCGTTTGGTCCGATCGTCCGCGGTTCCTTGGCATGTTCGAGAGCACGCCTATCCCTCCCGGACAGGAGCACAAAGCCCCAAGGGCCGGCGTCCTGGATCACTTTGTCACTTGCCCGGGATGCGGTAACCATCCAGTGCTACGGGCGATCTGCTTATACGTGAAGGCCGCCGGCCGCGTGTACAGCGTCTCCTGGCCGTCCTGGCTCCCAGTCCCGTGAAGATGAGGCAGATGGGTATGCGACTCATGACCGGCCGGAATCACCCGAACTTCGACCTCGACGGCGGAATGCCGCAGGGAGTCAAGACCGTGATCCGTGCGGCCAAAGACCCCATCTCCGACGTGCCACAGGACTGGTCGATCCTTCAGCTCTTGCAGCGGACTCTCTGCCGTGCGAAGCTGGATCGCGATTCCCAGCAGTGGGAGATCACCAGCGTCATCGGAACCGTCGCGTATCTGAGCTACGGGGCGGTGTACCAGGACTGGCAGGACGTGTGTGACCGATTGTTCGACGAGGCGATGAAATCCGATGGCTAATGTACTGCGGCTCGTCACCCGCGAGGAAAAAGACAACCAGTCTGTGTCCAAGTGCGTGGATGCCATCACGACGCTACACCAAGAGGGCAACCTCAAGCAGATCGCGTCGGTGTACTGGACGAAGGACGGAAGGGTGAAACTTTGGGTCTCCGACAACATGACGCTGGCGGATCTTGCTTATGCCGTGAAGTCGCTCGACATTGAACTCAACACGATGATGGGTCCGGGCGACCCGGTAGAGCCGAAAAATGGAGCTTGATCCCGAGCTGTTTCCTCCAATGCAGGTCGTCCCGGCCGGCGGGATGAACGCAATAGTTCCCGCGGGAACTGAGCCGCCGAGTTCCATCACGGACTATGACTCGCGGCTCATCGCCGACCTCGTGGCCAATATCCGGCACCAGACAGACGTGCTGAAGCAGTACGGCCTCACCCCGGAGCAGCTTGCCGCGAAGCTCCTGAATCCGGCGTTCGCAGCGCACTACCGCGACACACAGCGGCTCTGGAACTCCGACATGAATGCCCAGGAGCGCATCCGCACGAAGGCGGCGTTCCTCCTGGAAGACTCGCTGCCCGAGCTGTCACGGATCGCGAAGAACCCGCAGGTGCCCGTCGCCGCGAAGCTGGGCGCGATCGAACAACTCACGAAGATAAGCACCGTGGCGCACGTGGCAAAGGGCGCCGGCGAGCCCAGTGAACAGCACAAGATCATCATCAACATCGGGACGGACAAACCGCCCACGATCATCGCTCAGGAAGTATCCAAATGACAACGACATCCGAAGATTTGCAGGGCGCCGTCAAAGCAGGCGAGTATCTGGACGAGCAGCCCGTACCGCCGATGCCCATTCTGGAGAGAGGCAAGTTCTACGATTCCATAGCACCAAATGGCGAGAAGGTTATCGTCATGTTGGAAGGCACATGGATCGACTTCGGTACCAACGTGCAGACGTTGCGACAGGCATTGTCGAACGCCGCGAAGAAGCTCAAAGAGGCCGAGATCGGCGAGAAGATCCTGCTCGCCCGGCTAGCTGATGTGCAGAACCGTCTGGACAACCTCCGGGCGATCCGCCGTGACGAGAAACGCCCCGAAGTCGAGGCGGCACTCGGAATGTCCCCCAACCAAGCAACACAAGGCTGATTACTATGTCCATCAAGGCAACACTCAACACCGTGATTTCCAAGGTCGCGGCCAATCTCGTGAACGTCGAGAACGCGCTCAAGCAGGCCGAGGCGACCGTCGTCCAGGCGGACGAGGAAGTCGTCAACGCTGCCAAGGTGCTGCTCGCCAAGTTCGAGCACCCGCAGGCGGCCATGCAGATCCTCCAGAATGTCGCTCAGCTCAGTGCGCTGGCTGACACGAAGAAGGAGATGCACGCGATGATCGCCGCCCTCGAAGTTCACCTGACCAACGAGGATGCGGTCAACGAGTCGCAGAAGGTTCTGGACCAGAACGCGACGGTGACCAGCTCCCCTCTTTCTGAGTCCGGTGCGGAGGGTGGAGCTGATGCAGTGGCTGACGCCGGACAGACTTCGGAGGCTGCCACCCCCTCTGCGTAAGCAGTGGATCAACCAGCGCCGTACAAGAAAGATAACAAAGGCGTGTGAAGTGCTCATCAAGAAGCATTTTGGTTTGATCTAACCTGGGCGGGGGGAGGCTGTCAACTCCCCCCGATCTTTATGAGAAAGAAACTGACGCGGCAACTAGTGATGGTGGAATGGGGCGACGCCTGGGTACACGGTGCCTGGGATGACGAAGCCGCGTCCAAAAGCAAGGCGAAGCCGGTGACGGTGTTTACTGTCGGCTGGCTGTTGAAGAAGGATAACCGGGGCGTGCTCGTCGCGGCGCAGATCGCTGACGGCACCCAACTCGCGAACCAGAGCTTCATCCCGAAGGGTATGATCCGCAGCATCCGCGTGCTGAAGCAGGGCACGCTGAGGCAGAGATGAGTGAACTCAACTACACAGCCCCGCCTACCCTTGCCAAATTCATGCAGTCCGACCAGCGTGTGCGAGTCGTGCGCGGTCCTGTGGGGTCAGGCAAGTCATCGGGCATGGTCATGGAGCTGCTACGGCGTGCGTTCGAGCAGTCTCCAGATCCGAAGACTGGCAAACGGCGGACTCGATTCGTCATCGTGCGCAATACACTGCCGCAGCTCAAAACGACCTCCATGAAGACGATCCAGGAGCTGTTGCGCGGCATCGCCCGCTTCGAGGCGCAAAGCAACACCTTCTGGATCGAGATCAACGACGTGGAGTCCGAATGGATCATGCTCCCCCTGGACACGCCGGAAAACGTGGACCGATTGCTCTCCCTCGACTTAACGGCCGGGTGGCTGTCGGAGCTACGGGAATTGCCACCCCGGATTCTGCTCGACGTGTTGTCACGATGCGGCCGGTTCCCGAGCATGATGAATGGTGGACCTACGTGGTATGGGGTCATCGCCGAGACCAATTCCTTCTCGGAAGATTCGCCGTGGAACGAGATCCTGGAGAACAAGAACTTAGAAGGCAAGCCTTTGCCGCCCACTTGGGGCTACTGGGTCCAGCCGGGCGCCCGCGACCCGGGAGCGGAGAACAGGGAGAATCTGGTCCCGGGATATTACGAAGACTTGATCGAATCGAACACGGCGGACTGGGTCGAACAGTATATCGACAACAAGATCAGCCCAAGTCTTTCTGGCGAGGCGGTCTTCCGTAACTCATTCAACAGGAAGTGGCATGTCGCCCAATCTGACCTCCTCCCTATCCCCGGCACGCTCGTTGTTGTTGGGATGGACTTCGGTCGCAATCCATCCGCGGTTGTCACGCAAATTGATCCGCGTGGAAGGCTCGTCGTCCTTGATGAAGCCCATGGGGAATCTATGGGTGTCGAGCAGTTCGTCACGACTGTGCTCCGTCCTATCCTTGCGCAACCCAAATATGCCCGACTTCCAATCGGGGTGGTGGGAGACCCATCCGGCGTC
Organism: Acidobacteriaceae bacterium; assembly: GCA_035605855.1. Classification (GTDB taxonomy): domain Bacteria; phylum Acidobacteriota; class Terriglobia; order Terriglobales; family Acidobacteriaceae; genus Granulicella. The sequence continues at coordinate 30,259 of DATNGO010000241.1, read as the reverse complement.
GCCCGTTCTCAGGTCGGTGAAGAGAGCGTTTTCCATGCGCTCAAGCGCCTGGGCTTTGCTTGCCAGCCTGCTCAGACGAATGCGATCGACCCGCGGCTGAGGGCGGTCGAGAAGTGGATGCTCCAGGCCCGCGACGCCGGCCCAGCGTTCCTTATCAGTCCTCATTGCACGACCTTGATAACAGCGCTGTCGTCCCGCTATCGGTACGCGCGCAAGAAAGACGGCGAACTACAACCAACACCTGACAAGAGTCATCCTTGGAGCGATATAGCTGACGCACTCCAGTACGCCGTCCTGGGCCACAGCGGCACCGTGCTTAGCCGGCTGAACCGGGTCCGGCGTAGCTCAACCCCTGAGCGGCCCCCAAGCCCCAAGGGATGGACATGAGCCGATACCGGACTTCCACACGATCTGACAGGCTACGGATGACAGAGGAGCAGCGCGAGCTTGAACGAAGTCGCGCCAGAGCGAAGTACGCGAAAAACCGTGAAGCAATACTCGCTTCCAGAAAAGAATATTATCTTCGCACATTAGAGACACGCAGAGCTGAGAGGCTTCGCTTTCATTGGAAGAATCGTGGCGTAGACGTATCCACGATACGGTGGCCGAAGCCTCTGGTCTGTGATACACCTGGATGCGGAGGCACAAAGAAGATATCCTTGGATCACGACCACGCTACCGGCCGATTCCGCGGGTGGCTTTGTGACGTGTGCAACCGGTCTATAGGGCTGCTCAAGGAGCGTCCTGATATACTCCGGGCATTGGCGGCCTATATAGAACAAAAACGAGGGCCAGATGGGTGCGATCCCAGCGGGTAGTGCAGGTTACGGCGGCGCAGCAGCTCTGGGCGCGATGCCCCCCGTCAATGCGGAACTTTCCAACTCTGCTCGGCAAGCCAGTCCCGTGCCTGGGGTCTATGACGGAGCGGCTGCCCCTTCGTCCAGGAAAGTGGTCAACCGTGCTGCTGAGCCGATGCGGCACCAGGGACGTGGACTTATCCGGGTCGTCTCGCATTCTGAGATGCTCGAAACCGAGCGGGCGAGTGACGATCTATCGAAGGTCTCTGCTGAAGTCGCCACTGACTTGGCCAACTACATCCGCCAGCGCTTCGAGAAAGCCGTTCGCCACCGCCGAGTTATTCTCGTAGATGACGAGCTGATCCGCGACATGCGTGCCTACAACGGGCAGTACGACCCGGGCACGCTCCAGGCCATCGAGCAGCAGGGCGGCTCCGCGGTGTACTCGCGTCTCATGGCCATGAAGTGCCGCGGTGCCACCGCGCTCCTGCGCAATGTGTACATGAACTCCGACCGGCCGTGGTCGTTGGAGCCCACGGCGGACCCGAAGGTCCCGGATGCGATCGAGAATCACATTACCACCCTGGTTCACCAGGAAGTGGTAGCGGCCAACCAACAGGGCCAGATGCTGACGCAGGATCTCATCCACGATCGGCTGAAGCAGTTGTTCGAGGCGACGCAGCTCGCTGAGCGCCGCAAGGCGGACGACGACGCGAAGCAGGCGGAGCGCCGCATCGATGAGATTCTGGAGGAAGGTTGCTTCTACAAGGCGCTCTCGGAGTTCCTTGCCGACCTTCCCGTCTACAAATACGCGGTCATGAAAGGTCCGGTGACACGAAAGTACACCGAGCTGAAGTGGGATGCCAAGAAAAAACTGCATGCGCACGAGAGCGCGAAGTTCTTTTGGGAGCGTGTTAGCCCTTGGGATGTTTGGTTTTCTCCTGGCGCGACCAGCATATCCAACACCGAGGTCTTCGAGCGGCAGCGTCTGTCTGTCAATGATCTCTATCAGCTCATCGGACTGCCCGGTTATCGCGAAGATGACATCCGAGCTATCATCCAAGCCTACGAAGGTCGCGGATTCAAGGAGTGGATTCAGATTTTCGACTATGAACGGGCGCAGATGGAGGGGCGAAACAACGTTCTGGACGACACGTTTATCAACGCGATTGAGTTTCACGGGTTCGTTCTCGGGCGATACCTCCTGGAATATAACGTTCCAGGTGTCGATGACCCTCTGAAGCCCTACTTCATCACAGCTTGGATGGTGGACAAGCGCATTTTCAAGGTGATGTTGAACCCATCACCGCGTATGCGTGTGCCGTACTACATCACGAGCTTCGACAAGCAGCCCGGGAGCCTCTACGGCAACGGCATTCCGGCCATGGCGAACGATCTCACCGACGTCATCAACGCAACTTTGCGTGCGTTGGTCAACAACATCGCCATTTCGAGCGGTCCGCAGGTCGTTTACGACGAGGAATTGATCGCTCCGAACCAGTCGGATGCGCTGTACCCGTGGAAACGGTGGAAGTACACGGGCGATCCGCTCAATCCGAACCGCCAACCGATCAGTTTCGAGCAGCCGCAGTGCAATGCTCAGGAACTGATGAGCGTCATCAACCAGTTCAGCACGATGCTGGATGACGTTTCGACCATTCCGAGGTACCTGACAGGCTCCGGACAGCAAGGTGGAGCGGGTCGTACGGCCTCGGGCCTCTCGATGCTCATCAACAACGCCAACAAGACGCTGATGAACGTCGCGGACAACATCGACAACGATGTTTTGAAGCCGTTGCTGCACCAACTCTACGACTTCATCATGCTGACGGACAGCACCGGCATGCTCCGCGGCGACGAAAACATCCTGGTGAACGGCGTTCGGCAGGCTGCGGCACAGGAACAGGATCTCACGAAGCAACTCCAGTTCCTCCAGCTCATCAACAACCCGCAATATCAGGCCCTCATCGGCCCGGACGAGGTTGCGAGGCTGCTCCAGGCCGTTGCGGACAATATCGGCATGGAAATCAAGGTCAAACAGCCCGGCGACATCCCCGGCGGACCGCCTCCGGGGCTTCCCCCCGGTGTTGCGCCGCCTCCTGGGTGGCCGAATGCCCAGCCGCCCCCGCTTCCTGGACCGACTCCGTCCGGCGCGCTGCTGCCGACAGGTCCTGGAGCGAGCTACAACGCCACCGGGGCCAACCAGCCGGCGCCGTCGGGGGCCGCGCAGCCGGGCGCCGGAGGCGTGCAGGGGCTCCAAGCTGCACCACAGGTTGCACCGATGAACTCCGTGCAGTAGTATCCGATTCGACCATAACAAGATCCCCATGAGGGACATGGCAATGAGCAAGACCAGCGGTACCAGTTCGATTCATGCCCAGGGCACGGGTCCGACGATCACCAAGAATGATCCGGCCAAGTTTCGCAGCGGTGGCGGACGCAAGTCTGGCACCAACGGTGTGATCGACCAGGGCACCGGCCCGGTCTTCACCGAGAACAGCACGCACATCCCGACCATGAACGCTGACAAGGCGCCCCGTGAGTCGAAGGTGATCCGTTCTGGCAAGGGCGACTTCCTCCCGACGCGCGCCAATGCGAAGGATGCCTCGACGGAGGGCACCGGCGGCGGCCTCACCAGCTCTCCCCTGAAGGCTTCCTACTCCAAGCGTGGTCGCAAATGAGCAACCCCGGCACCAAGACGCCCCCGAGCCGCTTCCCGAAGTCCGGTGAGTACGGCACCGCGCTGCCCCAGGCCGCCGGGTCGAAGCAGCTCAAGTGTGATCACCTGGATCTCCTGCGCGGACAGGTCGCGGAACTCAAGAGCGACAACGGCCCGACCGCCCCGGCGACTCGGGTCTACTCGCGCGACTACAGCAAGACCGACCCCGATGGCGACCAGGGCGACGACACCCTGAGCCCGTTCCTCGGGCGCCCGATCTTCAGGCTGTGAGCATGGACAAAGGAACCAGCGACCTGTGAGCTACGATCGACAGCGCTTGGCGGACAGTCTCCGCCAGCTCAAAGATAATCCCCATTTTGGTCATTATGTGACCACGCTTGAGGAGCACTACTCGGATCGCGTCCGAACTCTCCTCATCAGCCCGACGCCAGACGAAGCCCTTCGCGGCGAATGCCGGGCTCTCCACATGCTTCTCCACAACATCAACAATAACAACGGGAATATCACATGAACGCTCCAGCACCCGGCCATACCAATCTTCCGGCGGCCGTTCGCGCCCAGGTAGCAGAAGCCCACCGCCTCGTCGCCGAACTGAATGCCCCTCCCCCGCAGCCCGGCGCTGCCCCTGTTTCACCGGCGGCTCAGCCGCCCGCGCAGCCCGCGGCCAGTGTTCCGCCGGCGCAACCGAGCCCGCATCCCGGCGCCGCTCCCCCGCCGTCGCCCGGTGCCGTTGCCGATGCGACGCAAGACGCGGACCTCCGTGAGCAGCTACGCCGCTCCGAAGCGCGCTTCTCGACGCTCCAGGGCAAGTACAACGCCGAGACGGAGATGCTGCGTCAGCAGCTCAACCAGAACACGCAGCTCATGACCGAGATGCTGGCGCGAGACCGCGCCGCGCCGCCCCCGGCGCCCCCGGCGCCCGTGACGCCGGAGGATCGTGTGCGCTCTCTCGGAGCCACAGACAAGGAGATCGAGGAGTACGGCGACCTGCTTCCGCTTGTCGCGCGACTCGCCGAGAACATGGTGAAGCCCACCATCGAGAAGCTGAACACGGAACTGGCTAGGCTCAATCAGACCACGGTCCGTGTGGCGCAGGACGCGCGCCGCGGCTCCGTGGCCTCCCTGGAAGCGCAGCTCGACGCCGCGGTGCCGACGTGGCGTCAGATCAACGAGAGTCAAGAATTTCTTGACTGGCTGGGAATCACGGATATATTCAGTGGCGTGACCCGTCGGGTGGCACTGACGGACGCCTACAATAAGCTCGACGCCGCACGTGTCGTAGCGATATTTCAGGCATATGTACGGGAATACCCTGCACAGGCACGAGCCCCGGGCGCTGCACCAGTTGACCCGGCGACACTCGTGGCCCCGGAAGTCCGGGGTGGACCTCCAGCGGCTCCCGAAGGTAGCGGCGGAAAAAGGATGCTGTCTGAGTCAGAGATAGCGGACTTCTACGCCAGAGTGCGGAAAAAGCAGGTGTCGCCTGAACAGTATCAGGCGTTCATGCAAGAGATCGCTCGCGCAAGCGCGGAAGGGCGGATCGTACCGACCCGTAGAATGCGACACGCGAACGAGGCGTTTTAGAACAAGAACAACGAAGCAAACCTTCGGGCGGTAAACTGACATGGCTGGTTATCCAATTGCAGGTACCCCGTACCTGGGCTCCAATCCCTCGCCGGCTTACAGCGGCGTTTTCATCCCCGTTATCTGGTCGGGCAAGTTCGTGGAGAAGTTCTACGACGCGACCGTCCTCGGCGCGATTGCCTCCACGGACTACGAGGGCGAGATCCGGAACTACGGCGACACCGTCAACATCCGGACCCATCCGACGATCACCATCAACGCGTACACGGCGAACCAAGCGCTGACCGTTCAGCGTCCCAGCTCGCCGCTGGTGCAGCTCCAGATCAACCAGGGTGCGTACTTCAACACCGTCCTGGACGATGTCATGGAGATCCAGGCGGACGTGGATCTGCTCAGCAACTGGGCGGACAACGCGTCCGAGCAGATGAAGGTGTACGTGGACACCAATGTGCTCCAGCTCGTGTCCCTCGGCAACAACTCGGACCCGCACAACCTCGGGACCGCGGCCGGTCGGCTCAGCCAGAGCATCAACCTGGGCTACAGTCAGAACACCCTGACCGCGGCTGCGACGCAGGGCGTGCCTCTGTACATCGGTGCGGCGTCAGGTGCGTCGGGCAACACCGGCGTCAGCGCTGCGACTTCGCGCAAGGTGATCGACTTCATCATCGACTGCGGGCTGGTGCTCGACGAGCAGCGCGTTCCGGAGACGGGCCGCTGGATCGTGGTTCCCCCGTGGGTCGCTGCGATGGTGAAGCGCTCGCAGTTCCAGCAGGCGTACCTGACCGGTGACGCTGTGTCCATCGCGCGGAATGGCCGCCTGGGCATGATCGACCGGTTCACGGTCTACGTCAGTAACCTCCTGCCGGTCGGCAACGGTGCGAACGTGTCAGCAACGGGTACGACTTACCCCGAGCTGGCGTCCGAGACCAACGGCGGTGGTCTGAAGACCGGCGAGTGGGCCGTGTACTTCGGTCACAGCCTGGGCCTCACGTTCGCGTCGCAGATGACCAAGGTCGAGACGCTGCGCTCCGAGAGCACCTTCGGTACCCTCATGCGCGGTCTCCAGGTCTGGGGCTTCCAGGTCATCAATCCGACGCTGGTTGGCGAGGCCATCGTTGTGAACGGTGGAACCTGATCCGACTGACGTCCCCTTGCGGGTGTGACGATCAAGGGGGCCGCTCCATAAGCTGGACGGCCCCCTTTCTTCTTTACGGGAGACCTTGGAATGAGCGACATCAGTGTAAAGTCTATCGACGATGCCATCTTCGAGGCGCGCTCGATCGTCAACGACCTTCAGGTCCCGTATCGCAACCCGGATACGACCCTTATCACATTCCTGAATACGGCTCTCCGCGCGCTTTATGCTGTGCGGCCGGATGCCTTCATCGGCGACTTCAGCTCCGGCGTGATGTCCAACAACGCCGTCGAGACCTACTACGTGACCGACCTTGGCCTCACCCCGCCGACTCCTTTCCCAGTGGATGATCGGCTGTTCTTCTACCCCGTGGTGGCCTTCATCGCCGGCAGCGTGGAGATCCAGGATGATGAGTTCACCGACGCCGCGCGATCCGCTCAGCTCATGGCGAGCTTCAAACAACAGCTCCAGGGGGCATAATCATGGCAATAGTCACCCTCGACGGCGGCCAATCCTCCCAGGCACTGGGCGGTCAGGTTCTCCAGTACATCATCAACCTCGTGTTGCAGCAGATCCCGGGTGCGCCGGACCAGCTCGTCTCGACGCAGCTCACACAGGTCGCCCGAGAGTTCTACACGAAGTCCACGGCATGGCGTGAGGATGTTGGTCCGTACAACATCAAGCAGCTCCAGGACACTGTTCAGCTCAACCCGGTGGACCAGAACAAGCGTGTTCAGTTCGTGCTCGACGCGTGGTTGTTCCCCTACGAAGGAGCGAATCTGCCACAGCGGTTGATTGTGCTGACTCGCGCGCCATACGGCGGCACGCCGCAGCCGCCGAGCCGCTACTACATGAAGCTCATGGATCAGTTGCAGCTTTACCCGGTGCCGGACCAGAGCTACGGCAAGATCCTGTACGTCCGCGCCTCTCTGGTGCCTACGCCGACGGCGACCACGCTGCCCGATGTGGCGTACACCCACCACCTGGATGCGCTCCAGTATGGCGTTCTGGCGCGGCTCTATCGCATGCCGAAGAAGCCCTGGACCGACAAGGAACTCGGTCAGGACTATGAGCGCAAGTTCCGTCAGGAGATCATGATCTGGCGTGACGTGGCGCAGCGCGGCAACGGCCCGGCTGACACCCCGGTGTTCTATCCGCGCTTCGCTGGCGTCCGCGGCGCGTCGCAGCTACTTCCGAGGGCCGGCGGATAATGAGCGGGTACACCGACTTCCTATACAACAACGCACGGCATCTGTTCGCCACGGCGCAGCTCAATTGGCCAACGGCTGCGGTCAATGCGATGCTAGTATCGGCATCATATTCGCCATCGTTGAATGATGTGTATGTTTCGGATATTCCATCAAGCGCGATCATCGTGCGTGATCTCCTGTGTACTAGTGTAGGTGAAAAGAACGGCGCGTGTTATTGCACGATCCCTCAGATCCAAGCTGTGGTGTCTCCATATACGGTGGTCGCGGTTGTGTTGTATATCAAGGGGGCGAGTGATTCGGTTAGCCCGTTGGTTTATTACAGCTCGACAGGACCAGGATTTCCGTTTCTGCTACAAGGATTCTCGTACTACGTTGGGTACGATGTTGCCAGCGGCGGATTTTTTCAAGTATGACTTCTCTTGTTATAACAGGACTTATAGGATCTCCGGGAAGTGGCGATGTTTTGTTGTCATGGTCTACGACATCAACACTGCAAACCACGTATACAGCAAACGGGTCTTTCCCTGCACCGGATTCAGGTGTTACACAGATTGAAGTTCAGGCTCTTGGAGCCGGCGGCGGCGGTGGCGCGGGACCTGCCGCTAGCGGGGAAGGATACGCCGGATACGGGGGTGCTTATGTTGACGCTTTTTTCTCGCCATCGAATCTGGCATATCCGGTAGCGATTGTTATAGGAGTCGGAGGAGTCGGAGCTACTGGACCAACCTGGAGTTCCACAGGCACAGCAGGTACTGACACAACGTTCGGAACGTATATAACAGCCCAAGGTGGTAGCCACTATAATGCAGCCCTTGCCACATATGCCGTTACGAACGCTTCTTCGTATACTGGCGAAGATGGTGGCTACCAAGAGACGGGTGGTAGCAGTGGTGATACGACGCATGCAGGCGCAGGCGGTGGATCAACACAGGGAACTGGTCTTCCGCCGCAAACAGTGCGAGGAGGAATATGTTCTTCTGGACCCGGTGGCACCGGTGGTAACGCCCCTGGCCCATATGGCAACGGCGGGAACGGTACCGGTTACGGCTCTGGCGGCGGCGGTGGCACAGGAAGCCCGACATTTAACGGCACCGGTGGCAACGGTGCCGGCGGATGGATGCAGATCACGCAGACCTACGGATCGCCGGCTGATTCATATAATGTATACCACAATGGAGTTCTAATAGGGAACACGACTTCTACATCATTCGATGACCCGAATCCTCCCACGGGTGCTGTGACGTATAAAGTAGTCGCAGTCTTGGGTGGAGTGGAGCAAACGAATGGCTCTCAGCAGATCATCGTGAATGTGAGCCCGGTCTTGATTAATATTGGTGGAAAATTCGTGCAATCTGCTGTATACAAAGCCGTAGAACTCGCTCAAGTCGGGGACATCAAGCCCCGCATCTGGCCGCCGAAGAAGAACAACACGGTGCAGGCATGAGTACGTACAGCGCTGTTTTCACGCAAGCTCCGGAAGAGAAGCGCCGGTACATTTTGGATTACACGCTCACCCTCTCGGCTGGCGAGACGGTGACCAGTATTTCGTCGCCAATCAACATCACGCAGACCTTCGGGACCAACCCTCCCGTGGCGGCGTTCCAGATCACCAGCGTTGTAGTCGGCCCGGGTGGTCTTCAGGTTGTGTTCTACGCGAATGGCGGAGACGATGGGGATGAGTTCGAGGTTCAGTTCCTTGCCAATACGAGCGCTGGCCAGATCATCGAAGACGTAGTCAAGTTCACTATCGAGTCCGATCTATGAGCAGCATCATACTTTTCAATGACAACGCATCGTCGTTGCTGGCCTCTGCGATTGGCACTGGAGATACGAGCCTCACTGTCACGCCGGGTGAAGGTCAGTTGTTCTCCAACCCAGGCGCGGGGCAGGTCGCATACGGCACGCTCGAAGACGTGAACGGCAACATCGAGATCGTCCAGATCACGAGTCGCACTGTTGATGCTTTTGTGATCGTGCGCGGGCAGGACAATACGACTCCGCTGCCGTTCGCCTCCGGGACCCGATTCGAGCAGCGCCTCACCGCTGGGATGCTCCAGGCACTCCTCCAGAAGAACGGCGGCGACACCCTCAGCGGCACGACGAATGTCACCGGGGTACTCCAGCTTGGTGCCGGCGGATCTATCCAGGGCGGTGAGTACGCTGGTGGCTACGTCCGGTCGCAGCCCGGCGATACCAGCAACCAGATCCATGTCCCCATCGGCTCCGCGGCGACGGCTGCCGGCAGCCCCATCCTCACGACGGCGAATCTCCTCAACAATCTGCCCAGTGGTGTAGGTGTCGCGCTCACAGGCATGATCGTTATTTGGAGCGGCGCAAGCTCCTCCGTGCCGGCCGGCTGGGTCATCTGCGATGGCAATAACGGTACTCCCGACTTGCGCGACCAGTTCGTGCTCGGCGCTGGCGGTGCTCTCCCTACTGCTGGGGGATCGAGCAGCACCACCACCGGGTCCACGTCTCTCGGTTCCCTGTCCGTGGGCAATACGGCGCTGACGATCGACCAGATCCCGTCGCATAGTCACCGGTGGTGGTCGAGCGGTTTGACCTACAGCTCGAACGGTCAGCCCGCGGTGCTCGGCATCCAAAATGGTGCCGGGTCCTACCACACCAACCTCAGCGAACTCGGCGGCGGTCAGTCCGCCGTGGATTTCATCGAGACGACCGGCGGCAGCGGGGGTCCTGGCTCCAACACGGCTGCCAATCCGCACTCGCATTCGCTCAGTGGGACAACTGCTCACGCGCATTCGTATACTCTCCCGCCGTATCGCGCGTTGTTCTACATCATGAAGACGTAAGGATTGCTACCATGGCTCAGACCACCGCAATCCGGGCGCCAACCAACGATACCGAAAACCATACTATTATTTTACGGCAGCTCAAGGAAGCGGCCGAAGTCGGACGTCGTATCCGCGGGAACCCCCTGGATAGCTTTGCTCAAGTAGGCGAATTGGTGAACGCCGGCATTGTTCGATTGGTGAATAACCAGCTCGTTGCCCCCAGCCCGTCCAGTCTCCCCGCATCTGCTGTTCCTAGCACGCGCAAAGTGAGTACCGCTGGATCGCTTACTGGCGGCGGTGCTCTCGCTACCGACTTAACGTTGCAGTTGGTGAATGACACTGCAGCGCCGGGTAATAGCATGGTGTACGGCACGAATGCAAGCGGTGTTAAAGGATGGTACGCGTCGAGCGGTGGAGGAGGAGGATCAAGCACTCTCGCTGGTTTATCCGACGTATCTATCAGCAGCCCGTCGAATGGGCAAGTGCTTACCTACAACTCTTCCACTTCAAAATGGGATAACGCCAATAGCGGCACTACTGTAGCTACCCCCGGCACTATCTCCGATTTAGTTTTCTGGTGGGAGAGTGACAATATTCTGGCGACTACGGGCCAGGGCATTTACGCCTTTCAGGACCGAACTCCATGGTATGGAGTAGGCGCTCCGTGCGGAACTGCGGGTATGGCGCTGGCAAACTCGTCTGGTTTGAACGGTCTTCCGACTGTGAATTTTGGCACCGGCGGTGCATGGTACACGATCCCAGGAAGCGCGGTTCTAACAGGGGTCACAATTTTTTCGGTATTCAACACGTCGGCTCCAGCAGGACCGGTGTCTATCATTGGCTCAACCGGCGGTAGTGGTATCGTTTTCCGCATATGGTCCAATCACATGAACGTGCTGGTGGACTTGGTCGGAGGCGGCGGTTCGTCTAGTGCGACGGTGTCCGCGAACACATGGTACCAAGGCAATGTAACGTATGTCCCGAGCACTGGGGTGTATGCTTTCCGCCAAGGTCGTGCCGCCGCGGGCAGCGGAACGGGTCCCACTGCTAGTGCAACTGCGACGATGAACAGGATCGGATCTGGCGCCTCGGGAGAGAATTTTCAGGGGCAGCTCGCGGCCGTGATAGTCTACAATCGTGTTCTCACCACGACTGAGATCACGAACGTGGAAAACTACCTGAATGCAAAGTGGGGCGTCTGATGGCTACGCTCAAGATCGAGAACTTCACTGGCATCGCGCCGCGCTGGTCGAACCGCCTCCTGGCGAACTCGGCAGCGGTGACGGCTGCCAATGCGAAGCTGCTCTCCGGCGAGCTGCGTGGCTTGCGCGAAACTCAGTTGCTCTACAACTTCGGGAACGTGAGCCCCGAGATCGCCCGCGCGTACCGGCTGCCGGCCACCGTAGGCGCTCCGCTGCCGATCAGCGGCTCGGATTACTGGGTCGGCTTCACTGATCCGCAGGTGGACTTCGTTCGCACACCGGTGTTGGAGGATAGCTTTGAGCGCTATTACTGGACCAGTGATTCTACCCGCCTCGGTGGGGTTCCTCAGTACAACACTCGCGCCCGTATCCAGGGCGGTTCTGGCAGCTTCGTCCTCGGCATCCCTGCTCCTACAGTCGCCCCAACGGTCGTACCGCCTGCTGGCACTGATGTTGAGAGGGCATACGTATACACTTTTGTCAGTGCATACGGCGAGGAAGGAGCGCCAAGTCCGCCTACGACTGCTACAGGAACGAGTGGGAGCTGGGCCATCAGCGGAATCCAAACTACTGTCCCTAGCCAGTCCAACTATAACTTGGCCACGACGCGGATCTACCGCACTGTGGCCGGCACGACTGCGACCGAGTATTACTGGGTAGCTGACATCGCCTTCGGAACCGCGACCTACACGGACAACGCCGTCGATGCCACGGTGGCGCTGAACTACACCATGCAGTCTCTGACCTGGGACCCGCCGCCGCAAACGCTCAAAGGTCTTGTGGCGCACCCGGGCGGCTTCCTGATCGGATTCACCGGTCGCGATCTTTACATGTCGGTGCCGTACCAGCCGCACGCGTGGCCCGTGCAGAACATTCAGACGTGCCAAACGGAGATCGTCGGTGTCAGCATCTACAACAACGTCATTATCGTTGCCACTACCAGCCATCCGTACTGGGCAGACGGTATGTCGCCGGACGCTGTCACACTGGAGAAAATCGAGTCTATCGATCCATGTGTCAGTCGCCGCGGTATGGCCACGACAATCGATGGGGTTTACTACCCCAGCCCGCAGGGTATTGTTCTTGCGACCGGAGGGCAAACACAACTCGTCACTCGATGGCTTTTCACTCGCGAGGAGTGGCAGCTTTATTTTTCGCCCACCACGGTGAATGCTGTTCCTTACGGGGTTCAGTACATTGCGTTTGATTCGACAGCCACGGGCTTCATCTACACTCCCCAGGATTACGACACTGCACCTGAGACGAGCCCCTACGCGCAGTACATGAGCACAATGTCGCTGACGACGTTGGATCGCTTCACGGACGTCCAGACCGTTCAGATCGACCAGTACAGCGGCGACGTCTACATTGTGCAGGGCAATCAGGTGCGACTGTGGGACCCGCCCACTTCGACGCCGTACACCTACACGTGGACGAGCAAGGAGTTCGATCTTCCGAAGCCGGTCAACTTCGGCGCCATGCGCGTGAAGTTTCAGGGCTCGCCAATCAAGATCCCGGTACAGTTCCTGGCTGACTACACGACATATAATACGTACCGTTATGCGCTTGGCCCTGTCGCGCATACGCCTCCTGTTCTCGGAGCGCCAGGAACTAGCACAACCGGTGGCACGTTGGCGGCCAACACATACTACTACGTGGTCGAGGCGATTTTGAGCAACGGGGTGTCGGTGCGCTCGAATGAAGTTTCGATTACAACGACCGGTTCTACTTCCAGCAATACGCTCAATTGGACAGCGTATTCCAACGCCATCGGCTACTACGTTTTCCGCGGCACCAGCGCGAAGGGTGAGAATGTCTATTACGCCCCGGGTAATGTTACATCATACATTGATACCGGCGCTGCGGCTACGAATGGAACACCGATGGGCAATCTCGGGCAGCTCGCGCCCATCAATAGCCGACCGATCAACGGCGCCCGCAAGCTCACCGTGACGCAAAGCCCGCTGGACCCGCAAAACCGTGCTGCAATCAACGGCAGTACCCTGTATCCTGTAGGAGCCCTGGAGAACCCAGGCGGTGGCGTGCAGGTGAATGTCTACGCTCGTGACGAGGCCCAGGATTGGAACCTCGTGTTCAACTGGTCCGTCAAGGACGAGAAGATCAAGCGCCTTCCGTCGGGCTTCAAGTCGGATGGTTGGCAGATCCAACTCATCGGCAACGTGCCGGTGTATTCCGTTGTCCTGGCAGAAACAGGCGAAGAACTCGCCAAGGTATAATAACAATGAAACTCAAGGCCCTGTCAGCAGAGACGCGCTCCAAGTTGCAGCGCGACGTTGCTGAGATTCGTCGGCAAGTCACTCCGGTGCAGCCTTCGGCTGCCTCGAAGACCACCACGGAACGGAGGGTGTCATGGCTTCGCCGTCCCTTCTCGCACGCCTAGATGCGCAGTACGCGCGCTTCCGCGGCTCGTGGTGGTTCGTCGGGATCTTCCTGGCCTACACCGGGATATGGTTCGTCCTGCGTCACGTCTACCATATCGACCCGAACCTCGATGAGCTGAATACTCAGTATTCCATCGAGGCGACTTTGGCCGGTGCTATGATTTCGATGGAGCTGAACAAAGCAGAACAGGCACGGCGAGTTGCCGCGAAGCGCCATGAAGAACTCCTCCAGTACATCGCCGACGTGGCAGAAGCTATTCTGGAGGCAACTGGTGTTGATTCGGAGGATACGGAATGAGCTTCTTTACCGACGTGGCGTTCCCTTGGGTGATCGGGATCGAGAAGGGATTCCAGAAAGACCCGAAGGACCCGGGCAACTGGACCGGCGGAGCTGAAGGCGTCGGCGATCTGAAGGGCACCAAGTATGGTGTCAGCGCTCGCGCGTACCCGAATCTCGACATCGAGAACCTGACGCTCGAAGACGCGCAGGCCATTGCGAAGCGCGACTACTGGGACAAGTTCTACGGAGATCACTTGCCGCCTGGAGTAGCACTTTGCGTGTTTGACATGGGATACAACTCCGGTGTACATGAGGGCGTGAAGATCCTTCAGCGCTGCTTGGATGTCCAGGAAGACGGTGTTATGGGGCCGATTACGCTTCGGCTCGCCGAAGTGAAAGATCCGTCCTGGCTCATCAAAACCTACTACATGGAGCGGATGATGGCGTATCGCCAGATGAAGGAATGGGCGCACGATGGTAACGGGTGGGCTGCACGCGCCCAGGAAACTCGCGACAAAGCTCTGGCGGTATGAACAAGCTCGACATTCGTGACTGGTTCGTGATGATCCTGGCCGGGTTGCTCTGGGGGATTGCTACTTTCTTCCTTTTCAGGCATCCTACTGAGGCCAACTTCGCCACGTGGGCGACGCTCAGCGGCACGATGTTGGGTGCATATCATTGGATGGTCATACGCGACCAGAAGGTGCCAGATGCTTGCGCTTCTCAGTAAGCTGGTCCCGATCCGAGACTGGGTCTACTTCGGCGTCTTTGTGGCGCTGATTGCCGGCTTCGCCTACTACACGCATCACGAGCGCGTCATCGGCGAACAGAAGATCGAGGCCCTTGACTCCAAACTTGCAGCGGCCCAGGCCGCGCACGTCCAGAAGGTGGAATCCGATGCGAATGTCGATGTTGGCAAGGCTGTTGCCCAGTACAGCGCTGCTGTTTCTGTCCCTCTGCTTCCTGCTCCTGTGCTCGTGTGCCACGCCGCCCCGAGCGGTTCCGGCGCAGTGCGTAGTGATGCCTCCGCCGCCGGCTCAGGCGATGGCGCTCCCGGCGTACCAGCAGAGAGTACGGTCCCATTTGACCCCGCCCCAGCGGTGATTGAAGACGGCCGAGATGCTGATGCGCAGGTGACGCTGCTACAGGCGTACATCCGGGCATGTCAAAAAGCCGGTGCGTGCAGGTGAGGCGATGCCCAGCGTCAGCGGAAAGCAGCATCGATTCTTCGGCTTCCTGAAGTCCCATCCGGAGGCGGCCAAGGCTCGTGGCGTCAGCATGGGCGTCGTGAGCGAGTTTTTGGACGCCGACCGCGGCCGGCATTTCGGACCGCCCGCGCTGCCTCAGCGCAAGCCTGCCTTCATGCGACCGAGGCATGGATAGAATTATCGCCGATGGCCCGCGCATCCAGGCGTGGCTGCACGAGCAGTCCGGGCTGCCGCTGAAGGGGGACTTCCACGGCGTAGCCCGCGAAGTGGACGGGGAGATCGTATCAGCGTTTGGCTATGATAATTTCACGGATGGCGGCTGCGCCCTGCACGTCTCTACGATTCGGCCTCTGACCAGGACCCTGCTGTGGTGGGCGTTCCATATCCCGTTCGAGCAGTGGGGCTTCCGCTTCCTTATGGGGTGTGTCTCTGCCAAGAACTTGAAATCCTTGAACCTCGCGACTAAGCTGGGGTTCACGGAAGTGGGCCGCATCCCGGGTGAGGTCCACTTCTTCGCCCTACAAAGACAAGACTGTCGGTGGATACAGCATGAGCAGCGGCGGCGGATCAGTCCCCAAGGCCCCCGATCTTAGCGGCAACATCAACAACGCCAACCAGACCTTTGGTACGGCGACGAGCAGTGCTGCTCAGACGATGAACACTGCCCAGGCGCTGAACAAACAGGCGCAGAGCAATCTCGGCAACGTCGTTAACCAGTCGAACTCGATGGCTCAGAAGATTGGCGACACGGCCAATCAGAACCTCAGCACTTACGGCTCGACCTTCAGCCCGCTTCAGAAGACCGAGGCGCAGGCTGCGCAGAAC
Source organism: Acidobacteriaceae bacterium (assembly GCA_035605855.1). Taxonomy (GTDB): domain Bacteria; phylum Acidobacteriota; class Terriglobia; order Terriglobales; family Acidobacteriaceae; genus Granulicella. The sequence goes on along the minus strand of DATNGO010000241.1, from coordinate 14,140 downwards.
TACGGCTCGACCGCCAACATCCAACGCTTGCAGGGTCAGGCAGTGGCCGACCAGGGCGCTGCGTCGGCGGCAGCCCGCGCCAACTCCGCGCACGCTCTGGCTGCCGAAGGTGTCGATCCGGCGTCAATTCATGGCGCTGCGCTCGACCGTCAAGCGGCTGTCGCTGGCGCTGCGAACGCGGCGAGCGCCGGTACGCAGGCGTCGATCAATGCGCAGAACGAGGCTTTCAACCGCGAGAACGCGGCCAATCAGCTAGGCTTGCAGGTGGGCAATGCCGGTACGGCTGGTGCCGAGACCGCTGCGCAGACGGGTATCGCTGGGCAGGAGGCCGAGAACTCGACCAACGCGGGCAACGTCAACAACCTGACGGCATCCAACACGTTCCTGAACACCGGCATCAACGCCAACAACAGCGGTGAAAAGGCCGCCAACGACCAGTTCGGCGATCAGATGCAGGCGTATCAGGCGCAGCAGGCCGCCAGCTCCAGCGCGATGTCGTCGATCGGCAGCATCGCCGGTGCGGCCATGATGTTCATGGAGCGCGGTGGTGTTGTGCCGCACGGCCCGCGTGGTATCCCCGTGGCTCGCGGCGTGCATGACTACGCCGCTGGTGGCTCGGTGACGTCGAAGGGCGCGTTCACTCGCAGCCCGATCCCCGGCTCGACCGACACAAAGCCGGCGCTCCTCACCCCCGGAGAGTTCGTCATCCCGAAGGATGTCGTAGACTATCTGGGTCAGGAGCACTTCCATAAGCTCATCGACAAGACCCGTGTCCAGTCCAATACTCGCCGGGCGATCCCGGTTCAACACTCTCCTCATGTGAGCATGCACTGAAATGGCCAATCTGAATGCAATCCTCGGAGGCGTCGCCGCCGCAGCTCCCGGCGCTGCTCAAGGTATTCAGGCCCTACAAGCGAAGTACGGCACTGCTGGACAGGCTGCTGCGGATGGCGTCAAAGCCGATCAGGCTGTGAACCAGCAGTTGGGTGTAACTGCGATGTCGCCCGCGCAGCTCGACGCTGGGCAGACTGGCGCGATTCAGGGCGCTGGCGCTGGTACGGATGCGAACGCCGCTGCGACTATGCAGCAGCATCCAATGGCGCAGGCAAACCATCCGTTCTGGAACGTGCTGTCGAATCTCACCGGCGGTGGGGGCGCGGCGCCCGCGGCTCCGGCCGGCGGAGCAATCCCGGCCATGGAAAACGGCGGTGTCGTGCGCGAGAACTATGGCAAGCCGGTTCGCGCGCCCGGCTTCGAGGGTGACGGTCGCGGGGTCATCCCGTCGTTCACGCAGGCCCCCGGACTCCAGAGCGGCGGCGTGATGCGTGAGACCCCCACCCAGGTCGGCGCAGGACGCGATATGACGGGCATTGGCGCGGGGGTCATCCCAGCATCGACCGAAGGCCAGATCCTTACCATGGCCGGCGGCGGTGCCGTGCCGGACGGTTTCGTGCCGAACAGCGAGAGCGTCCAGGCGCCGATGACTGGCGGCCCGGCCGGGTTCGTCTCGGGATTCGCTGAGGGCCAGAACATTGGCCACAACATCGAATCTGCGATCCTTCAGCGCCGCGCCCGCGAGGCGAATGCCGAGGGCGCCGATGCCGCAATGATGGACCCTTCACAGATTTCTGGTCAGGATCAGTCGCAGCAAGCTCAGCAGCCGTCCATGCTCGACAAGGCGCGCGATGCCGTAGAGGGCTTCTTCCAGCACCTTCATGAGCACACGCTTGGGGAGAACGGCAAGCCGAACGGCCCCGCTGCGCTCCCGACGACCACCCAGACCCCTGACAATATGGCGCCTCCGGATACGGCTGCTGCGACGAAGGCGGCCACGGTGGCCGGTCAGCAGACCGCGCAGCAGGCCGCTGCTTCTGGCGCCCCGCCCGCGCAAGCTCAGCAGGTAGCTCAGCAGGCCGGACAGAAGGCGGCCGGCGTCACGGCAATGGCCGTTGGTCAGCAGCAGGCTCAGCAGGACGCTGCATCCGGCGGCCCGCAGCCCATCCAACCGCACAGCCAGACGACCGACTACTGGGAAGAGTCGAACCAGCGCATAGCGAAGGCGGTGCATGCCGCTGCGATGGCCGGCGAAGATCCGTCGCAAGTTTTCCAGGCGCTCAACGCCATGCGGACGGCTCACTACCAGGGGCAGATCACTCGGTATCTGAGCGGTGCCTATACGTCGCTGATGAACGGCGACGAGAAGGGTGTACAGACTGCCCTCAAGAACGTGAACTACTACTTGCCGAACGGGCAGGACATCGCATTCCGGAAGGCGACCGCTGCCGACGTGAAGGCGGGGCTCGCCGCGGAGCCCGGCGCGCTGATGTTCCGCAACCCCATGGCGTCGCTGACCGGTCCCAACGGTGGCGGCCCGGAGTGGCAGGAAGTCACCGCGCAGCATCTTCAGCTTCTCGGACAGGCTGCGCTCAATCCGCAGACCGTACAGCAGACCATCCTCTCGACGTACAGCGCCGAGGCTGCTGCGCAGGCGAAGCTCGCCGCCGCGAGGGGCACGGAGCTTACCGGCGAGGGTCGGTACGAGTGGGGTCTCGGAATGCGTACCAAGGCGCAGGCCGACGCGCAGCTCGTGCCGGTGCGCAAATATCTGTCCTTCGCTCTTGGCAAGAAGGCCGAGGCGGAGGCGAACTGGTTCAACGACCGTGCTGCCACGACCCGCGGGATGATGGGTCCGAAGGTCACGTTCCCTGCGCTTCAGACCGCGCAGCAGAACGCAATCAAGGCCGTGGACAGCCAGATCCAAGGCGCGGAGATGCCGCAGCCTGCGATGGTTGCTGGCCCGAACGGCACTATGATGCCCAACCCCAACGCCGGGAAGTCTCTGCACGACCCTGGCACCGTGGGCTCTCTGTTCAAGGGTCTGTCCAATGACCAGCGAGTTGCCACCGAAAGGTTGGCTGCTACATTCGCTGGTGCCAATGTCGGAGTCATGAACTCGGTTGAGGCTGCCGAGCTGGCCGCGCGTGTTGTACGCATGCAGGGTGCGCGCGTGATGCCGACGCACATTGACCCGGCGACGCACAAGCCGGCGAACGACATCATCTTCGACCCGAAGCAGAACACCGTTCACGTCTGGGTAGGCAACGGCTGGCAGAATGCGTATATTCAGCCGAACGTCTCTGAGGCAGCGATCAGCAGTGACCAGATGCCCAGTACGTCGGACGGCGCGACCGCGTTCGCTCTTGGTGGGGGCGGCGGCAGCGAGCCGGGCGAAGCCTCACCAATGAACGGACAGTGATCCATGCCTGACCTTTCGGTCCCGCTCCCCGCACCGCTTCCGGGTCCCGGAGCCGCGCCTGACGCGCCCCTTGGCGACATCTCCGCGGCGAAGGCCGACGCGTTGTCGTCGCTCAAGCAATCGATGCCCGGCTACACGCCGCTGGCGGATGGCGCGCGTCAGACGCAGGTTACCGGCGGGGGAGGCGGCAGCATGGAGGTCATGCCCAACTCCGCGCCTGACCCGACTGCCGACCAGATCAAGGGTGCCGGCGCGCAGATCCCGGGCATCCCTGCGGCTCCGCCACCGCCGAAGCAGGCGGTCACGGATGCTGCTCCAGAAGACAACACTCACTATGGGATGTCGTCGTTCCTGCATTTCATACGAGACGCGACGGTTGGTCCGACGGCGGAAGCACGTCAGCAGTCTGAGCGGGAGATCAAGGACGCCGTCCCGCGCGGCGCGCTCCAACTTTGGAAGTTGTTCAACTCGGCCGCAGCCGGCGGTATCTTCCTTGGTGAGAAGGCGTTTGGCTCGAAGCAACACTACGAAGACGCGCAGTTCAATTACATCAAGAACCACATCCAGCCAGCGATAGACAATTGGACCCCGAAGCGTGGTATGACCGGCGACCAGAACGCAGCGGCCCCTGTTGCGTCTGCTGTTGGTGGTGCGCTCGAATTTGCACCTAGCATGGTCATGGGCGGCGGCGCTGGTACTGCTCTCTCTACCCTGCAAGCTATTGCTGGCGGAAATACGTCTGCGCAGGATGACATCGACGCCGACAAGAATGTCACGCAATCGATTGCTGATGGAACGATAGATACTGTCGCCACAATGCTCATGGCGAAAGGATTCTCCCCGTCCAAGTTCATGCTGCGTCGCGTTATCCGCGGTGCCAAAGTTGGCGCCCTGGTGCAGCTCGGGTCCAACATAGCAAAGGTGATTGTTGGCCACACTTTTGGAGGTAACAAGAATGCCCCCACAGCACAAGATTTTCTCAAGGACATCCCAGAGTCGGCAATCCTCGGCGGTCTCTTCGGCGTCAAGCGGCACGCGGCCGAGCATTCGGAAGGAAAAGCCAAACCAGGGAGTGAACGTGTTGAGAGCACTGAGGGAGCGGGCGCCCCTCCGCCGAGTCCTGCCGCCGTCGCAGCAGCCTCTGCCGACACCGCCAGCTCGGTCAACCCACCCGGCGAGGTCAAACTCCCGGGCGAGCCAGCCGGCGTCATCCCCGGCCCCAAGTCCGCCGTCCCTGACCAGCCCAGCCCCGAGCCGCTGAAGGACATCAAGGCGCAGTTCAAGGACATGAACGATAAGTCAACTCCTCGGACCGGGGTGTTGGTTACGCCTGAGACCGGCAAACACCTGGAGAGCCTGGGCGACAAGACGCTTGCGCAGGCGAAGGCGCAGGGGCGTACTGTCGATTTCCCACAAGGGACGTTGGTGTTGAAAACCAAGGGTGATGTCATCAAGGTCAAACAGAGGATGAAAGCCGGTGAAGACCCGCAGGCCATCATTGGTTCCGTTACCGGCGCTGGGTCTGGAAAGTCCCCAGACGCGACCGCCGTGGTGCAGGGCCGGGACGCCACGGGCGCCGTGGCATCTGAGACCACTGTCCACCCAAATGACGTTCCTCTGGCCGTTGCCAAGATGCAGGACCAGGGCAAGACCCCCGTTGTCACGACGCCAGAAGAGGCCGTGGCTCGTCGGGTAGCAGAGCGTTCCCAAGAAGCAGCGCAGCCGGCGCCCGCGGAGCCCGTAGCGAAAACCGAGGCTATGCCCGAGCACGAGAGCGACGAGACGCCGGCCGCGCCTGCCCCGCGCATGGGTCTGTTCAAGCCGGAGAAGGGCGATGAAGTTGCCGTCCATATTGAGGATGGGGCACCCCCCGGAAAGGTCCGCGTTCGCCCCATCGATGCGAGCACTGGCGAAGCGTCGGATCGCACTATTGACGTCCCGGCGGAGCGAGTGCGACAATCCCAACCCCCGGCCCCTGAGCAAGCTACCGCGACTCTGAATCGCGAGGAAGCCGCCAAGCCGGTGAGTGAGGTTCCGCCTGAGAAGCTGGCGACTGCTCCTGGAGAGCAGCCAAAAGTGACTGACACTTCCGGGCGGGATTCTCGTGCCCACGAGCACAGCGTCCGCCGCCGCAAGGTTGTTGCCCGCGCGCACGTCCAGGACAAAGCTGTTGCTGCCGCTCACCACGTAGCGGTTCACTCCGTCGAGGCCGGGCTGGTCCAAGAACAGAACCAGGACGACGCCTACACCAAGGCGCTCCGTGACGCACTCGCGTTCCACATGGAACAGGAGCAGGTGCAGCCGGGCTATGCGCACGCTGGCAAGCTGAGTGAGCGACAGGACAATGCTGTTGCATTCGCCAAGGTTCTGCGCACAGCCGCGAAAGCCAAGCAGGGCAAGATGGATGATCGCATCGTCAACCGCGCCAACAAGGCTGCGGCTGCGACCATTAAGCAACTCGGCAGGAAGTCGGCTGAGCAGACGCAGGCAGGTCAGGGAACGAGCCACACGCGCGTCGATGCGCTCAACGACGAGATGCACCGATCGGCGCGGGAGCTGCTGGGGACAGCCACCGAAGCGGACAAAGAGCCGGCCATGGAGCCCAAGGCGGCTGAACTCAATCGCCGGATAACTCGGGAGAAAACCGGCGTCGCGGGATCGGCCAGGAAACCGGCCAAAGAGGTCCGCGTCGCCAAGAAGACCGGCATGCCCCCGGCTGAAAAGCTCCGCACGCAGAAGCTCGTCAACGACTACATCGCGTCGGACTTCGATGAGCACCCGAAGGCGCACCAAGCGCTGCTCCAACATCTTCACGAGCTGGCCGACAAGTACGATGACTTCCCGCGGGATCAGATCGACCAGTACATGCGGTTCCTTTCTGAGCAGCGCGACGAGCAGCAGGGCGAGCACACCGGCCGCATGTCCGACACGATCGAGCCCGAGAGCCACGAGTTCGAGCAGCCCGAGGAGGGTTTCTCGCGCACGTCTCGACCGCTGATCGACGAGGCACCGGGCGGTAAAGTCCGCACGAAGATCGCTCGCAATAGGCTCAAGGAGGAGTGGAAGGCGCTGGGCGACGCGCTGCTCAACAACCACTTCTTCGCTCACATGGATAAGTTCCGCGACACGGGTGAGCCGCTGGGCACGCACTTCCTACTCCAGCATTTCATTGAGCATGCGACGCAGTCTCCGACGGTGAAGGCCATCCTGTCAGCCGTCCGCGCCCGCGTCCCCGACGCGCCTGTGTACAACCGCAGCGCCCTGGTGAACCCGAAGATCGGGGATACCACCAGGGTGCCATCTGGGGCTGTTGGCATCGCGAGCTTCGCGCACAACGTACCAAGCGTGCAGATCAACTTCGACTCCAACCGCTGGAAGCCGGCGTTCCTGGCGCGGGCGTTGGTACACGAGGCCATCCACACTGGCACCGTCAATGAGCTGGCAGCCAACCCCAACGGTGAGCTGGCGACTCGGATGAAAGCCCTCCACAACATCCTGCTCCGTAGGCTGGAGAAGCAGTATGGAGCCGAAGCCATCCGTCAGCATATCTCTTACTGGGACGGCGGCGGACCCAAGCCTGCGACCTACAACCGGGCGTTGTACGGCGCGCACAATCCGCTGGAGATGATGTCGGAGGTTCTGTCGAACCCGGACTTCGTCGATGAGATCAATGCAACAGAAAAGTTCGCGAGCCCAGACGAGAACTTCGATGGCACAAAGCAGACGCTGTTGACCCGGATCTTCAAAGCTATCGGGCATTTCTTCGGCCATAAGGAAGCACCGCTGCTACAGCACATTCTTGACACGACCTACGATGTCATGGATGCGCAGAACGCCCATCGTCCGGATCTTGCTGCCATGCGGCACACTGACATTCACGAGAAGCTGCCGAGCAACACTCGGGCCGCTCTCGGGCTCACGCCGATGGAGAACATCGCGCTCGACCATGTAGCGCGGATGCTCGATGAGGACCCCGAGCCGCTTCGCGGAAACGACCGCGAGATGGCGGAGCTGAGCGCCGGCAGCGGCATGCACACAACGGCCAAGGAGTTTGCCCACACCGTCAAGTCAGGTGTCATCGACGGCCTGCGCAAGTCCATCACCGCGCTCAAGACCGTCAACCAGATTTACCGGGACCACATTCGGGACTTCGGTCACGACACGTCGTCCAACCCGCTGCGCCGTCTCCAGGATGCTGATTCCAAGAAGGAGACCATCATCCATCACTTGCGGGAGATCAGCGATCCTGTCGCTCGCAAATGGGCGCGGCTGTCTCGCGAAGACGATCTCGCTGTGTCGAAGCTCATGATCGACACGACCATGTACAAGCTCGATCCGCGGCTGAAGATCGATGAGCAGTCGCTCGTTGCTCGATCGGCCAAGGGCGCCGAGGCGCGGCTTGCCGAGTTCAAGACTCGCTACGACAAGCTGTCGCCGGAGGCGCGGGAGGTCTACGATGGGGCGACCGACGCGAACCGCAAGCTCGTCCGGGCTCAGCGCCGAGCAGGAGTTGACACTGCTATCGATGCACTGGAGGCTGATCTTTCACCCGCCCAGCGCGGACTCCTCTACGGTGCCAAGAACCCCGCGGCTTACGATGCCATCATCGGGAAGGGGAAGCTCATCGATCTCGGCGATGAAGGCAAGAACGAAAAGCTCAAGTCGTCCCTCCGAGACTTCGCCGGCTTCACAGAGCTGGACGGCCCGTACCATCATCTCGGGCGCCAGGGTGATTTCGTTGTCGCTGCTACACCCGAGGGCACGCGAGAGTTCGATGATCGACCCGCCGCAGAGGAATTTGCCCAGCGAGTTTCCGGCCTATCGCCGCGTTCTCGCGCGAAGGTGGTCGAACGCGGTGGCAAGTTCGCTGTTGATTACCGCGCCGAGTATGTTTCCATGCATCGGACCCAGCGGGAAGCTGAGCGCGTCCGTGACCAGATGGAGGCGGCTGGGCTTGAGGTAGGCCACGTCACCCGCAAGACCATGGGTACAGCGTATGGTGCGCTGACCCACGGCATGCAGGAGTTGGTCACCGAGGCCACGCGCAAGATGACCAAGGGCGTGAAGTCGGACGAGGAGCAGGAAGACGTCAAGGCGCAGGTGAACTCTCTACGATCGGCGTTCCTACAGATCCAAGCAGCCCGCTCAGCGTTCGCCGGCTCTCGCCTCGCTCGTCGCAACATCGGTGGCGTCAAGCCGCTCGACATGCGGCAGAACTTCGCTGAGCACGCGCTCTCCGCGGCGTGGCATACGGCCCAGATGTCCACCGTGTTCGATCACGCAGATGCAATGGCGAAGCTGCGCTCGATGGCGCGCGACCGGCTCGACGAGAACGCCAGTCAGGCGACCATGTACCGGCGCGGCGAAGCCGTGAAGGCGCTCGCCGACCACACGGTCGATGACGTCAACACCATGGGACAGAAGGCTCCCATGAACGCCATGCTCGCGAAGCTCGGGTTCATGGGGTACCTCGCGTCCACGTCTCATGCCGCGATCTGGCTGACACAGAATTTCACGACTGCGATCCCGACCGCCGGCCCACGCTGGGGATATGGGAAGTCGCTGGCGGCGTTCGGTCGAGCGATGGCTGCCGTGGCGAGTCCGGTGGTCCGCGCACACATGCAGGAAGTGCTGAGCAAAGGGGGTGACAGTGAATCCGTCCACCAAGCCCTGCTGGCGGCTATCGCCAAGCACCCCACCCTCGGCCACTGGGCTCAGGGCGATAACTCTCCACTTCGCCAGTTGTTCGATCGCGGCGTCATTTCACACGGCTACGCGGACGAACTCACGAATATGGCGAAGGGGCCGTCGGTGTTGGGCCGAGCAATTCACGGGTACGACCGAACTATCGATCGCATCTTTAGCTGGGCCAGGGTCCTACCTGCGATGGCGTCGAGTTTTAACCGGCTTAGCACAGCACTGGCGGCCCTGGAGCTGACCGGAGGAGACATCCGCAAGACGTCGGACTTCGTGGATGAAACCCACGCTGACTATTCGCAGGCCAACAAGCCGCTGCTGTTCAAGAAGTTCGGCCACATCCCCGGTGGCAACTCGATCACGATGTTCAAGACCTACACGCAGGCGATGATCCACCTGCTATACGGCAACTTGAAGGCCAGCTTCGTGGGAGACAACAAGGCCGAAGCCGCCAAGACATTCGCGGGACTCGTCATCGGCAACGCGCTCTTTGCCGGCGCCGCGTCTGCAATTGGCCTGGAGCCGCTGCGCCTCGCGCTGTATGCCTACCACAAGATTGCGGACAAAGATGGCGACGTGTGGGACTTCCGAAATGCAGTCAACCGGTTCCTGGTAGAGCACTTCGGCAAGACGGTAGGCAACGCGCTCGCAACCGGCCCGATCCCTCGTGCGCTCAACATCGACGTCAGCAAGCGCATGGGGCTGTCGGATCTGTTCTTCCACGATCCGCCGGATCTGCTCAGTGGCGGCCAGGATGCCTGGAAGAACTTCTTCTGGGATGAACTTGGTCCGATGCCACAGCTCCTCGCCAAGAACGTGTCATCGTTCTCGGGCAAGTTCCAGCGCGGCGATCTCGGCGGCGCGTTCGGTTCGATCGTGCCGGTGAAGCAGTGGCAGGACGCGCGACAGGCGCTGGATCTACTCCAGGCCGGTGATACCAATTCGTCCGGCGCATCGCTCACCCAGCCGTCGGGCGCCGACGCGGTCACGCGGTTCCTCGGGTTCACGCCGACGGATGTTGGCGATGAGCGTGAGAAGACGCGGGTGAAGATCGAGTACGCGGACGCCGCGAAAGCAGCCCGCACCGACATCCTCAAGCAGATCACGTCAGCCCGCACAGCCGGCGAACAGGCTGCGGCCTACGGTCGCATGGATCGTTGGAACCGGAACAACCCGACGATGGCGATTGGCGCTCGTGACATTGAACGTCAATACAAGTACCGGGCTTACGATCAGGCGGGCGTCGAGCGCAACGCCAAGGCCCAGGCAGCCACGAGCTACTAGACCGTCTTCAGCTCGGTGCGAATCTCGTCATTGCTGGCGTTCGCCCACTGAGAGTGGTTCCTCCACACCCACGGTCGGAGCTGTGCCATCGACGAGCGAATCTGCTTCAGAGCTTGTGCATCTGGGATTGCCCGGATGATGTACTCACGCACCTGCACGCCGCTGTAGGTCTTGCCAGTCTCGGACTGGAGCATCTGTCGCACGGTCTCTGTCAAGAAGACATCCTTGGCAAATGGGCCGCTCGCATTGTCTGCCCACTCCTTCAGGATCTGAACCTCGAATGCTTGCGAGCGCTGGATCATCCTGCGCTTGGCAGCGGTCAGCGGCGGGGCAGCCTGGGGGTCAAACCCTGAAAGATCCACCTGCGAGAAGTACCACCGAAGTTTCCCTGGCCCGCTGGGCGAAGTGATGAGCGCGTGAATGGCGCGAAAATACGCTGCTTTTTGTCCAAGCGTAGGAAATGATGGAGGGTTGAGGTAATAAACACCCCAACGTCGCTCATCGTCTGACGGGAGGGAGATGGCGTCTTCATAGTTAGATGTCGCTGTTATGAACAACCTGTTAGGAATGTTGAAGGTCTTCATGCCTTTGGGGTGAACTTCCACCATCTTACCTGTGATGAGGTTCTTGAGGGAGTTAGCCGTATCATCGGAGTCCCACTTCCCATTGATATGTACCTCATCGAAATGGACGAAGTGGGTCCCATTGATATAGTCAGAAAATGTGGAACGGAGAACTTTGTTCGAGACGAGCTTGCTAACATGTACTCCGGCAAGGGCGCGCGGAATGTCATACATCACCGTTGTTTTTCCAGTCCCGAACTCTTTGCTGACCATGACAGGCGCCGAAGCGATCTTAACATCAGGGTGCTGTACCAAGTGCCCATAACACCCCATGAGGTATTCTCCGAAAGGGCGATCCTCCTCGCGAGGGAACAGGTACTGCCACCAGAAGTGTTCGATGAGTTTAACTTCAGCGGGCGACATGGGAACGAGCTGTTCCGGCGCAAGATACTGGTTGACGTAGCTGAGGCCGTTCTCCATGTAGACGCTGGGAGCGCCAGGGTGAAACCCGAGGCTGTTGACAGCGTGAACGGTTCCATACCGGCGCATGATGGCAGTCGCATTGATGGGTATCCCATTGGCGTTGAGGGGCATGTAGCGAGTCAACATGTCGTCGATGACACGGCTCGCCATTGGCATCCTGTTGGTGATCGAGTAGAAGATCCCCTCCTGATCTCCGACCAACACGAACTCGTTGGCCAGCCAGTGGACGGCGTCGTTCAGCTCGAAGCGCGGCTTGCCGAGAGCCTTCGCTGCGTGGTCCGCGGCGAGCATCAGCTTGCTCGCAACGATGCCCTGCTGGATGGCTGGCGCCGCAGTGCTCGCTGCGTTCGGCGCGGCCGGGGAGATCAGGGTAGCGAGGGACGGCCCGGCAACCGGCGTGACTGGATCAGCCGGCTGCATGGGAGCCCAGCCCGCCTCGGTCGCCTTCTTCACCAGGGTGGCGACGGTGATCCCGCCGCCGGGCTCGAAGCTGTCCCAGGTCTTGCGGCAGTCGGCGCGATCGACGTACCCGGGCTGCCCGCTCGACCAGTCGTGGAAGACCTCGAAGCTGGCTTCGGACTTCTTGCCCCAATCCTGTATAGCATTGAGGATCGTGATCCACTCGTCCCGGCCGCCCATGGGTGGGAGCTGAATAAAGTCGAGCATGTCCCGGACGTCGTCTTCGGGCAGGGCGGCGAACTCGCGACGGCTGGCCAGATCGTCCTGGCCGACGAGCGCCGCGAGCTTGCCAGCGGCCGACGTGGGAACGGTCTCCACGCGCAGCGCCGAGGCCATGGCTTCGAGGCTGACGGTTTGGCCACTGTCTGACAGCACCCGGCACGGCAGCGGCTCTGATCCCTTCCTATTGAGCGTGCCAGGGCATCTGAGAATACGCGCCGGGTCTGCGGTAGCCGTGGGATCGGCCGCGAAGTCCAGCTCCCTGCACTTCTCTTTTAAAGCCTTAGCAACAGGAAGCCATTCATCGAGAGAAGCATCCTGGTCGAGAACCCAGTAGACATGCGCTCCACGCCCCGAGTGTACGAAGATGCTTGGGGGAGGCAGACCCGTCGCCTTCACGAACGCTACGAAAGCGCGGAGCGCATTAGGAATCGTCCCAAAATCTTTGCTATCAAGGTCAAGGAACAAACATCGCTTCGCGACAGGGTCCTTCCGATTCTTACCGGCGTAGGACCCCGTTGCGTAGAAGACGTTCACAGGAAGCTGTGACAACTTCTGAACTTGGGCTTCCAAATCCGCAACGGTCTTTATGCCGTTGAAATGCCGCTGCTCAGATAATTTGCCGTCTGGACCGGTCACTCCCGACATCAAACAGTATGGCCCTGTTGATGGCAACACTCTTTCGTAGAAGCTACCCATTTCGCCTCAGATAATTGACCGCCCGTTGGAGACCTTCTAGCGAGTCTCCTAAAAGCCCTATGCCTGCGTTACATCGTGTACACACCCAACCGCGGAATCTTCCGTCGCCATGGGAGTGATCCAGACAAAGGGACCGTGACGCCTTTCTCCCGCAGCATTCGCAGTGTTCTGGCTTTGGCCGTGACGGGGTGACTCCCAGTGCGGCATATCGCCTGAGCTGCCTTTTGTGAGACCGGCTACGGATTCTTCGACCATTGCAGCTTACACAGTGGCGATCTGATGTAAAGCGAAGGCACCCCTTACAAACACCACAGGTCCTGCCATGATAGGTAGAAGAACCCGCAGCCACTGCCTGACTGCGGGTCATTATCACTTACCGCCCATGAAGTCCCCGAGACCAGACAGGATGTTCTCGATCTCGCCTTCGAGCTGCCCTGGAGTGGCCGGGGCGGGCTCGGCGGCGGGAGGGGCGGCCACGGGCGCAGCCGGCGGCGCGACGGGAGCTACGGGCTTCCGGCGCTGCGCAGGGGGCTTCGCCGGGGTCGCCGGTGCAGCGGCTGCCGCGGGCGGCGGGGCGAACGGATTGCCGGCCGGTGCCGGCGGCGCTGCCTGGGGCTCATCATCCGGCTGAACGACGACCGCCGCTGGCTGAGCCTGCACGGGGGCGTGCATGACAGCCGGCGGGGGCGGCGGCGGTGCAGACGGACTGAACGGCTGGATCGCCACGGTGCCCGGGGCGGCCTGCGCGAGCGGCGTCCCATCCGGCTGGTTGAGCATCGCCTGGGGCCGCTGCGGAGCCGGCGCCGCGGGCGGCGGGGGCGGTACCGTGCTGGGGTCGATCCGCGGCGCGGGCGTGCCGGGCACCCAGTTGTGAGTCGCCACGGTGGGCGCGGCCGACGGGGCTGCGACCATGGGCTGCGGCTGGGCGAACTGCGCCGATGCCGGGATCTCCGGTGTCTTCGCCTCGTCGCTGTCGGCGAGCACGTTGGCTACGGAGTCCGACTGGAACATCTCCAGCACCTGATCCGCCTCATCGTCGTTCAGCGGACGCAGAGCCTGGAAGGTCGGCTTGGGATGGCTGACCGTGGTGTCGAATCCGATGCGGACCGCGACCGAGTTGTACGGGTACCCGCGGCCCTTCAGCGCATCGGACATCACGCTCAGATCCTTGAGCGCAGACGGCGGTACGCGGAACAACATCGCTCCGCCCATCGTCTCGTTCTTGATGTCCACCAGCGGGACGATCGCGAGCTTCTTCGTGTCACGGCATGCCTTCTGCTTCTGACCGTTGTCACCGATCTTCGAGCCGAACTGGTTCTTGGGGCACAGCGCGCAGTTGGTGTGCTGCGGGCGGGGCGCGTTCGGGGACGGCACCTTGCCATCCAGAGAGTAGCAGTCCGGCGCCTCCGTGGAACCCTCCACGTAGTTGCCTTCGTAGAACTGCTTGTTCAGGAACGGGTTGGCCTTCACGATCACCACG
>DATNGO010000240.1:0-10152 GCA_035605855.1 Acidobacteriaceae bacterium | reverse complement strand
ACTTTGCCGACCTTGGAGTTGGCCTTCATGTTGATGACGCCCTTGCCGCCGCGCGACTGCAGGCGGTAGGCGTCGACGTCGGTGCGCTTGCCGTAGCCGTTCTCGGAGACGGTGAGGATGAGGCAGGGGGTGAGGCCGAGCTTCTCGTCGAGCTTCTGCAGCTTGGCGGCGGCTTCGGGGCTGAGCTCGGGCGCGGCGGTGGTGTCGTCGGCCTCGGCGAGGGTGAGCGGCTGCGCGGCGGCGGAGTCGGCGGCTTCGTCGATGGCCTTTTCCACCTGCGACTTGAGGCCCTTGGCGGCGGCGATCTCGAGGCGCTTCTTGTTGCGGGCTTCAGCGGACGGCGTGACGGCGGCGCCGATGACGTAGTCGCCCTTCTTGAGCGAGATGCCGCGGTTGCCGAAGGCCGGGCGGCCCATGGAGCGGAGGTCGCGCTCGTCAAAGCGGATGGCCATGCCGTCGTGCGTGGCGAGGAAGATGACCTGCTCGCCGTCGGTCATGCGCGCGGTGACGAGCTCGTCGTCCTTGTCGATGCCGATGGCGATGATGCCGCGGGCCATGACGTTGGAGAAGTCCTTGAGTGCGGTCTTCTTTACGGTGCCGTTGCGTGTGGCGAACAGCACGTAGCGGGACTCTTCGGTCAAGTCGCGGACGGGGAGGATGGTGACGACCTTCTCGCCGGGCTGGAGGTCGACCAGCGAGGCCATGGCCTTGCCCTTGCCGGCGCCGCCGACTTCGGGGATCTCGTAGACCTTGAGCCAGTAGACGCGGCCGGTGTTGGTGAAGCAGAGCAGGTAGGCGTGCGTGGAGTCGATGATGAGCTGCGAGACGAAGTCTTCCTCGCGGGTCTTCATGCCCATGCGGCCGGTGCCGCCGCGGCGCTGCTGGCGGTAGGTGGAGATGGGCGTGCGCTTGAGGTAGCCGGTGTTGGAGACGGTGACGGCAACCTGCTCGTCGGCGATGAGGTCCTCGAGGGTGAGCTCGGCGGACTCGTCGATGATGACGGTGCGGCGGGCGTCGCCATACTTGTCGCGGATGTCTTCGAGCTCCTTGATGATGACCCGACGCAGTTTCTTTTCCGACGCGAGAATCGATTCGAACTCGGCGATGTTGTCGCGGACGGCCTTGAGCTCGTTGAGGAGCTCGTCGATCGAGAGCTGGGTGAGCCTGTAGAGCTGGAGTTCCAGGATGGCGTCGATCTGGCGGTAGCTGAGGATCAGCGTGCCGGCGGCTACATTCCCAGCCGCGGCGCTGCCTGCGAGCTGCGCGGAGACGCTGCCGCCGGCGAGGTCGATCGCGTACTTCTCAGGGTTGAGCTTGACGCCCTTGAGCTCGGTGCCGCGCAGATTGATGGTGCGGTTGGAGAAGAACTGGAAGAGATTCTCGCGGGCGTCGGCGCGTGATGACGACTGGCGGATGATCTTGATGACGTTGTCGAGGTGGTCAAGCGCGATCTGGTAGCCGAGCAGGATGTGCTCGCGCTCGCGGGCCTTGTTGAGCAGGAAGGCGGTGCGGCGGCGGACGACGTCGATGCGGTGATCGATGAAGGCGTGAATGGCCGCGGGGAGCGAGAGCTCCTTCGGCTGGTTATTGTGCACAGCCAGGAAGATCATCGAGAAGCTCTCCTGCATCTGCGTGTGCTTGTAGAGCTGGTTGAGCACGATCTCATGCTGCGCGCCGCGCTTGAGCTCGATGACGATGCGCATGCCGTCGCGGTCGGACTCGTCGCGCACGTCGGAGATGTCGTCGATGGTCTTGTCGTTGACCAGCTCGGCGATGCGCTTGATGAGGTTTGATTTGTTGACCTGGTAGGGGATCTCGGTGGTGATGATCGCTTGCCGGCCGCCGGTGATCTGCTCGAGGCCGCACTTGGACCGTATGATGAAGCGGCCACGGCCGGTCTTGTAGGTCTGCGCGAGATTGCCGCGGCCGTAGAGATAGCCGCCGGTGGGGAAGTCAGGACCTTTGACGTGCTCCAGAACCATCTCGAGGTCGGACTTCGTTTCGCCCTTCTCTTTCTGGATGAGAGCGATGGTCGCGTTGAGGACCTCGGTGAGATTGTGCGGTGGGATCTTCGTCGCCATGCCGACGGCGATGCCCTCCGAACCGTTGACGATGAGGTTCGGCAGGCGGCAGGGCAGAACGGAGGGCTCGGTGGTGGACTCATCGTAGTTGGGCACGAAGTCGACGGTGTCGGAGTCGATGTCCGCAAGCATCTCGCCGGCGATACGCGTCATGCGGGCTTCGGTGTAACGCATGGCGGCAGGCGGGTCGCCGTCCACGGAGCCGAAGTTGCCCTGGCCGTCGACGAGGATGTAGCGGAGGCTGAAAGGCTGAGCGAGACGGACGAGGGTGTCGTAGATGGCGGAGTCGCCGTGCGGATGGAAGTTGCCCATCACGTGGCCAACCACCTTTGACGACTTGGTGTACTTCTTGTTGAACTGAAGGCCCATCTCCTGCATGCCGTAGAGGACGCGGCGATGCACGGGCTTGAGGCCGTCGCGCGCGTCAGGCAGGGCGCGGCCGATGATGACTGACATCGAGTAGTCGAGATACGACCGGCGCATCTCCTCCTCGATGTTGATGGGCAACATCTGGAGGGCTCCGGGGCCGGTGGGCGCACCCGGGCCGTCTCCGCCAGATCCGCCGGGGGGTGGGTTGTTGGAGTTGGCGTCCTGCGCCGAGGGGGGATCGTTGGGGTTGGAGCCGAGGGGGAGCTGGTTCTGGTCGTCAGGCATCGTCACGCAAACTTTCTAAGTATCGTCAGGCTTTAATTACCAAGTATCGTCAGTCTTCAATTACCGAGTATCGTCACTCTTTATTATAGGCGTTTTATGCGCTATCTGAGAGCCGGTGCCGGGGTGTGTACGCAACCTGAAATCAACAAGTTACACGCAGAAAAAAGGGACGCCCGAAGGCCTCCCTTGAGTGGCGGCAGAGCGCTCTGTAAAGAAGGCTCCGGGTGTGGTTAGAAATGGAAGCTCAGCTCATACCGGCGTTCCTCTGCTGGACGGCTACATCGCAGCTCATTACGAAGCTGTTCAGCAATATGGCGAGCTGACGATCCTGCGGCGCCGGGACCTGCGGCGCCGGCAGTAGCGAAGCGCTGAACGGCGATGAAAGGTGTTCACTGGCTAAGGCTTCGGTGCGGCACTCGCATCAGGCTGACGGGCGACGACAAAGAGTTCACGGCGGGCGGGCGGAAACCAGGTGCGGTAGCTCTGTGGAGGAAAGTTTGTGGGTACCGTACATGGCCGCGGGCCCGAGGTGACCACATACTTTCCGTGGACAGCGGGAATGTACGCCGCGAACAAATCGCCGCAGGGACCGCTCTCATCCTGCAGATGAGGATGGAACGCGCCGGGAGGGTTCACCAGGTGAGAATCGTTGAGATAGCCGGCCGTGTAGACCTCGGTTACGGTGTCGTAGTCGAAGCCGCCGCGAATCTCGGTTCGGGGCACGCCGGCTTTCTGCAACTCGTTTGTCAGCCGGACTTCGGCGCGCGCCATCGCGAAGAGATCGTGCGTGCCCGCGACGCCGAGCATTGCCATCGCCACAAGAGTGGCAGTCGCGATCCCCGGGATCCGTTTGCCCACGCGCTCCTGATGCAGGCGCAATGTGTAGATCAACAGAATGGCGACGATCTCCAGCAGGTAGCGATCGAAGATGGTGATCAGGGCCAGCGGAAACAGCAGAAGAAGATAGCACGCCAGAAACGGCAGCAGCAGAACGTTCACCGTTCGCCAGGAGATCTCCGGGACTTCCGTGCCGGCGGCGCGCGCAATCCGCGGGCCGGAGATTGCTTTCAGAAACGACACCGTGCAGAGGATCAGGATGATGAACAGTGCCAGAAGTTGGCTCGGTGGAATGCGGTGGACCGAATTGAACAGCTCCGGTCCCTGCATGATGCCGTGCGCCGTGACGATGTTGCCGCTCCAGATGTAGTCCGGCAGATCAGGCTTTCCCATGCGCTTGCAGAGCAGGTAGACGCTTACCAGGATCAGCCATGTCGCGACCGTGCGAACTATTTGGCCTCTGCCCGGAGGCCATCGGGCGGCGACGCCGGCGACCAGCACCGGAAGAATAAACAGCAGGGATGTTGTTACAAGCTGACCGGACGATCGGAGCAGATGCACCATCGTCACCGCATCGATCGATTTAGGAAAGAGGGCCAGTGGGATCGAATAGGGATGACGGAAGAACCAGGCGACCAGAAGTTTGGCGGATAGTACGCCGGAGACCCAAAGAATCACAGTGAGTGGAACGATGTACCGCCGGCGGCGCATGAGCCAGGCGCAGCACGGAACGATGACGAGGATTCCGAGCCACGTCACCTGGCGAACGGTCCCGAGGCCGATGTTGGTGAGCCCGGCAGCAGCCAGCCAAAGGGCAGCGTGGCCGTCTTGCGGTGCGGCGAGCGCCCGTTGGCAGAGATAAAGACACAGAAGAATGACAAACAGCCCGGGGATATCGGACATGAACGTGGCCGATAAGGAGAGGAACAGAGGGCTGAGAACCAGGGTCAGGGTTCCGAACAGAGCATGAGCGCGATTGAGGCCGAAATTACGCAGGATTCCGTGGAAGAGAACCGCGGTCGCCATCGCGATGGGGATCGTCGAAAGGCGGATGCCGACGAAGTCTGGCCGCAGAAGCCAGGCGAAGACCGCTCCCCAGAGAACCTGCCAGCCGAGGATTGCGGTAGACCAGCCGTTGTAGATGAACTGATGCGTGTGCACGAACGCCTGCGTCGTCAGGATGTAAGACCAGTCATCGTTGATTCCCATTTCAGCGACGGGCCAGATGATCAGCAGGCAGAGCGCAAGCACGAGCGCACAGAACAGCGCGCCCTTCGTGAACAGCTTCCGCGTCCCAGCGGAGCGGCCCATATCACGGGTTTGCAACGTCATGATTTGATTATCTCGAACCGCTAAAAGTCTAGAACGACCTTCGAGTACGTGGGATCGCAGAAGGTGATGTTGAGGGCGTCCTGCAACGGTGTCGGGCGCACTCCGAAGATGCCGGGCCAGTCGATGAGGTCGAAGACATCAGGAGTCACAAGGGCTTCGAGCTGGCGGGTGGTGAAGGCGGGATTCTTGTTGAACACCGCATAAAGCTTCAGCAGCCCCCAGAAGACGCTGTACGGCACACGCACGACGCGAGACGGCGAGCCGATGGTCTTGTTCACGAGGCGCATGAGATCGATGTAGTCGATTTGCTCCACGCCGGTGATGGGGTAGGTGCCGGTCGTCTCATTTTCCAGCGCGCTGACGATGATGTTGCAGAAGTCGCCGGCATAAAGCGGCTGACGAATGTAGCGGCCGCTGCCGGGGACAGGAAAGATCGGCGTGCGCTGCATGAACCGCGCCAGCCATCCGACGTGCTTGCGGTCGAACAGACCAAACATGAGCGCCGGGCGCAGGACGATCTGCTTGATGCCCGATTCACGGACGACCTTCTCCTGACTCTTCTTGGTCTCGGTGTAGTCGTCGTGAGCCGCCGAGGTGACGGCGGAGGAGGAGATATTGACAGCGTACGAGACGTTATTGCGCACCGCAGCTTCGATGACGCGCTCGGTGGCCGTGACGTTGTTGCGGATGTAATCGGCAGTGTAGATTCCACCGATCTGCGCGTGGCCGTTCATCAGGTGCGTGCAGCCGGCGAACTCGTCCTGCCAGGGGCCGCGCTGGGAAAGATCTGCATGGATGACGCGCAGATTCGGGTGGAGACGGCGCAGCGTCTCGGTATTTGTAGGATGTTTGTCGATCGCGACAATCTCGCCGAAGTTCCTTTGTTCAAGGCGCGGGATAAGGTTTTGCCCGACGAGGCCCGCAGCCCCGGTAACCACGATCTTTCTGGATGACATTGGACTCCACGGAAAAGCGTTTGCAGAGAATTATACGGACCTGGACCCATGTGATTGCTTCCAGACGGGTATCAGGGAGTGAGGATGATCTTGCCTGCTCCGCCCTTCTCCCCGGCCGCTTGCGCTGCAGCGGCGTCGCTGAGGGGCATGATGCGATCGATGGGCATCTGCAGCTTGCCGTCGCGAATGGCTTCGCCGTAATGGATGTAGGTGGCCGGGTCGGGCTGCGCCATCATCGGCTTGATGTTGACGGTGGGATGAAGCGCGGCGTCTCTGGGAGGGCCGAGCACGCTGCCGTAGTTTCCGCCGGGCTTCACTTTGCCAAGAAGCTTCGACGCGACTTCACCGCCGACCGCGTCGGCTACACCATCGACGGTGCCGAGCCTGGCGATAGCGGAATCGTCGGAGAGATCGATGGCCTCGGCGGCACCGAGGGACTTCGCTTCCAGAATCTGGCTCTTGCGCACGCCGGCAATGACGTTTGCGCCGATTTCCTTTGCAGCGAAGAGAGCGCAGCGGCCGACGCTACCCACCGCTCCGGTGAGCAGGATGGTCTGGCCGGACTGCACAACAGTGGCGTTGCGGATGAGCTGGTCGCCGGTGCACGAGACCAGCGGGACAGCGGCGGCGACTGTCATGTCGAGCCCTTCGGGGATCTTCGCCAGATCGGCGGCCTTGACGACGCACAGCTCGGCGTAGCTGCCCCGCGCCAGTGCGAAGACGCGATCGCCGATGGCGAAGTCTTTCACTCCCTCGCCGAGCTCGCGAACGACGCCGGCAACGTCGCGGCCGAGGATGGCGGGGAAGGTGACAGGGAAATGATCCTTCGCGGCGCCGGAGCGCATCTTCCAGTCGATGGGGTTGAGGCTGGCGGCGCGGACTGCGACGAGGACCTCGCCGGGCCCCGGCCTGGGGTCGGGGAAGTCTTCGTACCTAAGCTTCGATGGTGGCCCGTACTCGTGCAGGACGACAGCTTTCATGCAGCACCTCTGCTGGGGTGAGATGCGGCCATAAAAGACGGGGTTCGACGACAAACGAGGGAAGATGGTCGCGCCATTCCTCCGTCTCGGCAAAACGTTTGAGCAGGGCAAAGCGACGGCGCATGAGCCCCAGGATGTACGGCACGAGGACCGCACGGCCGACAAGCGCTCCGGCCCAGCCCAGCGGCATGGTAAAGCGGATGCAGTCGTCGAGGAACGTTCCGTTTGCAGTTTCGATGAAGCGATGGTCGTGCTCGAAGCTGCGGAAGCGGCCGGCGATCATGCGGTCCTGAAAGAAGTGCGGCGGATCCCAGGTCTCGGGCACGATGAGCGAGACATGATAGTTGGCGAAGCCGAGTTGCAGGCCCTCCCAGCGCACCGTGTCGCCCGCGGTGACCTGGCCGTTGACGCGGCCTTGCACCGGATGCATGCCGAGTTCGCGCTCGACGATAGCGACGCTTGTGGAGAGAGCGAAGCAGCGCTCAATGGGTGCCTGGATGAGGACGCCGTGGCGGAGAGAAAACATCCTGGGGCCTTTGACGCCGGGAGAGAGTAGGGAAAGGTCACTGTGGAAGTGGCCGCCGTAGCTGCCGCAACTCTGCGATTCGGTCAGCTCAGTATTGACGCCACTCTTCGGTCGGGCTTTCGGCAATGCGGCGATCGACCGCGTTGCGCCCCTGAGGGAATTTTATGAAATATCGGCGCAGAAAGAAGTGCTCCGGCGAGGAAACCGGCTACACCAAAAGGGGCAGAAAAATGACGGATCACGCACGATTGCGCTCGAGCGCAGCATACAAGGAGCGCTCTGCGGTGGTGCTGAGGTGCCCACATCCTGCAAACCCACATCTCGCTCGCAGGGAGGACATTGGTGAGCGGCGGCATCGCCGTGAACGGTCTAACGGCAGCCGGTCACTGGGACACATACTTCCGCGATATTACGATCGTTCAGGCAAACGGCACTGTCATCTCACTGTACAAGGCAGGTAATCAGATTTCGCTCTCTCCAGTACCAACCGGCGGAGCCACCCAGATCTCTGATGTGGTGGAGGCGGGAGCCCCGTTGGGTAGCAGCACGGAAGATGCCGCCTATTTCCTGGACGATCATCTCGGATCGACTCAGATGGAGCTGTCGAGCGGAGGCTGGCCGGTGTGGTCGGGGCAGTTTACGCCGTTCGGGCAGGAGATCGTGGCTGGGCAGGTGCTCAGCGCGACGCTGGGGAATCAGCAACCCGGTGACGGCACCAATATGCACTACAAGTTCACCGGCAAAGAACGTGATACCGAATCAGGTAACGACTACTTCGGGGCAAGGTATTACGCAAGTACGATGGGCCGGTTCATGTCGCCCGATTGGTCGGCGAAAGCTGAGCCGGTGCCTTACGCGAAGCTGGAGAATCCTCAGAGCCTAAATCTGTATGGATACATGCTAAACAACCCTCTCGGCGGCGTTGATCCAGATGGACACAATGGGTTCACAGATTGGCTTGAGAAAGTATGGAATAAAGTTTGGGGCAACGGTTTTCGCACAAACCAGGAAATTGCTGACAGCCACCGAGCATATCTCTTGGAACACATGAAGG
The DNA here is from genome assembly GCA_035605855.1 of Acidobacteriaceae bacterium. Taxonomy (GTDB): domain Bacteria; phylum Acidobacteriota; class Terriglobia; order Terriglobales; family Acidobacteriaceae; genus Granulicella. Next base: position 1,732 of record DATNGO010000240.1, on the reverse strand, counting down.
ACCCGCACAATCAGAAGGCCATAGACAACATCGTTCATGCGCCGAATGCGGCCGTCAATCAAGCTTACAAGTGCGTGACGCAAGGGTGTGCCCTACTTAATGCTATCCAGATTCCAACTGTCGGCGGAAAACCCTTCCAAACTGATCAAACGGGGAAAATCCACACGGACATACCCGATCATGTACCGGAGAACTGGAGCACACAACAGCTGGAGGACGCTAAGGGAGAGTTGGAGGAAAGCATCAAGACACGCAAGGACACGCTAGATTACAACGAACCTGATGCTCCGGGACACCAAACGCGGCTACAGAACGAGCAGAGATTCCTAGATCAAGTGAACGAGAAGCTAGCGGGGGGGAAATGAGTAGTTTTGACGGGGCTAGAGCGGAGTCTCTTGCGAATCAGCTCTTGTCATCGGCCACGACGGCGGACGCAGGGGAACTAATGAATGGTCTCCTTTCCGAGTTCCATCGGGGGTATCCGCTCGAAAACTTACGGCCTTTTTTGCACAGTGATAATTTAGACGTTTTGAGAGCGGGTGCTTGGATAGCATCCGAGTTGGGCCAAAGCGGTTCGCCCTTACTGGGAGACGTTGTGCCTTTGTTGGGGCATCCAGATAGAAGAGTTCGGGTATACGCCCTTGATTGTCTCCTGCTATGGGCGAACTCCTCTCAAGGTCAGGTTATCGCCAGTACACTCGCATTCCTCGACGACTCAGACGACCGTATTCGACGCAAAGAGATGGATTTTCTCTCACGTGCTAGCGAAGAGCAACTGGCAGCAGCAATGTTGTTCGTAACTAAGAGCAACCCGCAATCGAAGTACAAATCAGGTTTGGATTTACTGCTAGGGAAAGACAACTTGTCAGCGATGGCTATCGCCGCCATTGGATCGGGAAACGTTACCTTGATGAAATTTGGGGCAGTTCTAGCTCGAAGGACTCGACGGCTGAGTCTAGATCCTCTCAAACTTGCGCTGTCCTCGATAAATGATGACGTGAAGCTCTTCGCTGAGAGCAGCATGCGAATAATCTAAGCGGCAGCCTCGGCTGGTGTCTGTCCGAGGCCCCCCTAGGTTCCTATCAGTCAATCGCCTCGCCCCGTGTTGCCAGAAGCGAAGGCACGCTGCCTACGGCATCGAGTAGATAGGGACACGTCACCCCCGAATGGGAGCTGTGGAGCAACCTGAAGTTGCTGTGCGGGAACGTCTCTGGAATGAGGGAGCTACAGCCGATGACCGCGAAAATGCTTATGTTTACAGGTTGCTGTGCGTGAACGTGTGTGGAATCAAGCAGCTAAGAGGAAAATCACTCTTCGGGAGCTGTTCGGCGTAAACGCGGCGGTTGCTGCGCGTGAACTTGTTGAAAATGCAGGACCGGGCATCTGTGGCGGGCGTACCCTTCGCTCCAGCGCCGGTCAAGGCTCTGCGCTTCGCTCCGACCGCTGGCGCGGCGACCTTCGGTCGGCCCTGACAGTCGCCTCCGCTGCGGGTGTGTGCTGGTCATGAGGAGCATGTCTGCTCCTCTGTTCTTGAAAGAACCGAGGGTCGAAGACAGACACCATCCCTAAGCCTGACGGCTTAGAGAGCGGCTGCTGGGCGGCAAACTCGAACAGAAACCGGACAAGGCCGGACGCTGTCCGGCCCTGTTCGAGCATCGTTCGAGGTTACTTGCGGAGCTTCTTCTTCGCTGCACTCTGCCGCTTCTCCACTTCGCGGATCACGTCATCGGCG
>DATNGO010000239.1:0-9671 GCA_035605855.1 Acidobacteriaceae bacterium | reverse complement strand
ATGGCCTACAACCTGCAACGCATCTTCAACCTGCTCGGCGGCGCAACACTCACCCAAAAACTCAACCCTGCATGACGCAAAACAAGAACGCTCCCCAACGGGGAGCGCTCCTTCAAATCAAACTGACGAGTTCCGTAACAGGCTCTCAAAGCCGGGCCTTTCTGCTTGCGTGTGGCAATGCTCTACCGGCTCATCTTGTAAGGGCCGCGAGCGGGAAAGTGATAGGCGCCTCCGAAGGTGAACAGATAGGGTGCGAGACCGTTGGGCAGTTCACGGTCGGAGGCGAACCAGTGCTGGTATTCGAAGTCGGCGCGCAGGTTGATGCGGTTGTTCAAGCGGTAATCCAGGCCGCCGCCGAAGGAGACGAGGTTGTAGCCGATATTGTCGATGTAGGTCACGATGCCGCCCGGGGTAATGAGCTGGTGGGCGGGAAAGTTCACAACGCCGCGGCCATAGAGAACCTTGCCGTAGGGAGCCAGCCGGCCACGATCGTAGTGGCGAAGGTAGCGGCCACCGATTTCGTAAGTGGTTTCGGAGAAGTGATTGCTTGGAACCAGGGCATCCTGGTGGGGATCTCTGACCCGATGGAAATCGGCTTCGAGCCCGTAGTGCTCGAAGAGGTCATAGTCGGCGTAGAAGGCGAAGCCGCCGATGTTGTTCGGCACATAGTCGGAATGAGCCCAGCTGAAGCCGGCGCCGACCTGAAGGTCTGCGTTCCGGCTTGCAGTGGGCGGGGCCTGACCGTGGGCGGGTGGAATGAAGAAGGCTAACGCGGCAAGAAGGCAGAGATGGGATAGACGCTTCAAAAAGAGGCTCCATGGGGGGCTCGGCGAACCCGGCGAAGTAAGTCTCTGACCCCTCTTGGACGCGCAAAAATGCCCTGAGGTGTCTCAGGGCATTGCTTGTTGGGTTGGAAAAGTGATTAACGGAACCGGTACGCTGCGCCGAAGGAGAGCAGAGGCGGTGTGAGACCGTGAGGTGGGAAGTTGGGCCAGCGCTGATATTCGAAGTCGGCGCGGAGGTTGATCTTCTCAGTAAGGCCGTAGTCGAGTCCACCGCCGAGACCAAACAGGAAGTAGGTGCCCGGCGTGCTGCCACCTACGATTTGCTTAGGGCTGGGGGCCGTGGCATGGCCAAATCCGACAAGGGCCTTGGCGTAAGGGGTAAATCTGCGGTAGTGCTGTGCCCAGCGCAAGCCGCCGTCAATACTGTTCTCCTTGTAGTCAAAGTATGACTTGAACACGGAGGCCAGATGGACGTTGCCTTCCACGCCGATGTGATTGTTGAGGTCAAAGGTGCCGTAAAGGGTCATACCCTGCAGGTGCTTGCCGGGATACTCGTCCTCATTTGAATACGTGTACGCAGCACCAGCCTGGATGATGCCGCCCCTGGTCGCCGCTGCGGTGGCCTGAGCGTGGAGCGCGGAGGGAAGCACAAGGACGAGGGAAAGAAGGAGCGACAGCAGACAGGTCTTCTTCATAACAGGGGAGACTCTCCTTTGCGCGGGCGTCCCTGAGTTATGGATGCAACTCAGGGACGCTGCGGGGGTCTGATTGTTTCGGGGGCCCGGTGGGATTCTGCCTAATTCTGAGGTTGAGCGGCAGGAGCCGAACCCGGGGCCGCGCTGGCGTTGTTCGCATTGGGTGCCGGAGCGGTGGAGCTCGCCGTAGGAGCAGGCTGCGTTGGGGCGGGTGATCCCGTTCCGGAAGCCGGAGCAGGGGCCGCTGGTGGCGCGGTGGGAGGCGTCCAGTAGGCGAGCCTCAGGTAGACCGGGGTGATCTCGAACGGCAGCTTGTCGCGGGCGCTGAGAAGCGGCTCGTAGGCTGTGTTCAGTTTGATCACCTGGTCCGTCCAGGGATCTCTCCGGAGGAACTGGGAGAGAGGCATGGCGGCCTGTTGTTTCAGGTCGCTGTTGTTGAGCTTGGGTCCCTTGGCTATGAGCGCTTGCAGCCAGAAGGTGCCGTCGGGGCGGAGCAGACCGTCGCCGATTTGCGGTTCGGTCAGCGCTTTCAGGCCCTTTTCGCGAGCCTGGAGTTGCTGCAGATACAGGCTGATGTACTGCTCACCGCCTTCAAGCTCCTTGGCGCTGAGCAGTTCGACTGCCTTCTTGGCCGCCTCTGCGTTATCCGCATCGGTGTGGTGCATCGGGAGCTTCTCGAACGCCGATTCGGTGGGGAACATCAGGCGGTCGCTGAAAGCGTATTTGGTGTCGATATGGTGGCCAAGTACGATATGCGCTACCTGGAAGGCGAGCAGGGCGTTCAGATTGCCCATCTGCTGCGCACCATCGGCCGTCGGCACCGCAGTGGTGTCAAGCAAACCCTTGGAGAGCAGGATGGTGTTACCGACCGACAGAGATTCGAGCGGCTCGGTCAGCAGTGTGCGAACCCGGATGGGACGATCGATGGGGACGTTGTTATACGCGAGGATGTTGTTGGCAAGAGCCTCAAGGATCTTGTCGAACTCGCTGGGAGCATCGATGAGGCCGGCGGTATAGAGCCGGTCGATGACGTTGTCCTCGGCCTGCTCGACCCACTGGCGCTGCGCCTGCAGCGGCGAGATGTCGGAGGCCTGCTGGCTCTCGTCCGTAGCCCCGACCACCTGGAGGTCGGTCTGGTCGGCATCGGACTGCGGCACCTTCAGCGAGTAACCCCAGATGTGGTTAACCGCCTTGAACTTCAGAGTGCCCTGCGGGCTCTTGGGGTCGCTCTCTTCGATATAGACCGAGGTCGGCAGCCAGAGACCGTCCTGAACGTTGGTGCGCCAGGAATCGAAGTGATAGTACTCGCGGATATCCTTCTCACCGCCGGAGAAGCTGCCATTGAAGCGGACGATATTGCCGCTGTTGCGGTCGATCCAGATGCGCCCGGCGAAGCGGCCCACGGCAGACTTCTTCGTGGGCTGAACGTCGAAGACTACCGTCGGAATCGTTCCGAGGAAGTCATTGCGCAGGAAATTGAACGTGTACATCTGGCGGTTGTAGCTGTTGCTGTCCACCAGCAGCATCTGAACGAAGCCCGTCTCATGATAGGTGAGGTGGAGGCTGCCGGAGAGTCCCGTCAGATAGCTCAGCGAATGCTTCAGGAAGCCCTTGTTGTCCTGCTTCTCCTGGACATAGCCCTGATCGTTGATGACTTTGCCGAAGTTCACACGCGCGAGGAAGTGAACGTCGGAGTCGGGTAGCTGGCCCATCACGGGATCCGGACGCATGTTCTGAATGTAGGTCTCGACGATCGGAGCACGCTCCCGGAGCGTCTTGATCACCACCGCCTCGCGGGCGATGGACTTGTCGATCAGGGCGCTCTGTGCAGGCGTGAGCTTGCGCGTCTCGTAGGCGGACTCCGCCTTCTTCTTGTTGCCGAAGACAGCGAAGGCCGGCAGGGCGGTCGCCGCTACGAGAGCTGCGGTGAGGGCTGTGGTGAGCCGGGTCGGAAGGTTCATAGTGCGGGGGTGCTCCTTGGGGTGCGGTGCCCGAAGGCGAACTTCTACGTTGGGCACGACGCGGGGACGTCGCGTTTACGGTTATAGACACACGATAATGCGGTTCGACTAAATTGAAGCAGAATTAGCTCATCTGGAAGTTCACTAAAACGACACCCTCCCAGTCGATGGCGCGGCCCGCGTTATCCAGAGCGGGTTTGAAGCGTGTTGCCTCTGTTGCCTGGATGGCAGACTGGTCGAGACCATGGCCGAGACCATGCACGACACCTAACACCTGGACTGCACCGCTGGCCGTTACCCGGATGCGCAGCGAAACGTTGCCTTCCAGATGCATTGCCTTAGCCTCCTGGGTGTAAACCGGGGTGGGCTTATAGGTAACCTTGGGCGCCGAGGCGAGCGTTGATTGCTGTACCTGCGGGTGAGCCGGCTCGATCCTCTGGGCCGTCTGCAGCTGGACCTGGACCGGCGCGTTCGAGTAGTTCCTCGAGTTCATCGGACCGGTACCGCCAGGGACGCCCAGCTTGACGCCCTGCACCGGGCGAGCGGCATTGTCGCGTCCGTTCATGCTGCCGTTGGGCGAACCGGATCCCATGTTGACCGCCACGGCGCGGGCACCGTTGCCGGTGTTGGAGGCCCTCATCCCAGGCATCCCTGCCGCACCCATGTTGACCGGCGAGACCGCAGGTCCGGTCAGCGGCTTCAGCGGGTTGGTCGACTGTCCGAGACGGACCGCGGTGGGGTTCGCATCATGGTTCGGCACCGAGGCGGGTATCGCCTGGCCGAGGTTGACCTTCACGGGGGCCGGCGGGGGCGTAACCCTCTTGGGCGGCGCCGGGGCCATCACGACGGGCTTCGGCACAGGGACCTCGACCGGCTTAATCTCCGGAACCTTTACCGGATCCGGCATCTTGATCTTGGGCGCCTCGATCTTGGGCGGAGGCGGCATCTTGATCTTGGGCGGGGGAGGCGGCGGGGGTGGCTTGGGCGCCGGCTCAACCTTCGGCTGCGGCGGAAGCATGAGCTCGGTGACTCGCTTGGCGACGATCGGGTTGGTTTTGATGACCATGCCCAGAATCACGACTAGAGCCGCAACTGCGCAATTGATGATGATGGCAGTGACGGTGGCGCCCTTACTTCGGGTCCCGTCGTTGAGCACACCGAAGTGAGTGAATTGCACCGGCTGCGGATTCGGGTCGTCGCTGCGAAGTGGCTTAGGCATCTCTGTCGATCCTTATCGCTGTCGTTCAGGTAAAGCCGATGCTTTGCGGCGAGTGATCTGGTAGTTACTCAAACGATACCAGAGCGTCGCAATCTCCCGGCAGATTTCGATAGAAAAGTGCACCTGGGTTCCGTCCCAAACTGCACTCACTTTAGACTCCCAAAACCCTGTTTGGGGCTGTACCGGGTCTGCCACGAGCCTGATCCGGGGATGCCCGTAAGATGGCTGCAAGCGCTGGATGCCTCAGAATTGGGGCTTGTCCGGCGATTCCCGGGAGGCGTTCATGACTCACCAGCTGCTGCAAACCCTTTCGACTGACATGTTTCACGTGCCGGTGCCGATTGTGGAAAAGATTCTCAGGCCGGTGATTGTGTACCTGTGCCTGATCGTTTTTCTGCGGCTGTTCGGCAAGAGGGAACTGGCTCAGCTGAATCCGTTCGATCTTGTGGTTCTGCTGAGTTTGGCCAACACTGTGCAAAATGCCATGATCGGTGACGATAATTCGGTGAGCGGGGGCATTGTCGGCGCCTTTGCTCTGCTGACCGTCAACTGGCTTCTGACGTGGCTGCTGTTCCGTGCTCCCAAGGTGGATCAAACGCTGGAGGGATCGCCGACCACTCTGATCCGGGCAGGAGCGGTGGACGAGGCGGCGCTGAAGCGCGAATCCCTGACGCTCGAGGAGCTGATCTCGGTGCTGAACAAAAATGGGTTCAACGACCCTGGGGAGGTTGAGGCCTGCGTGCTGCAACCCAATGGAAGCTTCTTCGTGAAAGGCATGCAGCCGTCTGGGGACCAGGTGGAGCGGGCGCAGCTGATGAGCGCGCTGGAGGGCCTGCGCACTGAAGTGATCGCCCTGCGCGAGCAGATTGCCGGACGCGGCTAACTCGAAGAGCGGCGTTGGAGCTTGGTGCGTTCCCGTGCGAGGCGCTCGGGAGGAGCGGACATTGTGGCGTCCTTCACGGCTGCCCGGTAGCCACCCATGTAGATCGAGTGCATTACCGCCAGGGCGCAGCCGACCCCGAAGGCGAAGCCCAGAAAGCATCCGATAATGGCTCCCCATTCGAAGGTCACGGTCTTTAGGATGGCACGTCACGCCGGTCTTTTCATCCTCGGGGTGTGATCGTCGCGTACAGTGCGGCGAACTCACCATCTCATCTGTTATTGACGATTGCGATCCGAGGGGCGTGTACAGCGCTCGGCTGGCCCCGGACAGCATCGTGGTTGAGCTGAGTTTCGAGTCTGCAAGCCTGTGTGACCATAGCACTTCGGCGTCGCGAGATAGTAACGGTACAGGCGTGCTCTGCCACGTTCGGGGTATTTGGGAGGGTATTGCAGGGAGAAATTGATGCGTTTTTTCAACATCCGCAACCGGAACAGCGAACGAGGTGCATCTTGTGAAGGATTTTCGCCGGAGATATCCGGGCCTGCAACCAGAGCGGTTGCAAGTCCGCAAACCGATAGCGTAGTTTCGGATTCTGCGGCGATGCGTGCGCAACTGTGCCGCCAAATCTGGAAGACCGATGGAGAGTTTCCCGCAAGATGCCTACTGAATCGCAGAGCCAGGGGAGCGGCGTCGCCGCAGAGACAAAGAACGTTAAAGCAGCCGGCAACAATACAGCAGCCGACAACAATGTGTTCGAGTCTGTGCTGAGAGAGAACCGGCTGTTTCCGCCGCCGCCCGGGTTTGCGGAAAAGGCATGGATCGGTTCAGAGACGGAGTATGAGCGGATATATCGCCAAAGCGTCGACGACCCCGAGGGTTTCTGGGCGGAGGCGGCCAGCGAGCTGGAGTGGTTTCGGCCGTGGACCAAGGTGATTGAAGGCGAGGGACCGGAGACGAAGTGGTTTGTGGGTGGGAGCCTCAATCTTTCGTACAACTGCGTCGACCGGCACGCAACCGGTTCGCGGCGCGACAAGGTGGCACTGCTGTGGGAGGGTGAGCCGGGTGAGGTTCGGCGGCTGACCTTCGCAGATTTGCACGCGCAGGTCCAGCGATTCGCGAACGTCCTGAAGGCGCAAGGCGTCAAGAAGGGCGATCGCGTGGCGATCTACATGGGCATGAGCCCGGAGCTCGCGATTGCGCTGCTGGCATGCGCGCGGATCGGTGCGGTGCACTCTGTGATCTTCGGCGGGTTTGCGGCGCACGCGATTGCCGATCGCGTAAACGACTCGGACTGCCAGGTGGTGGTGACGCAGGACCTCAGCTACAGACGCGGCGGCGAAGTCAAGCTGAAGCATATTGTGGATGAGGCGCTGGAGACGTGTCCGGGAGTGCGCAAGGTCGTGGTGTACCAGCGGGCTGCTATCCAGGGAGCCGCAGGCGCCGGCAAGACGGTACCGATGAAGGCCGGCCGCGATGTGTGGTGGCACGAGGAGATGGCGAAGGCTGCGGCCGAGTGCGCGTGCGAACAGATGGATGCAGAGGATCCACTCTACATCCTGTACACCAGCGGAACCACGGGCAAGCCGAAGGGACTCGTGCATACGACGGGCGGCTATGCAGTGCAGACGTACCTGACATCGAAGTACGTCTTCGATCTGCGCGACGAGGACGTGTACTGGTGCTCTGCGGACATTGGATGGGTCACCGGCCATAGCTATGTGGTGTACGGTCCGCTGCAAGCCGGCGCGACGGTGATGATGTATGAGGGCGCGCCGAACTGGCCGGAGTGCGATCGCTTCTGGAAGATCATCGACGACCACAAGGTAACGGTGTTCTACACGGCGCCGACGGCGATTCGTGCGTTTGTGAAGTGGGGTAATGAGTGGGTGCATAAGCACTCGCTGGCCTCGCTGCGGTTGCTGGGGACGGTGGGCGAGCCGATCAATCCTGAGGCGTGGATGTGGTATCACCGCGAGATCGGCAAGGAGCGCTGCCCGATTGTGGACACCTGGTGGCAGACGGAGACGGGCTCGATCATGATCTCGCCCCTGCCCGGCGCGATTGCGACCAAGCCGGGATCTGCGACCAAGCCGTTCTTCGGAGTTACACCCGAGGTCGTGACACGCGACGGCAACGCCGTGCCCGCGGGCCAGGGAGGTTTGCTGGTGATTCGCAAGCCGTGGCCTTCGCGCGCGCGGACGATCTGGGGCGATCACGAGCGGTTTGTGAAGACCTACTTCTCCGACGTGCCAGGATGCTATTTCACGGGCGACGGCGCGCGCTGCGATGCTGATGGTTACTTCTGGCTGATGGGCCGCGTGGATGACGTCATCAACGTGAGCGGACACCGGCTTGGAACGATGGAGATTGAATCGGCGCTTGTGGCTCATTCAAAGGTGGCGGAGGCCGCTGTTGTTGGACGGCCAGATGACCTGAAGGGACAGGCGATTGCCGCGTTCGTGACCCTGGAGCAGGGGCACGAGCCCAGCCCGGAGCTGAAACAGGAGCTGCGGCAGTGGGTGGCGAAAGAGATTGGAGCGCTGGCGCGTCCCGACGATCTGCGCTTCACGCAACTGCTTCCAAAGACGCGTTCGGGCAAGATTATGCGGCGGTTGCTGCGGGAGCTGGCAACGACCGGCGACGTGAAGGGCGATACGACCACGCTCGAGGACTTCAGCGTACTGGCCAAGCTGAAGGACGAGGACGAGTAGGGAGCGAAACCGCCGCAGGAAAGGCACGTCTACAAGGTAGAGGCTAAAGGAGTATGAAGTTCGGTCTGTGGAGTGCGGGATTGGCTGCGGTGTTTTGCATCGCGGGGCCAGCGGCGGGTGCGCAACAGGGGAAGCCTGCGGCAACAGCGCCAACGGCAACAGCGACAGCGCCAACGGCAACGACGATAGCGACAACTGCAACGACGACAGCGACAACTGCAACAGCGACGACGGCGAGCTCAAACGAGCCGGCTGATATACCAACCAGCGGCTCGGCCGGCACCGTGGCCGTCACGGCGAATCTCGTTGTCATGCCGGCGGTGGTGCGCGACAAGAAAGGTGCGCTGGTCAACGATCTGAAGAAGGAGGACTTCTCGCTCGAGGTGGATGGGCAGCCGCAGGCGATCCGGTACTTCGATCACGACACGGATGTGCCGCTGACGCTGGGGCTGCTGGTGGACGTCAGCCTGAGTCAGCGCAACGAGCTGGACTCGGAGAAGTCCGCAAGCCAGAGCTTCCTGGACACGATGCTGATGCCGGCAGCGGGGAATCGCGGTGCGGACAAAGCGTTCGTGGTGCAGTTCGCGAAAGAAGTGGAGCTGCTGCAGGACGCAACGGATGCCAAACCACGGTTGCAGCGTGCGCTGAGGGAGCTTGGAACTTCCAGCCCGAGCTTCCATAACGTCGAGAACACCTCAGGGCCAACGCAGGACAGCGAAGGCCGCTATATTCGGCATGGTGGAACGGCACTGTACGACGCGATCTATCTCTCCGGCGACGAGGTGATGTCGAAGCAGGCGGGGAAGCGGAGGGCGCTGGTGGTGCTGACCGATGGGATAGACCGCGGAAGCAAGGAATCGTTGACCGACGCGATTGAGGCGGCACAGCGGTCGGACACGATCGTGTACGGGATTTATTACAAAGGCCAGCAGTCGCGGCAGGAGTTTAATCGCGCGGGGCGGGGTGGGTATCCGGGCGGGGGTTATCCAGGCGGGGGTTATCCAGGCGGAGGGTATCCGGGAGGAGGCTATCCGGGAGGAGGCTATCCAGGGGGCGGATATCCAGGAGGAGGATATCCGGGCGGGTATCCTCAGCAGGATCCGCAGGACCCGCAGCAGAACCCGCGCGGGGGCGGGAATGACCACAAGCCGTATATCGACGGGAAGCACGTGCTGGAACGGATCTGCGGGGAGACAGGAGGAAGGGTCTTTGAGGTGGGAAAGAAGCAGTCCATCGACGATATCTACAAGCAGATTGGCGAGGAGTTGAGGGCGCAGTACCGGGTGGGCTTTACACCGACCGGGGATGCGGCCAAGGACCGCTACCACCAGATCAGCCTGGCTCTTACCGGAGACGACGCCAGGAAGAAGCTGGATATCCAGACCAGGGATGGGTACTTCATGGGGCAGTAACAGGG
>DATNGO010000238.1:0-17640 GCA_035605855.1 Acidobacteriaceae bacterium | reverse complement strand
AGCTCGGCGCCGGGGTCGGCGATGGCGGGTGTGCCGGCGTCAGAGACGAGAGCGATGCGTGCGCCGGTTTTGAGTTGCTCGAGGAGTTCGTCGGCGCGGCCGGTTTCGTTGTGCAAGTGGAAGCTGACGGTGGGCGTGGAGATGCCGAAGTGGTTGAGGAGTTTTGCGGTCTGGCGGGTGTCCTCGCAGGCGATGCGGTCGGCGGAGCGGAGGACGCGGAGGGCGCGGAGGGTGATGTCTTCGAGATTGCCGATGGGCGTGGCGACGAGATAGAGGCCGGGTGCGAGAGGAGCGTCGCTTGTGTTCGAGTGATGCATTTCCGATGTCAGCCTAACTCATCGGCGTGGAATGAGATGCATGCCCCAGGGGAGACCCAAGGCTAAAGCCTTGGGCTACCAGCTCCTTTTTGGGGTGATTCTATGAGACCCGAGGCTAAAGCCTCGCGGTACCTAGCGGTACCTAGAAGCGAAGGCAAAAACAAAAGCAGATCCCCTGCGGGGATGACAGAAAGAAAGACAAACGCGTCAGGGCCTATGGCGCGTCAGGGTCTATGGTTCGACGCGCTCGGTTTGGGGCGGGCGGGTGAGACGGGTGAGCTGGACGCCGCGCGACAGGCTCTGTGGCGTGAGGATGCCAAGCATGGCGCCGTTCTCAACGACGGGAAGGATGCCGGTGGCGCCGAAAGAGGTGGCATGGCGGAGTGCATCCACGAGCTTCTCGGAGGGCTCGGCGAAGGAGAGGTTACGGTTCATGGCGGCCTGGAGGAAGCCGTCGCCGTCGATCTGGAGACGGGTGGCGAGGGTGTCGCGGGAGATGGAGCCGACGAGGCGGTCGCCGCGGACGACGGGGAAGACGTCGTGGAGACTGTGGGCGGTTTGCGCGAGAGCGCCGCGGAGGGTGTCGGAGCTGGAGAGCAGGGTGTACTCGGTGAGCATGACGTCGGAAACGAGGATGGTGCCGGTCTCGACGGTGTCGAGCGCAGGACCCATGCGGAGCTGGCTCCAGAGAAGCATGAGGCCGCCAAAGAAGATGAACCAGACGTTTGAGAGAACGAAGCCTGCGAGCATGAGGATGATGGCGAGCCCGATGTTGAGTCCGGCGCCAGGGCTGATGGCGCGCAGAACCGGCGCGGGTGGGGACGTGCGCGTATGGAGGATGCGGCGCGTGGGCATGGCTGCTGCGGGCAGAAGATTGACGGCGCCGACAAGCAGCTGAATCCAGATGGTGCTGCGCAGCACGTGATGGAAGCTGATCCAGGGCTGCTCGAAGAGGGAGACCTTGGGTTCCAGACCGTAAGAGAAGCCCATGAGCAGAAGACACATGGCGAAGTTGGCGACCGGGCCGACGGCGGTGGCCAGGCGCATGCTGGTGCGCGGAGCCCCGTGTTCGCGTGGCGCGAAGGCCATGACGCCACCGACAGGCAGCAGAAGCACAGCACGCAGGCGAAGTCCGGAGTAGAGCGCGGCGATAGCGCGGGCGACCTCACGCACGAAGACGGCGAAGCAGAGCGCGAGCCAGAGGCCGACGCCTCGTCCGACACTGTTCATGAAGACGGCGGAGTATCCGACGGCAGCGGCGAGCAGAAGGAGGAACGAGATGTGCACGCGCACCTCGACGCCGAAGAATCTGCCGAAGGGGATTGAAGAACGGAGCATTGATGTCGATTGTAGAAGAACAGGGATCAGGGATCAGGGAACAGGGAACAGGGAACAGGGATTAGGGATTAGGGATTAGGGATCAGGAATTAGGGAACAGGGATCAGGGATCAGGATCAGGGGTTAGTGTTAGGAAGATGCGGGTGATAGCGGGAGAATTGGGGTCGCGGCGGCTGGAGACGCCGCGTGGCATGGCGACGCGGCCGACGAGCGATAAGCTGCGTGAGACGCTGTTCAACGTGCTGGGCGCGAGCGTTGCGGGCGCGAAGTTTGTGGATCTGTACGCGGGCTCAGGTGCGGTGGGGATTGAGGCGATCAGCCGGGGCGCGGAGTTTGTGTGGTTCGCGGAAAAGGCGCCGCCGGCGGTGGCGGCGATTCGGGCAAATCTGCGGGCGCTGAAGATTGCAGGAGGGTATGCGCTCGAGGACCGTGGCGTGGCGAAACTGCTGGTGTCGCTTGAGAAAAGAGAGCGCCCGGAGGTGGATGTGGTGTTTCTCGATCCACCGTATGAGGCGGCTGAGGAATACAAGCGCTCGATGGAGTTTTTTGGTGCGCATACGGGTGATGTGCTGGCGGAAGATGCAGTAGTGATCGCGGAGCACGCGCGGAAGCAGGCGCTGGCCGAGCACTTTGGCGGGTTGAAGAGAGTGCGCGTGCTGGAGCAGGGCGATGCGGCGCTAAGTTTTTTCAAGGCAGACATTTCAAGGCAGACAGTAGAGCGGTAGACAGTAGACAGTAGACAGTAGAGCGCGGATGCCGGAGGGCAGGCTTTCTACTGTCTACTGTCTGTTGTCTACTGTCTGGCTGTCTGGCCTCTAGTCTGTTGTCTACTGTCTCGCCTCTAGAACGCGCCACCGGTGTGTTGGCCTGTTGTGAGATCGACGGTGAAGGGGAGTTCGCGGTCGGAGCGCATGTCCCAGCCGAGGCCGTGGAGCTGGTTGTCACGGATGTCGCCGAGGGTGAGGCCCTCCCAGGTGAGGCGTGCGGTCTCCCAGAGCAGGCCCGCGGCGCCGATGGCGGCGATGGTGTGGAAGCCGGCGAGGAGCAGGAGGTTGGCGCCGGGTACGGGGAGGACTTGGGTGACGGGCCGCATGGGGAGATGGAGCGGGCGCTCGGGTGCGAGGGTGTCGGCGAGGTAGGCGTAGCCGCCGGCGACGGCCAGGATGTCGTCGGGACGGGGGCAGGACCAAATGGCGCTCAGGGCAGACGGCGCGCGGAAGCCGAGCGCGCAGGTGGCCAGGAAGCTGCCGCCGGATGCAGGTTTGACTTGCAAAAGCAGGGCGCCGCGGGCGAGCGCGTCCTCTTCACCGGCGACGCGCTGCGGCCATGTGAACTGACGTGCGGGCGCGATGAGCGGCGGGGCGGTGAGGATCTCAGCCGACCAGGTGGCGGGGAAAGTGAGGTTCGCTGGAGGAGCCGAGTTCATTTGGGAATCGGAAGGCATCGGGGGCTCAGAATTCAGGGGCTTGTCAGGATTCTTTTCAGGATTCTTTATTTCAAGTGCTCCCATCCGCCGGGTTCGAAGGGAGTGCGCGTGCCGTCGGCTGCGATGAGGATCATGAGTGGGCGGTTGCGACCGGCGCGGCGTATCTCGCCGATGCAGGTGAGGGGGACGCCCGCGATGGCGCGGGGGACCGAGGCGGAGGGCGGCGCGGTGAAGAGAAGCTCGTAATCTTCGCCGCCGTGGAGCGCGGAGAGAAGCGCTGCATCGGGCGTCTGCGCGCGGGTGAGCGGATGCAGCGGGAGGTGGGCGGTTTCGATCTCGGCGGCCACGTTGGAGGCGACACAAAGGTGCGCGAGATCGGTGGAAAGGCCGTCGGAGAGGTCGATGCAGGCGGTGGCGAGGCGGCGGCGGAGGATGGATTGGCCGGCGGCGAGTCGCGGCTGCGGGAAGAGGTGCGGGTGGTCCCCATTGTGGGCCGGCGATTTGCCGGCTCTGGTGGAGTCGCGCCGGGCAGGTGCTGAGGAAAGAGTAGCGAGTTCGGCGGCGGAGCCACCGAGAGCTCCTGTGACGAAGATGCGGTCACCGGGCTGGGCGCCGGTGCGGCGGAGGGCGCGCCCGGCGGGCGTCGCGCCAAGAAGCACGATGTCGATGGTGATGTCGGAGCAGGCAGCTTCAGCGGTGTCGCCGCCGGCGAGCGGGGTTTTGGTGGCGGCTGCGAGCGCAAGGAGGCCGTCGAGGAAGCCTTCGACCCAGGTTGCCTCGGTGGCGACGGCGCGGGGGATGGCGAGTGAGAGGAATGCTGCGAGCGGGCGGGCACCCATGGCGGCGAGGTCCGAGAGGCCGCGGGCGAGGGCGCGGTGGCCGACGGCGGCGGGAGGATGCCAGTCGCGGCGGAAGTGCCGGCGTTCGAGCGACATGTCGGTGGTGACGACGATCTCGTGACCGCGCGGCGGGGCCACGATGGCGCAGTCGTCACCGATGCCGAGGCGGAGGGCGCCAGAGCCGCGGCCGGCTATGGCGGCGCGCTGGCGAATGCGCTCGATCCAGGCAAGTTCCCCCTGGGGTGTTCCGGCGGATTCGCCGGTTGGCGAAAATTGCGGCGAGAGACTGGAGGAGATGGTCGAGGAAGGCATTGAAACTCTTAGAGGGTCTAAGGATACGACGGCAGGCTGTGCGCTTCGGGTGCGCGGAGCGGTGCAAAAACCCGGGGCGCTCTAAGTGGTGCAAAAGTCGTATCTGAATGGCATTTTGAATTGACCATTCGCGTTGCGCGCTGGTGCGCGACCATTTACCATCGACGTACGCGGACCGCAGTGCGGCTCTGGGCCGGCTGCTCCGTTCTCCTGCCCCCGGGGCCGCGCAACGTGGCCCAAGGCAAAACCAAGACCGGACGCCGCGCACCTGGTTGAGTGTGTGCGCTGATGGAAGTACGGAGCGGCCCGAACGTTGCGCAAGCGCCATATCGTCTACGTTACGCAGGGAGAGGATGGCACGACAGATCGTGTGTCTATCCCCATGCGGTATGTCTATGTCTTCATCGCGGCGGCGGTGACGGGCATGTTTACCTTTGCCGGCATGGCCGGTTCGTACACCCGGATGCTGGTGAAGGCGCAGGCGGTGAACACACTTCGCGATCAGCTCGCGGTGAGCCGGAAGGACTACGCGCACCTGGAAAAATCTAACCGCGAGAAGGACGTCCAGGTAGCGAGCCTGGGTTCGCTGGCAGGTGAGATTTCGGCGATCTATGGGCTTACGGCGGGCAGGCTGACGCTGGCGCACGCGCGTCATCTGGGAAAGACTTCAGCCGCGCAAGAGGCGGCGAGCGCTCCGCTGAAAACGTTTGAACCGACCGACGAGAACTACCACGAGTCGCTGGACACGTACCTGGCGCTGGAAAAGATCTCCAATACCGGGCTGTCGATGGGCAGTCTGCACCTTGACCCGTCGCTGGGTGAGCGGGCGGCCCTGAGCACCTTCGCCGGGATGGAGGTCGCGGGCATCAACATGCCGGATATGTGGCCGATCCTGGGACCGATCACGAGCGGCTTCGGCGAGCGCGAGGATCCGGTCATCGGTGGCGGAGAGGGCGAGTTCCACAAGGGAGTCGATATCGGCTCGCCGGATGGGACGCCGGTGCATGCGCCGGCGGATGGGCGCGTGGAGAAGGCCGGCCCCGGCACAGGTTATGGCCGCGAGATCGAGATCGATCACGGCAACGGCATCATCACGCTGTATGGACATCTTTCGGCCTACAACGTGACCGTCGGCGAGCAGGTAGTGAAGGGCCAGGTGATCGGCTACGTAGGCCACTCGGGACGCACGACAGGATCGCATCTGCACTACGAGGTTCAGGTACACGGGGCAGCCGTGAATCCGCACCGTTATCTGCGGACTACGATGGCCCAGCTTGGTGGAGTGGCGACAACCGGATAGCGAGTCAGGAAGTGAGGAGCCAGGGAGTCAGGATGGCGATGCGCGCCGTATCCTGACTCCTTGACTTTTTGACTGCCTGACTTTATTCCCCACTCTAGCGTTCGATAAGGGCCGCAAGCTTGTCGAGGGAGCCGTTCCAGCCCTTATTGTGGCCGGCAGCGACGTCCGGATTGACGAAGCCCTCGTGGAACAATTCGAGCTCGGTGCCGCCGGCTACTTGCTTGAGCCGGATCGTCACGATGGTGTGCTCACCGGGGAAGAAATCGGGATTCCAGGTGAAGCGGATGAGCTCGGGCGGACGGACTTCGAGGTATTCGCCGGTGGTGGAGGTCTCGCGCGTCACGGGCGTCTCGCCGGGCGCGCAGTTGCTCGATGGACCATGCATGACGAGGTGATGGCGGCCGCCGGCGCGCGGGTCGGACTCGGCGGCACGGCATGTAAAGCCGGCGGGACCCATCCACTGCTTGAGTTGCTCAGGGTCGGTCCAGGCGGCGAAGACGCGCTCGCGGGGCGCGCGCAGGAAGCGGGTGATGCGGACGTGCAGGGCAGCGGGCGGAGTGGACGTCCCGATGGGGGTGGCGGCGGCAGTGCTCATTGCTTTTCTCCTTTGTTGGACGGCTGTTCTTCGAGAAATTTTTCGAGGTTGTCGAGGCGTTGGTTCCAGAAGCGGGAGTAGAAGGCAATCCACTCTTCCGCGGCTTTGAGCGATTGGGCCTGCAGGCGAACGATGTGAAAGCTTCCGCGTCGCTCGCGGGCGATCAACTCGGCCGACTCTAGCACCTTGAGGTGCTTGGAGACGGCGGCGAGTGTCATCCGGTGCGGCTGCGCGACCTCGGTGACGGTGCGCTCTCCTTGGGTGAGACCGTGGAGGATGGCGCGCCGCGTGGGGTCGGCGAGGGCATGGAAGACGGAGTCGAGGCGAGCTGCGGAAGATTCAACCATTCGGTTGAATAGTAGCTCTCGCGCCGGAAGCTGTCAACCATCTGGTTGAATGTTTTTTCTCTTGACAATATCGCAGATTGCGATATGCTCATTGCAATCCGTAATAAATGCTGATTGCGGATGCGAGTTTTGGGCTTGGTTGGATTTTTTGGGCTTGGTTCGATTCTGAAGCTATGAAACTGTGCGACAAGATCCGGTACCTGCGCGAGGTGGAAGGGCAGCTTCGCGGTCTGGGGCGCGCGATGACCCAGGGCGAGCTGGTGCGCGCCGTGCGCGACGAGCTGGGAGAGACGAATGGAACTCTCAGCCAGAGTTATCTCTCACAGATCGAAAGCGGAACGCGGCCGCACCTGACGAACACGACGCGGCTGCTGCTGGCGCGGTTCTTCAAGGTGCATCCGGGGTATCTGGTCGACGACCCGGATGGCTACCAGGATGAACTGGTGAGCGAACTTCGCCACCAGGCGACGCTCGACGAGAAGCTGGACCTTTGGCTGATCGGCGGAGCGGAGCGCTTCCGGCGCGACCCGGAGCTGCGGCGGGCGCTGCTGGCGATTGCGCGGCATCAGGATTCGCGGCGCTGTCTGCTGCTGCTCGAGAGCATTCTGGAGACGCCGTCCTTGAGTGAGCGGCTGCTGGAGCTGCTGCGGCCCGAGGCGGGTTCGACGCTGGTGCCGCAGCGGACGCCGCTGCTGGTTGCAGCAGAGGGCTCGACGCGCGCGGTGCGTAACGATGGCGCGCGTGCGAACGGTTCAAAAGGGAACGGCGTGAGAGGCGACAGCGCTGGAATCAAGAGCTCAAAGGAAAGACGTGGAGGGTCGAAGCGATGATCACCTTCGATTGGGAAGCGATCTATCTGACGTGTTTTGTCGTGGGGCTGGTGCTGAGCCTGCTTGCGTTCTTCAGCGGCTTCGGGCATCTGCACTTCGGGCACTTCCGCCTGCACGCGGGGCATCACCATGGGGGCGCAGTGCACCGTGGAGCTTCGTTGAGCGCGGGGGTGCATCACGCGGCGCAGATGTCGCCGCTGAACGGCTTCACGGTTGTCGCGTTTCTGTGCTGGTTCGGAGGCACGGGATATCTGCTGCATCACGGCAGCGTGTTCTCGAATGCGCTGGTGTTATTGCTGTCTGCGTTGAGCGGGCTTGCGGGAGCGTCGGTCGTGTTCCTGTTCCTGAGCCGCGTGCTGCTGGCGAAGGAGAAGACGCTGGAGGCGGCGGATACGGATATCGTCGGCGTGGTCGGCAAGCTGAGCGGGGGCATCCCGATCAACGGCGCCGGCGAGATGCTGTATTCGCAGAACGGCTCGCGCTGGTCGGCGGTGGTGCGGTCGGAGGATGGATCGGCGATTGAGCGCGGCGCTGAAGTGATTGTGATGCGGCACGCGAAGGGCGTGGCGTACGTGCAGCGTTGGGATGAGTTTGCACATGGGCTGCTGGAAGGCGAGTCGCGTTTGAGCAGCCGGGAGGGAAGCGAATGATCGGGCTCTATGAGTTCTGGCTGCCTCTTGTGCTGATTGCGGTTTCGATCCCGCTGGTGGTGGGTCTTGTGCCGCCGAATTGGATTTACGGATTTCGCACGGCCAAGACGATGTCGAATCCTCAGATCTGGTATGAGGCGAATCGGCACGCCGGCGCGAATCTGATCGCCGCCGGGATTTGGACGATGGTGTTGTGCGGCGGAATCGTGGGGCGTTACGGAGCCAAAGCCAATACCTTGCTTCCGCTTGTTCTGCTGGTGATGGTGCTCGGGAGTGCGGTGATTTCATTGCTGCAACTGAGGAAGATGTGAAGGCGACTGTTCGCCGGAAGTTTGAGAAAGGAATGGTATGTCGAATAACGAAATCGTGATGATTGGATTGATGGTGCTGGCGCTGCTCGTGATCATGAGCACGCTGGCGCGCATGTATCGCAAGGCTGGGCCGAATGAGGCGATCATTCGCTACGGCCTGGGTGGACCGAGGGTAATCATCGGCCATGGCGCGCTCGTTTATCCGATGGTGCAGCATGCGCGCTCCCTCTCGCTGGAGCTGATGAGCTTCGACGTGGCGCCGCAACAGGATCTCTACACGAGGCAGGGCGTGGCGGTGACGGTGGAAGCTGTGGCGCAGATCAAGGTGCGATCCGACCAGGAGAGCATCATGACCGCGGCCGAGCAGTTTCTGAACAAGACGCCGCAGGAGCGCGAAGGCTTGATCCGGCTGGTAATGGAAGGCCATCTGCGCGGCATCATCGGCCAGCTCACTGTTGAGCAGATTGTGAAAGAGCCTGAAATGGTGGGCGAGCGCATGCGCGCGACCTGCGCCGAGGACATGAGCAAGATGGGGCTCGTGGTGGTGAGCTTCACCATCAAGGAAGTGCGCGACAAGAACGAGTACATCACCAACATGGGCCGGCCCGACGTTGCACGCATCAAGCGCGACGCGGAGATTGCGGCAGTGGAAGCGGAGCGCGATACGGCGATCCGGCGCGCGATTGCACTGCGCGAAGCCGCGGTGGCGAAGGCGACGGCGGACCAGGAGCGCGTGCTCGCGGAGACGATGTCGCTGGCGAAGCAGGCAGAGGCGCAGCGTGATCTCGACGTGCAGAAGGCGCAGTTTACTGAGACGGCGAAGCGTCAGCAGGCGACGGCGGACAAGTCCTATGAGCTGCAGACGAACGTGATGCAGCAGAAGGTTATCGCCGAACAGGTGAAGGTGCAGCAGATTGAAAAAGAGGCGCAGGTGAAGGTGCAGGAGGCCGAGATCCAGCGCAACGAGAAGGAACTGATCGCCACTGTGCTGAAGAAGTCGGAGATCGAGAAGCAGCGGATCGAGAACATGGCCAACGCCGAGAAGTCGCGGCTGGTGGCTGAGGCCGAAGGCAGGGCGACGGCGATTCGGGCGCAGGGCGAGGCCGAGGCTTCGATCATCTTCCAGAAGGGCGATGCCGAAGCGAAGGCGATGAACGTGAAGGCTGCGGCGTACCAGGAGTGGTCGCAGGCCGCGGTCGTCGACAAGCTGATCACGAACCTTGCGGACATCGTGCGCGCGATGAGCGAGCCGCTGGCGAACGTAGACAAGATCACGATTGTGTCCACGGGTGACGGGAAGACGACGGGCGCGCACAAGCTGACGGGCGAGATGACGGAGATTGCCGCGCAGGTGCCGGCGCTGTTTGAGGCGCTGAGCGGCATGAATCTGAAGGAGCTGATGACCAACGTAAAGAGCATGTCGGCGAGGCCGAACGGAGTTTCTTCGAATGGATCTTCTGGATCTCCCGGACCTGGGAGCACGGCGATGCTCGAAGGCGCGACGGAGACCAACGACAACTAACGGAGCACGGCTGGAAGGAGAACATCATGGGACTTATGGAACGAGTTGCGACGCTGCTGCGCGCGAACGTGAATGACCTGATCGATCGCGCGGAGGACCCGGAGAAGATGCTGAAGCAGCTGCTGACGGACATGGAGAACCAGCTGCTCCAGGTGAAGACGCAGGTGGCGATTGCGATTGCGGATCAGCACCTGCTGGAGAAGAAAGCCGTCGAGCAGCGTGAGACCGCGGATGGCTGGCGCAGGAAGGCGGAGCTCGCTGTCGAGAAGAACGAGGACGAGCTGGCGCGTCTGGCGCTGGAGCGGGGGCTGAGCCACGACGGCATGGCGGAGGCATTCGCCCGGCAGGTGACCGATCAGAGCGCAGAGGCCGATGCGCTGCGCACGACCTACAACAAGCTGCAGCAGAAGCTGAAGGAGACGCAGGCGCAGTGCGAACTTCTGGTGGCCGAGCACAGGAGAGCAAGGATGGTCGGCAAGGCGACCGCGGCACAGGAGAAGGTGACGGGCGTGACCGTCGGTTCTGTTGCCAGAGGGAGCGCGATCACACGGATGAAGGCGCGCATCGGTGCCGAGGAGGCGGAGAACTATGCCGCCAGGCAGTTGGGCAATGGCGCGGTTTCAGGCGATACGCTTGTGGACCGCTTTGAGAAGCTGGAGCGCGACGAGAAAATCGAGCGGCTGCTGGACGAGCTGAAGCAGAAGCAGGGAAGGATGCTGGAAGCAGGCTGAGAAGAGCGAGTCAGCGAGTCAGGAGGTTAGTCGTACAGGTCTCCAGGAGACGGCGCTGACTTGCTGATTCGCCGGAGCCTTGTCCGGGGTCTTATCCGGGGCCTTATCTGGCGCCTTATCCGGTGCCTTGTCGGTCTTCTGCACCGAGCAGGCTGAGAACTTGAACTCGAAGGAGCCCACGTTCTTGAGCTCGTAGCTGAGCGTGTCCGGAATGCGGAAGCCTTGCACGGGCGTATAGGAGACACGGATGTTGAGCTCGGCCGGAGGCGCGGTCGGCGGCTGCCGGAAGACCGTGCGAATGGCAGAGATGACGCGGCCGTCGGTTGTGTCGGCGTAGGTGGGATAGGCGTGGACGTCGCTGGCGGGCTGCACGACATGGGCTTCGGTGAGAAGCAAATTCTTATCGAAGAGCTCGGTGACGTCCGCGCCTTCGGAGGCGGCGTGCAGGCGGAAGCCATCGGCGTTGTCGGTGACGGTAGTGGTGGAGTCAGGCACAGGCACCATGTTGCCGTTCATGTAGGCGTTCCAGGAGGTGAAGAAGCCGACCATCATCTGCTGCATGCCGTCTTTCATCTTCGCGACGGAGTCTTCCTTGCCCTTGGGTGTCGCGGCGGAGGTAGCCCATTCGAGCTTGCCATCGCCGTTGAGGTCGTCGGCGACGGCGAGATGAATGCTGTGCAGATATTGCAGGAGAGAGTTGTCGTCTTTCACGTCGGTGCCGGAGTAGCGAGTGAGGAAGTCCTTCCAGTCGAAGTCGACGGTGCAGCGGAAAGACTTGAGACCTTGCACAGTGGGCGTGTAGTAGAGGGCTCGCGCGGAAATGAGCTTTGTGTTGGGCGAAGTTGTCTGGGCGCACAGAACGCGCGGCGTGCCGGTGAGGAACGCCGCCGAGCAGAGGAGAGCACAGATTGTCCGGCTCGTCATGCGCGCATGATACGGCAGGCGCGTGTGAATGGCGCGGATTTATTGCGGAGGGAACGTTGTCAGGATTAGGACGTGTTGCGAGCTACTTGCCGGTGTAGACGACGTGCCACACGCTGCGCGAGCCGTCATCGGTGACGAAGAGCGAGCCGTCCGGTGCGACCGCGACGCCAACGGGACGACCCCAAACCTGCCCGTCCCTGGTAACGAAGCCATCGAGGAAGTCGTCGTACTCGCCGGTGGCATGGCCGTTCTTCATGGGGATGAAGATGACGTTGTAGCCGGCGCGGTTCTTGCGGTTCCAGGAGCCATGCTCGGCGGCGAAGGCACCGCCGTCATAGCTGGATGGGAATGAACTCTTCTGCTCGGGATAGAAGTTCATCTCCAGCGAGGCCGTGTGCGGCTGCACGAGGACGTCAGGCGTGCGGACGGACTTGCCGATGTCTTCACGCTTGCAGTCTTTGGCTTGGGCGTCGGTTAGCGGCTTGGCGAGCTGCGGGTTGGGGCCGGTACCGTTGGCGCATGGGTCTTCCCGGCGCGGATCGCGATGGCCGCCCATGTAGTACCAGGGCCAGCCGAAGAAGCTGTGTTCAGGCACGCTGGTGACGTAGTCCGGCACAAGGTGGTTGCCGAGGTTGTCGCGCTCATTGACCGAGCACCAGAGCTCGTGCGTCTGCGGGTTGATGGCCTCGCCGACGCAGTTGCGGATGCCGTGTGCGTAGACCTCTTCGAACTTGCCATCCGGCGTGTACTCGAGTACGTCGGCGCGGTGAAACTCGCGGGGATGGGTGTCGGCGTCGTCAACGTTGGAGGCGGAGCCGACGCTGATGAGCATGTGCTTGCCGTCGGCCGTGAAGACGACGTCGCGTGTCCAGTGCCCGCCGCCGCGAAGCTGCGCGTAGCCGGGAATGTTGGGCACGACGGTCTGCGCCGCGCCCGTCGCGTGGAGGTCACCGTTGTGATACGGGAAGCGCTGGATTGTGGTCGCGTTGCCCACGTAGACCCACTGCGGGTTGGCGCCAAGCGGATAGAAGGCGATGCCGAAGGGGTGGTCGAGGCCGGTGGCAAACTTTTCGATCGTCTGCGCCTTGCCGTCGGGAGAGACGCCGCGAAGCACGAAGACGGTGCCGGCCTGCGAGTCGGAGAGAAAGAGGTCGCCGTTGGGCGCGAAGCGGATCAGGCGCGGCATGACGAAGGTGCCTGAGACGGCGGGGTGGGTCTCGCGGCGGTTCTCGCTGCGCTGCATGGGCGTGGAGTCGCCGCCGGCGTAGAGGGTGACCTTGAAGCCGGCGGGCGCGGTGGGCCAGGCGTCCGCGGGTTTTGGGATGACCTGGGGGCCGTTGTCGACGGCTTCGGCAGCGTTAGGCGCGGGAAGATCCGCGAGCGTGATCTTGTGACGCACGCCGGGCGCCTGCTGCGCGTAGTCAGTGAAGGCGGATTGTCCGGTAAGAAGGGGCTGCTGTGCCGTCGCGGAAAGGGCGAGCCCGCAGAGGGCGGCGAGGAAGACAAGAATATTAAGCTGGCTCAGCTTAGGCATCTACAACCTCACAACAAGCTTTTAGTAGACAGGTTTGAGAAAGAGCTTATTACTTCGACTTACTTCGACTCTGCTGGATTGGATGAGGTCGCGGGCTCGGTGGCTGCAGAGGCTGGGTCGTGCGCGGAGAGGATCGCTTTCAGCTGATCGAGGGTGGCGGACGCGTGCAGCACGGCGTGGTCGCCATGGTGCACCAGGGTGGCAGAGTCCAGCACCTGGCGGAGGGCGGCGTCGGCGGGGCCGCGGGGCGGCTGGGCGCTGGCAATGCCGCGCACGATGCTGAGCAAGGTGTTGAGCGCGTTGACGGTGCGCTCCGCGTCGAGCGGATCGGCAACGAACTCCTCGACCCGGAGCTCGGCCGAGCCGCCGTGCAGGGGAACGGCGGTAGTCCAGCGGATGCTCGCGACAAGATCGCTCTCCGCCGCGACGGGAAGTTGCAGGCCGAGGAAGGAAATGTGTCCGTTGCGCGAGAAGGGAAGGCCGATGCGGCCGATGCCCCAGGCCTGCGCGAGCAGCGGCACATCATGAAAACGCGCGGCAAGCAGCGAGGAGCCGGGCGAACTGACGGCCGAGGCGCGCGAGCGGTCCAGAATCGAATGGATCTGTTCAGGCGTCGGCGTGTTGGAGGCCGCGATCATGTCAAAGCCCAGCTGCGCGACGCGAAGCTGGCGGCCTTCGACGGGGACGGTATAGATGGTCTGCCCCGCGTAGGTCTCCTGCGAACTGGCGATGCTCGAGAGATACTGCGCGAGGCGCTGCCCGTCAAAGCGGCCGACGAAGACTTCGGAATAAGCGACGGGGCCGTTCGGTCCGCGCGGGTTGTCCATGCGATGGAGCGCGAAGGCCGCCGCGTCGAGGTCGCGCTCGGGCACGATGCCGGTCTTGTCGATGAAGCGCTGGAGGTCGGCGCTACGCGGGACCTGCGCCTGGTCGAAATGCGTGGCGGCGCGCAGCGGCTTGAGGTTGACGTAGATGATCGCGTCGCTTTCCGGCAGAAGGCGCGCTGCCTCTGGCGGCGCCTTGGCGCGGAGATAAAGGGCAACGGCGAGCGCTCCCAGGACGGCGAGCGCGATGACAAGAGAGATCCACGTGCGTCGTCGCATCAGTTGGTCACGGAGGAAGGAGTCGGGATATTCAAGGATAGGAAGTTCAAGCTACTCACGAATAGAGAAGGTGAAGATCTTGCCGGCGTTGGAGAGGCCGGGGACGTTCGAGGAGCCCGGTGGAAGCACACCGTATTCCCCCTTCTGAATGTCTGCGGGAATGGTGAAGACATACATTTGCGGAGCGATTTTGTGGGGATGAAACTCGATCTCGTCGCGCTGTGAGCCGCTCTCGGAGTGCATGACGCCGCCGGTCTTCACGCGAAATTCGCGGCCGTTGGGGTGCTCGCGGAAACGGATCAGGTCGTACTCCTCGGCCTGCGTGCCGGCCGGCGCGTAGATGAGAATGTTGACGCCGGTGGGCAGGGAGAGCGGAGACTGCGCGCCATCGAGATGGCCGTTCATGTCCTGTTTGATGATGTTGTAAGTGGCGGTGCTCTTCAGCCAGCCGCCGGATTTGAACTGAACACGTTCGGTCTTCAGCGGAAGCCACTCGCCGGTTCTCTTTTCCTGGTAGTAGATGCCGATCTCATCGACCCCGGCAGACAGTGGCGCGGGGTTGATCTTCTCGGAGGCGTGGAAGGCCAGGCCGGCGCTGCGGGCCTGCATGGCGGCGATGACCTGCTCCGAGACGCCCGCATTCTTGAGCGAGATCAGATTGTCCGGCGAGGTGTCGTAGTGACCGGGCTGCGTCTGGATGGTCTGGACAATGACCTTGTCGTCGAGGCCGGCCTTGCTCATCTTGATGATGGCGTCGTTGTCGATGAAGTGTGGCCTGGAGACGTCGCTCGAGGGCTGAATCGGGCCGTCGTCGGAGATTGCCGTCTGGGCAACAGAGGATGCAGAGCCAAACAATAGAACCGCAAAGAGAAAGGCGCCGAGCAGGGAGACATAGCCCAAGGGACCGGAACGAACTCGCGAATGGCGGAGCGCCATGCGCCTCATGCTATCACCGACGGCGGGACAGGGCAGGGACGGCAGAAGAAAGCTGCAGATTTCAAAGATGGCATCGGGATACATCGCGGCAAACCTCGGACTGCTTCTATTAAGACGAGGGATAAAGGCGCCGTTCGTACACGCAGCACGTCATGGCGCATAGGGCCGGGGATATGACACAGTAGACGAATCGTTTCGGCGGATTTCGGGCCGGGCTGCAGGCGATCTCGATCCAGGAGTTCGTGCCATGCTTTCGAAGCTCATTCTTTCGGGTCCGCTGGTTCTGATTCTGGCGGTTCCGCAGACACAGAACAGCAAGCCAAAGCCGATGGACACGGCGCCAGCACCGTTGAAGTTGCCTTCCTCGCCGCCGATCAAGATGGGTTTGTGGGAGGCGACCTCCTCGGTGAGCACGGCACGATCCACCATGAAGTCCCGGGCTTGTGTAACGCCCGAAAGCTATCAGGAGGAGGTCACCCGGGTGCCGGACGGGTGCACGGTCACCAATCGCGTCGTGACCGGCAACAGCCTGACCGCGGACGTAAGCTGCACGATGCCGAACGGCGTTAGCGGGACCGGCCACGTGCAGGCGAACTTCACCGGCACGGACCAGGTGCATACCACCATCCAGATCTCCATGGCCATGGGTGGTCGCACGACGCCGATCAACATCATCAGCGATGCACACTTTGTGCAGACTGATTGTGGTGACATCCCGCCAGGCGCCTCGCGCGACGTGGATTGAGCGAGGTCTCTGCGGGGAGATCCTATGACCTCGGCGAGTGAAGTGTGCGGCGAGTGAGGTGTGCGGCGAGTGAGGTGTGCCTCGCGGGCTCCCTATGGTAAAGTCATATTCAGCGCTGCGCATTCTGGCAGCGCGCTGTGCTGTTTGCGCCCGTTCGGCGATTTGCCGTGTGGGTTTCGGAATCAGGCTGGCGTAGCTCAGCTGGTAGAGCTCCTGATTTGTAATCAGGCGGTCGGGGGTTCGAATCCCTTCGCCAGCTCCAGTCTCCGGCGCGACTCAGGTCGCGAAGCGGTGCAGAGAAGAGTTTGGTTGTACTGCTTGTCAGGATTTCTCCTCTCGAGTGTTCGCCAGCCCATAGCCTCCGTTCTGACGCACCAGAGTTTCTGGGCGGCAGCCGGTACGCCGGGCGAAGGGCTCTCCGGAAGACTTCAGGCAGGCAGGCGGGGCACAGGTGGCCGAGTGGTTAATGGCAGCAGACTGTAAATCTGCCGCGCAACGCGCTACGGAGGTTCGAATCCTCCCCTGTGCACCATCATCTTGGAGCGGAGGACCAGATGAGTAAGGGTCCTTCGAGAATGGCGCCCGCCAGCACGGGCCGTATGATTGTCGCGCTGGCGGTGTTGGGCGTTCTGGCGCTGCTGGTATGGCGCACGATCGACCCCGGCAAGGTGCAGCAGTTGGCCTGGGTGCTGCTTGGGTTTTTTGCGGCACGTGTGCTGATCGGTTGGCAGCGCGCGCGTAAGATGGGGTGATGTAGCGTAGCTTTGGGCTTTAGCCCAAAGTGAATCGCGAAAGCGATTCGAAGGAAGGCTGATGTAGCTCAGTGGTAGAGCACTCCCTTGGTAAGGGAGAGGTCATGGGTTCAAGCCCCATCATCAGCTCCAGGATTCAGCTTCCAGCTTCTAGCCTTTAGCTTCCAGCCAAGGCAAATAGCGGGAGCGTAAGACGAGCTAGAAGCTAGGAGCTAGCAGCTAGCGGCTGTTTTTGGGCGGGAGTAACTCAGTGGTAGAGTCACAGCCTTCCAAGCTGTTGGTCGCGGGTTCGATTCCCGTCTCCCGCTCCAGATTTTCGAGATAAGCAGTCCGGAGACGCATGTCACAACCACATACAGATTTCAGCCAGGTCGACCGTTCGCACGCGTTGTATGAGCGTCCTCCCGTCATCATCGACGATGAGCCAACCTTCCGCACCGTGAAGTCGGCGATCGAGAGCTCCTTTGCCGCGTACAACGTGGAGAAATTTCTGCGCTCGCTGGAGCGCTCCACCCTCCGCATCCGTGACTTCGAATCGGTATTGAACGGCGGCAAGCTGGGCGTAAACGCGGCCACTGAGTACGAGAAGCTGACCGATGGCGACCAGGGCCAGATTCGCGAGTTCTACCTCGCGTCGCTCGAGCACGTTGAGCCCTCGCTGCGCGACAAGTACTTCAAGCTCTACGCCTATTACTGAGGCATAAGAAATCGACAAGGTTTTGAAAGGGCGTGGCTTTAGCCACGCCGGTCAGGTTTGGTAATAAATCGGGGCTTTAGCCCCTGAGGGAGAAGGTTAGTCATGGCGAAGGAAAAATTTGATCGCAGCAAGCCGCATGTGAACGTGGGGACGATTGGTCATATTGACCACGGCAAGACGACGTTGACGGCGGCGATCACGAAGGTGTTGTCCAAGCACAACCCGAAGAACGCGTTCCGTTCGTTTGACACGATCGACAACGCGCCCGAAGAGCGCGAGCGCGGTATCACGATCTCGACCTCGCACGTGGAGTACGAGACCAAGAACCGGCACTATGCGCACGTGGACTGCCCGGGCCACGCCGACTACATCAAGAACATGATCACGGGCGCGGCGCAGATGGACGGCGCGATCCTGGTTGTTGCGGCCAC
>DATNGO010000237.1:0-24013 GCA_035605855.1 Acidobacteriaceae bacterium | reverse complement strand
TCGATAGGCTTAGCCTCTGCAGCAAGCGCTGCACGCCCAAGCCGAACCGTCTTGTCCAGGTCGCCTTCCGCGAGCGACCGCCCGCGCACCGACTCCTCGGCCCCCACGCAGCGCAACGGCCGGTCTGCCAATGAAGCGGCTCCAATCCGAATCTCCTGGATCTGACTCTCGTGGATCAGCGCCATCCCCGCCAACGCTGTCTTCGAGATCGCCTGTGCGTTGCGCGTTCCGACCTTGCGAATGTATTGCCGCCAACCGTCATAGGCGCGCGGCACACTCACCGAGTAAAGAATTTCATCCGGCTCCATGACGGTCGTTTTGTACCCCAGATGAAACTTGCTGTAGGGCACTGTCCGCTCACCTCGCACACTCACCAGTGTCACGCTCGCGTTGTACGCCAGCAACGCCGGTGGAGTATCGGCCGCAGGCGACGCGTTGCAGATGTTCCCCCCTAGTGTGCCTCGGTTCTGGTTTGCGATCGAGCCCGTCCACGACGCAGCCTGCACCAGCATCGGCAGTTCGCGCGCAATGGTCTCATTCCGGCGAATATCCGTGAACGTTGTCCCTGCGCCAATAACTACAGCATCCGCAGTAACTCGGATGAATCGCAATTCGCGCAGATGTTGAATTGAGATGAGCGACCGCGAGCCGAGCCGGCCCGTGTTCAGCGCCACCATCAGCTCCGTGCCACCCGCCAGAAGCGCATGCCGTCCAGGCTCCGAGGCGATCTGCGTAAGCACAGCCTGAAGATTCAGCGGAGCGCTCAGCTCGTATCCTGTCACGTCAGAACGCATGTTGTGCCTCAGCAGCCTTCTGTACCGCCTCGAAGATCCGCATGTAGCCCGTACACCGGCACAAATTCCCTGCGAGTCCTTCTTGAATCTGTTCGAGCGTCGGCGTTGGGTGTTTGTCCAGCAGGTAGTGCGTCGCGAGAATCATACCCGGCGTGCAGATCCCGCATTGCGCTCCACCCTTCTCAAGGAAACATTGCTGAATGGGATGCAGGCGCCCTTCAGTTGACACACCCTCGATCGTGCAAAGCCTGGAGCCGTTGGCCTGAAGTGCGGGAACCAGGCACGAGTTAACGAGCTCTCCGTTCATTAACACCGCGCACGCTCCGCACTCTCCCTCGCCACAACCTTCCTTTGTCCCTGTCAGATGAAGGTCCTCACGCAGTACATCCAGCAGGCGCTTCATCGGCGGCACATCGATCCGGTGCTGCTCGCCGTTCACCGTCAGTTGAACCTTGGAGTTCATGCGTTCACCTCCGGAAGAAACTCGCCTTGCCTGTCCGGATCGAGCTCTCTGCTTCCACCATGTTCCCGATCTGTAAAGCCGCTAACTTTTTCGAAAATGTCTTCCGGCAGCAACGGAATCGAATCAAAGCTCAGGCCGGTCGCGTTCTCGATAGCATTCAAAATCGCCGGCGCAGGTCCATCCATCGGCAACTCGCCAATCCCCTTGGCGCCGCCCGGTCCGTGCACACAGGGAACCTCCTCAAAATGAACATGAATCTCGGGCAGATCAGCGCTCGTTGGCATGATGTAGTTCGTCATCTGGTTATTCATCATGCGGCCATCCTTCCATACGCACTTTTCATACAGTGCATAGCCGATAGCCTGCGCCACGCCGCCCTCGATCTGCCCCTTTGCCAGCACCGGATGCATAATCCGCCCGACCTCCTGCACCGCATCGAAGCGCGTTACAGACGCGCTGTACGTATTCAGATCGACCGCGACCTCCGCAACGTAGACGGCCCATGCGTAGGCTGGATAAGCATCCCCGTGGAATAGTTCGTCATCCCATTCAACCGGCCGCACAGGTTCATAACGAGCAGCGCAGCGCAGCGATCCATGCTTATCGAGATAGGCCGTCCCCGCCTTCATGAACTGCTCAGGCGTGTGATTCAACGGCAATCCACCATCAACGCGCAACATCTCCAGTAGTTGCGTACTTGCGCGCTCCACAAGCTTTCCCACGATCATCGCGGTGCGGCTGGCAACGGTTGGGCCTGAGTTCGGAACCATCCGTGTATCCGGCTGTGCAATGACCACCTGCTCGTAAGGAACTCGCAACGTCTGCGCAGCCACCTGGCACAGAATCGTATTTGTGCCTTGCCCAAACTCTGTAGAGGAAACGAGTATCTGCGGCCGCCCGCCCGGCAGAAGCTCAACCTGGACTAGAGAGTTAAGCCTGCGTTCGCCTGAGCCCGTGAATCCCGAGCCATGCATGAACGCCGCGATCCCCATCCCACGTTTGATGGCCGACCCTCTGTTCTCTTCGGCGAATCGCGCCAGCTTCGCGTGATAGTCGCTCTCATTAAGAGCCCGCGTCATAAGGTGTTGCATATCCACTGGGTCAGTCAACAACTGCCCTGTCGCAGTCCGATCTCCCGTGACTAGGAAGTTGCGACGACGGAACTCCTCCGGTGTGAGTCCGACAACTCGCGCGACCTTATCCATGTGGCGCTCGAGAGCAAACAACGACTGAGGCGCACCAAACCCTCGAAATGCTCCATGCGGCGGCAGGTTCGTCGCCATGGCCTTTGCTCGTACCCGCACAAACGGCCATTTATATGGTCCCGGCGCATGAATCGTCGCGCGCGAAAGAACAACCGGCGACAGAGTTGCATAAGCACCACCATCCAGTGCAATTTCAATCTCACATCCGAGCAGCGTGCCGTCCTTCGATACCGCGGTGCGGTGCCTCGTGCGCGATGGGTGCCGCTTCGTCGTCGCGGCCATATCTTCAGCCCGGTCGTAGACCATCTTCACCGGATGACCGGACTTCATGGCAAGCAGCGCTGCGTGTGACCCGATGACAGACGGAAAGTCTTCTTTTCCTCCGAAGGCGCCTCCGGTCTCCGTCTGGATCACCCTGCACTTTTCTTCCGGCAGCTTGAAGATCAAGGTCAACGCGTGCACCAGGTAGTATGGGCATTGCATTGATCCCTGCACGCATACGCTGGTCACATTGCCCCGTTCATCCTTTTCGCAGGTGGCGATGACGCCATTAGGTTCGATGTAGAGCTGCTCCTGCGCGCCCGTGTGATACTCGCCCTCGACGATGTAGTCTGCCCCTCCAAATGCAGCGGCCAGACCATCCTCTGTCTCGCTCGCCTCGCCCGAGTAAAGCACGTACTGCTTGAAGCAGTTGGCCGTTCCGCCGTACTCACTACCCTCCCAGATGATCCTCGCTACATCGTTGTTGGCGACGGCCTGCTCCGACTCTTCGATCGTGAACACGCCGGGACGTTCGTCATACTCAATCCGGACGCCGGCAACGCCCGCCAGGAGCGCAGCTTTCTCGCGATGCGCAAGCAGCAGAATCGGCTCTTCCGGATGGTTCACCTCTTTCGCCGCCAGGCAGGGATGGTCCTTGGTCAGATGGACGATCGTATTCTCGCCCGGGATGTCGCTGGCCCGCACAATCGCGAACCCCGACCAGTCAATCCCCGGTGCAAAGTGAATTGCTCGAATCCGGCCCCGCGCAATCGCGGAACGCACCGTCGCTCCGTGCCACATTCCGGGAAGGCTCAGATCATCGACATACTTCGCCTGGCCGAGCACCTTCGCACGGCCTTCCTTCCGCAAAGGAGAGGTCCCCAGAATGTTGTGATGCTCTGCCATAGTCCCCGTGGTGCGGCTTTAGATATCCGAAGAGAATAGTACGAAAGCCGCTTCCACGTCACGCGTTGCGTTCAGAAGTGCCGAAGGCGTGAGCGGGACTGCGCATCCGCAGCCCGCTGAGTGGCTGCCTCCGAAGTCCCGCTTGGCCGCTCCATGGTGCGCTCAATCGACCTGCTGACAAGTTCTCGCGACCCAAGCCCCACAGCCAGTGAAAGCGTCAAAACGATCCCTCCGAAGAGAATTCCGAACGCCAGACTCACAATCGCGCCGCCCACTTGCAGATGATCCAGCGCCATCGCCGCCGTCAAGACCAACACCAGCCACTTCACTCCGAGCGAGAGAATCCGCGCATACTGCAACTGTGCGTTCACCGCGCCGATGAGAACCGAGCGCGCAAGAAAACGTGCGATCACTGTGCCTGCAAAGAGAATCAGCACCGCACCAATCACATGCGTCAGATAGGGCAACAGGAAGATCGGCACCTGTGAATCAGAAGAATAGGAGGCCCCGAACGCCGAGATGCCAATCGCGACCCCCACCAGTGTGCAGAGCCAGAAGAGCGCGCGAGCCACCAGGCGCGATGGAGGCTGATTCGATGTCCACTCGAACAGGCTCGCCGGCGCGCTGTTTCCCGCACCTCTCCCCAGCCGCTCATCAAAGCGCGCCATTGTCAAAATTCGCCGAACCACCCCGGCGATGATCGCTCCCACCAACGCAAAGAGAATCACCGCAACAAGAAACGCGAGCAGGCCGGGAAGAAAGCTTACCAACACCACCAGCACACGATGCATGGATTGCCGAAGCGCAAATTCGATCTGCTGACCCATCATCCATTCCTTTCCGGACTCTGGAAGTCCCTGGCGCAAGCCATAGACGAGTTGAAGCACGATTGTCATGGATTAAACCGATCCGGCCAGCGCCAGCGCGCCACCAGATAAGGCTTCTCACGTTCAAAGGCCGCGGCCGTCTCCTCGCGATGTGCTGCTGCACTCGCATCGTCGGTCGCAGTCCGCAGCGTGGAGGCCACCCACGCCAGGTACACCGGAGTGAACGCGCCCAGAAGATGGCCGCGGTTCAATGACCGCAAATGAAACGCGAGCGCAAAGTCATACACGAGCCGTGCCCACAGCGCGGGCGCGATCGTGAATGCCGCCGGCTCCGCAATTGACAACTTCTTCAACGCAAGCAGCGACTGTGGCGGGAGCGCCAGCGCCCAAATCTCTTGCAGATTTCTATGGGCCAGACGAAACGCTTCGACCATGCCTGGAACCTCTTCTGCGAGATCGCTGCTCTCGGTCTGCTGCATCGGCCGAGCTTCGCGCAGGGGGACTGCCGGCCCGCGCGACCGTTGCCAGAAAGACGCCTTCGCCTCGATATCCGCAAAGATGCCTCCCGCCACACTGACAAACAGCGTGTTGAAGTCGGATGTAGCGGGCGCTGGAGGGCTCGGCGCGTCGCAATCTACCTGGCGCGCACTGAATGCCGCTGTTGCAGTCTCGGCGACGGGCCACAACAGCGCGTCCGATTGCGATGCAGTTTGGCGCTGGGCCACCGCCGCCATCCGTTCTGTCATCCGGCGCGACATCCCCACGTCCATCGGCAGGGGGAATCGAATGTTTGCCGCGAACAGTGACCGCGTCAGCGGATACAGAAATGCCGAGGTTACGAGGCCATCATGCGCGCCCAAAGAATACGCTGGCACGATCAGGTCTATGCCTCCAGCAATCTTATCCGCCATCTCACGAATCGCTGCCGCCGGCAACGCACAGACGTCCGCACCCAGCAGGAGCACATGCGCCGCATCGTGTCGCTGTGCGAGTTCGTTGGCCGCCATGTAGTCACCGGCCGTCAAAACCCAGTCACTGCGCACGCGTGTTCCGTCAAAGATCGTCAGCGGCAACGCTCGTGCAGACTCCGGCTCCTCAAGATCCGGAGACGCGATCAGCACTTCATCCTGTCGAAACACGGTCGCCAGGTCCGCAAGCAATCCAGACAACACATTCTCCGGAAGCGATGGCACGCACAAAAGCAGGCGCGGAGACCCGCCCGTTTGCGCGCTCCGCTCGGTTGCAACAACCTCTTGCGGAACGCCGAAGCCTTCGATGCTGGAAGAAGATGCCATAGAAACCAGTGCCTGCGATGCCTTCTGCAACTAGGATGCCCTAACCAGAGTCTATGCCGTTCACCCCAGGAGTTCACGCACACCCACAAGCGGGATATGCAGCCACGTCGGCCGGTTGTTCAACTCGTACGCCAGTTCATAGCATGCCTTTTCCAGCAACAGTGCTCTTAGAAGTACCTGCGCCTTCTCCACAGACGCCGACAACGGACTGGCGCCCATCGCATCGCGATAGCCTCGCACGAACTCGGCCGAGACCGAGCGCTCCCATAGCGTCGCCCACGGCTCCAGCGTAGAGCTGTGCTCCGGTCGTCTCAGAATGTGCCTTCCGAGAGCCGCTTGAGCCGCATAACTGAAGCTGCGCAGCATGCCCGCAACATCGCGCAGCGGTGACTGCTTTCTCCGGCGCTCTTCTAACGACCGGGCCGGCTCTCCCTCAAAATCCACGAAGAGAAAATCTGTGCGCGCCCGCAGCAGCTGGCCCAGGTGAAGGTCGCCGTGGATGCGAATACGTTGCCCAAACCGCGACGGATCACCGCTCAGCTCAGCGAGCCGCTCTTTCACGCTTCCGCGTCGTGCCAGGACCTCCTGCGCCAGCTTCACAGTCTCTTGCGGCAACTCCTGCTCTGACGTCGCCAATGTACGTTCCAGCGCAGCCAGAGCTGAGGTGACCTGCTGATCAATCCTCTCCCGTTCCGTCGCAAGGTCCTCGCCGGTGAATGGCTCGGCCTGGAAGGCCACATCCTTCGTCTGCGTCGCCAGACCAAGATGCAGCTCCGCGGTCCGCCTGCCCAAAAGATACGCCGCATCCAGGTAGAGGCCGGCGTGTTCCCGTGCCTCGGGCAGGACATCGTGCGTGGCTTCGAGCGTCGGGGCCGGAGATCCCGCGACCGACTCGTAGTATCGCCCGAGCTCTTCGAGCGTCCACGCCCATCCGTCGCCTTCGTTGCGCGCAAAAGCCTGTAGGAATGCAATCGTCCCACGGTCGCTCGCTCGATGCAGGTCACCAAGATACGCGGGAATGTGCTGAAAGTGAGCGGTCTCGGTGAGGAATCGCGTCATCTCCACCTCGGGATTCTCGCCCGGGCCGAGTCTGCGGAACAGTTTGAGAATCGCCAGCTCATCGAAAATCAAACTGGTGTTCGACTGCTCCGCCGACCCCACCTTCGAACTCGCCTCGAGCAAAGGCTTCGCGTTCAGCTCCCGCGAGTGCGCGCCGAGCAGCGCCGGCGCCTCTCGCTGGCCAGTCGCATCGCTCTCGACAACCATCCTCAGCAGTGCCTTGCGGAAGCCTTCGTCCGCGGTCGCATCAAAGAGCACGGATCCTTTCTGGCTGTTGTCCAGCGGCGCAATCACCGCGCGCGGGGAGTTCACCCGAATGTCGTCGGCCTGCGCTCCCGAAGCGACCGCGAGCGGAATCTGGTATATGTCTGCGGTTGTGCTTGGTTCATTCTTGTAGCTGACCTCAACTGTCGACAGCGCCGCCGAGCTCGACGGAACGCGCGTTGAAGACATCACACGCACCGAACCGATCGTGCGCGCTTTGCCGCCGAACCACCGCTGCCCCGCAATGTAACTCGGTAAAACCTGCTGCAGGAACATCTGTGCGTCGGGCTCTAGAATGCCTTCCACGGTAAACGAAGCTGCTGTTGCCGGTTTCACTTCAGCCGTCACAGCCTTGCTCTCCACCGTCGCGGGCTCTGCTGCACGAAGCACCGGTTGAATCTCCAGCCACAAAAAGCTGTACGGAGCCAGCGTCAGCGGATACGGTTGCGCTCCAATCTCCGGAAACGGGACATACCCGAGCATTTCGACCGGCTGCCTGCCCACAAAGCGGGCGAGATCCAGTGCGACCGGTTGCGCGAATCGCGAAAGGTTCGCCACGCACAGGATCGTCTCGGACTGCAATCCATCGGGGCTCTGATAGTCACGAATGTACGCAAGCACTTTACGGTTTTCCGGATGCAGAAACTCCAGTGTCCCCCGGCCAAAGACCTGAAACAGCTTCCGCAGCGCAATCATGTTGCGCGTCCAGTGCAGCAGCGACGATGGATCCGACTGCTGAGCTTCCACATTGATCGCCTGGTAGCCCCAGATCGGATCCATGATCACGGGGAAATACAGCTTCGCTGGCACGGCCCTGCTGAACCCTGCGTTGCGATCCGAGTTCCACTGCATCGGCGTGCGCACGCCATTGCGGTCGCCGAGATAGATGTTGTCCCCCATCCCGATCTCATCGCCGTAGTACATGATCGGTGTTCCCGGAAAGCTGAACAGCAGCGAGTTCAGCAGCTCAATGCGCCTGCGGTTGTTATCCACCAGCGGCGCCAGCCGTCGCCGTATGCCAACGTTGATGCGCATGCGCGGATCGGCCGAGTACGCCAGATACATGTAATCGCGCTCATCATCCGTCACCATCTCCAGCGTCAACTCATCGTGATTGCGCAGAAAAATGCCCCACTGGCAGTTGTGCGGAATCTCCGGTGTCTGCGCCATGATGTCCGTAATCGGCAGCCGGTCCTCCTGTCGAATCGCCATGTAGATACGCGGCATCAGCGGAAAGTGAAACGCCATGTGGCACTCATCGCCGTCGCCGAAATACGGCCGCACATCCGCTGGCCACTGATTCGCCTCCGCCAGAATCAACCGGTTCGCATAGCCCTCATCGATGGCCGCGCGTATCTGCTTGATCTTTTCGTGCGTCGAGGGCAGGTTCTCGCAGTTCGTTCCATCACGTTCCACCAGGTACGGAATCGCATCCATCCGCATCCCATCCACGCCCATGTCGAGCCAGAAGCGCATCGCTTTCAGCACCTCTTCCATCACCGCCGGGTTGTCGAAGTTCAAATCCGGCTGATGCGAGAAAAAGCGGTGCCAGTAGTACTGCTGCGCGATATCGTCCCACGTCCAGTTGGACTTCTCCGTGTCCGTGAAGATGATGCGCGCATCCTTATAGAGTTGATCCGTATCGCTCCAGACGTAGAACTCCCGTTCCGGAGATCCCTTCGGTGCCCGCCGCGCGCGTTGAAACCAAGGGTGCTGATCGCTCGTGTGGTTGATGACCAGCTCGATCATCACCTGCATGTTGCGTGCCTGCGCCGCATCCAGGAATTGCTTGAAGTCGGCGATCGTTCCATATGACGGATTCACATCCGTGTAGTTTGCGATGTCGTACCCGTCATCGCGGAGCGGAGAAGGGAAGAACGGCAATACCCATAGGCAGGTGACGCCGAGATCCTGCAGATAGTCCAGCTTCGAAATCAGCCCCTGGAAGTCGCCGATGCCATCGTCGTTCGAATCAGCGAACGCACGCACATGCAGCTCATAAATAATGGCGTCTTTATACCAAAGGGGGTCGGTGGCGCTGCAGGGCTTCTTCACTCGGTCGTGCCTTTCATAGGTCTTCTGCGTCAGATTGGATACAGCGCCCCGCGAATCGCATCTATGGCTTCACAATTCGGAACACATGCGCCGGCGTTTCCGACGGCCGCAGAGCGACGTAGTTCCGCTGGTCTTTCCACGTATAACTCGCACCCGTCAACAGGTCCTCTACAACAAAACTTCCTTGCCACGGCAGCCCCAGCGCTTCCATCTTCAAATCCAGAAAAGCCGTCTGC
The DNA here is from genome assembly GCA_035605855.1 of Acidobacteriaceae bacterium. Lineage (GTDB taxonomy): Bacteria > Acidobacteriota > Terriglobia > Terriglobales > Acidobacteriaceae > Granulicella. Next base: position 14,648 of record DATNGO010000237.1, on the reverse strand, counting down.
TCCTTTTCCGGATCCAGATTCACAACGATGAGAATCACATTTCCCTTGTCCGCGGTAGCTTTCGAATAGCAAAGAATCTGCGGATTCGGCGCTTCGTGAAACACCAGATGCTCATTTCGTTCCAGCGCCCTGTTCTCGCGCCGGATGTGATTCAGCTTCGTCAGCAGCGGCGCAATCGAGATCGGGTCCTTCCGGTTCCACTGCCGCAACTGATACTTCTCGCTGTCCAGATACTCCTCACTTCCGGTCTTTCCTGCGGCCGGCTTGGCCGCGCGTCCCTCGCACAGTTCAAACGCCGGGCCGTAAACTCCCCAGTTCGCGCTCAAAGTCGCCGCCAGCACCGCGCGCAACTGAAACACCGCCCGTCTTCGAGCCGGATCGGTCTCCTGCAACTGCGCATGCAGAATGTCCGGCGTATTCGGCCACACATTGGGCCTGAAGAAATCCGACACCGGAGGATTGCAGATCTCCTCGAAGTACTCCTGCAGCTCGTCCTTTGCCGTTCGCCACGTGAAGTACGTGTAACCCTGCGTGTATCCAACCTTCGCCAGCGCATACATCAAATGCGGCCGCGTAAACGCCTCTGCCAGGAATATGACCTCAGGATGGGTTTTACGCACTTCAGCGATGCACCATTCCCAGAACGGCAGCGCCTTCGTGTGCGGATTATCCACCCGAAACACGCGCACTCCGTGGTCCGTCCAGAACTTGAACACGCCGTACAACGCATCCCACAGTCCACGCCACTCCTTCGACTCAAAATTGAGCGGATAAATATCCTGGTACTTCTTGGGCGGATTCTCCGCATACTGAATCGTCCCATCTGGCCGGATCGTAAACCAGTCCGGATGCGTCTTCACCCACGGATGGTCCGGCGAGCATTGAAACGCAATGTCCAGCGCGATTTCCATCCCATGCTTCTGCGTAGCCTGCACAAGATGCGTGAAGTCTTCCATCGTGCCCAACTGCGGATGCAGTGATGTATGTCCACCCTCTGCCCCACCGATGGCCCATGGGCTCCCCACATCGTCTGGCTTGGCGACCACCGAGTTGTTCTTCCCCTTGCGATACTGCACGCCGATAGGGTGAATTGGCGGCAGGTACACGACGTCAAATCCCATCGCCGCAATCTCGGGCAGCCGCGCCTCTACGTCCTTGAACGTGCCGTGCTGACCTGGCGCAGGCGAACACGAGCGAGGAAACAGTTCGTACCACGCGGAGAATCTTGCCCGCTCACGGTCCACCCACAGCGGCAGCTCGCGCTCCAACCGTTCCGCAAAGCTCATCTGGGGATATCTCGCGGCCAGCGCCTCCAACTCCTCCGTCAGCGGCGACTCATAGTACGGAAGGTTCGCATCTGCCAGATGCCGCAGTTGTTGCACCGCTTCGGTCAACCGTCTCGCGTCAATGCCCTCGGCCCGTCCGGCCGCGGCTTCCAGCAGGTTTGCTCCGACACGCAGCGCCAGCGGAATGTCCTGCGGCGTCACCTGCGCGGTCGGCTCCTTCGGGTCCGGTTGAGCATCCAGCCGCTTCACCAGGTCATGCGCCCATGTATCGAAGTGGTCGACCCACGCCTCGATCGTGAATCTCCACGCCCCGATCCTGTCCACCGGAAATCGCGCGCGCCACAGATCGTTGGTCAACGGCTCAAAGTGCGCCTCGTTCCATTCCTGCTCCGTCTCATGCCGATACAGCAGCCGTCCTGCGACGTGATCGTGCCCATCTCCAAAGATCGCCGCGGTCACCTCCACCACATCGCCGATCACGCGTTTCGCCGGATGTCTGCCACCGTCCACCTGCGGCTGCACTTCCTCAATGACGACGCGCCGGCGTCCCTCCGCTGGTTTCATGCTGCGGCCTCCACCCAAAATTCAATCTGCCGTTGCAGTCTAACTCGCCGGGAGCTGCCTCCGCGTTCGCTCTGCATCCAATCTCATTAGAAGCAAAAAGCACCCGCAGGTGAGCAAGGGCTCGCATCGTCCCGCGCACCGCAGCGAAACGGAGGCATCTTGCCCGAGTGGTTTCGAAAGCACGAACGTAAACCTCTCCACGGCGCGCGCATCGAGGACTACGCCGTTATCGGCGACCTCGAAACGGCGGCACTGGTCAGTCGCCACGGCTCCATCGACTGGCTCTGCTGGCCCACCTTTGCTTCTCCAGCCTGCTTCGCCGCCCTGCTCGGCACTGCTGACAACGGTTACTGGAGTCTCCGGCCCAGCGACAAAATCACAGCCGTTCACCGCTGCTATCGCCCCGGCACAATGATCCTGGAGACCACCTTCACCACCGCAGCCGGCGAGGTCTGCCTCACCGACTTCATGCCTCCGCGCGGAAAGCACTCTGATGTCATCCGGCTCATTCGCTGCACGCGCGGCAAAGTTGCCCTCCGCATGGAGCTCGCCCTCCGCTTCGACTACGGTCTCACCGTTCCCTGGGTCACCAAGGCCGGCAGCGAACTCCGTGCCGTCGCTGGTCCCAACATGGTTGTGCTCCGCAGCGAGTGCACCGGCACCAAACCCGCAAAGCTCCACGGGGAAGGTCTGACGACGATCGGCGAATTCACGCTCCGCGAGGGCCAGCAGCAATGCTTCGTCCTCACCTACGCGACCTCCACTGAGGAAGTCCCGGAGCCCATTCCCATCGAAGCAGCCTTCAACGACACCGAAACCTTCTGGCGCCAGTGGATCGCTCGGTCAAAGTACGACGGCGACTACAAAGACGCCGTCGAGCGAAGCCTGATGACCCTCAAGGCGTTGACGTACCTGCCCACCGGCGGCATCGTCGCCTCCGTGACCACCAGCCTTCCCGAGAAGATCGGCGGCGAGCGCAACTGGGATTACCGCTACTGCTGGCTGCGCGATACCTCCTTCACGCTGCTCGTGCTCCTGCGCGCCGGCTACACAGACGAGGCGATCGGCTGGCGCCGGTGGCTGCTGCGCGCCATTGCCGGCAACCCGGATCAACTCCAGACGCTCTACGGCCTCGCTGGTGAGCGCGAGCTCGTCGAGTGGGAAGCAACATGGCTCCCCGGCTACGAGAGCTCCAGACCCGTTCGCATCGGGAACGCCGCATCCGGACAGTTTCAGCTCGACGTCTACGGTGAGGTCTCCGCCGCGCTCGCTCGCACACCCGCTGCCGGCGAGGACATCCGCGTGCCCGCCACCCAACTGCACGCCCACCTCATCGACCATCTCTGCGACATCTGGCATCTCCCCGACGATGGCATCTGGGAGGTCCGCGGCGCACGCCGCCACTTCGTTTACAGCAAGGCCATGGCGTGGCTCGCGCTCGACCGTGCGATCAAACACCATGAACACTTCGACGGCCCCGGCGACGTCAAACGCTGGCGCAGGAACCGCGACAAACTCCACGCCGAGATATGCAGCAAGGGCTTCAACAAACGCCTCAACTCTTTCACTCAAAGCTACGGCTCAAAAAACGTCGACGCTTCCTGCCTCCGCCTCGCGCTCGTCGGCTTCCTCCCGCCCGGCGATCCCCGCATCATTGGCACCATCGATGCCATCCAGAAGCACCTCATGAAGAACGGTCTTGTGCAGCGGTACAACACCGCGAAGACCCCCGACGGCCTCACCGGTGGCGAAGGTTCCTTCCTTGCCTGCAGCTTCTGGCTCGTCGTCTGCCTCTGGCTTATCGACCGTAAAGAAGAGTCCCGGCAACTCTTCGACCGTCTGCTCTCACTCGCCAATGATGTCGGCTTGCTCAGCGAGGAGTACGATCCGAAGAGCGGGCGCATGCTCGGAAATTTTCCGCAGGCCCTCTCCCACATCGCTCTCGCGCACGCGGCCTTTACGCTGTCCGGCCAATGGAAACCCGAACCCTACTCTCCCAGCCTCTAACCTTCGCGATGCAACCTCGTCTCTATTGGAGCGACTCTATCCAGGGAGGGCCCGCCTCCAACTGCTCAAACCCGAAACCCTTAACCCTCGACCGCACGACCCGGTGAAGGAGATGCAAGCGACCGTGAAGCGAGTGCCCAGCGCGACCTACCGCCTGCAGCTGCACAAGGGTTTCACCTTTGACGACGCGGCGGCCATCGCCGACTACATCCGCGCGCTCGGCGTTAGTCACGTCTACAGCTCGCCGTACCTGCAGGCCGCACCCGGCAGCATGCACGGCTACGACGTTGTCGATCATCGCCGCGTCAACGAGGAGCTCGGCGGCGGCCCTGCCCACCAGCGCTTTTGCCGGAGTCTCGGCGAAGCCGGTCTCGGCCAGGTCCTCGACATCGTTCCCAACCACATGAGCCTTGGCGAGCAGAATCGCTACTGGCACGACGTTCTCGAGAACGGTCACAACAGCCGCTACGACAGCTTCTTCGATATCGACTGGAACCCCAACGAAGAGCGTCTCCGCGACAAGGTCCTCGTTCCCATCCTCGAGGATCAGTATGGGCGCGTGCTTCGTCGCGGCGGCATCGTCGTCGAGCGCCAGGGCGCCACGTTCGTGGTCAAAGCATCCGGTCAGGCGCTTCCCGTCGCTCCAGAGAGCCTCGCTGGCCTGCTCACTCGTGCCGCTGAGTACGCCCGGAGCGACACGCTCAACTTCCTCGCCGCCAGCTACGGCCGTCTTCCCGTAGCGGAGTTCGTTGACCGCCGCACCGTGCTTGCGCGGCATCGCGACAAGGTGGTCCTGCACAGTCTGCTGGGGCGTCTTCTCAATGAGGAGCGGGTCCGCGAGGGCGTTGATCGCGCGGTCCGCGAACTCAATGAGAACGTGGACGAGCTCGACGCATTCCTCGAGCAGCAGCACTTCCGCATCGCCTACTGGAAGACCGCCGATCAGCAGCTCGGCTATCGCCGCTTCTTTGACGTCAACACCCTCATCGGTCTTCGTATCGAGCGCGAGTACGTCTTCGAAGAGACCCACGCGCTCATCCTCAAGTGGCTTGAAGAAGGCGTTCTCGACGGCGTGCGCGTCGATCACCCTGACGGCCTTCGCGATCCGCTGCAATATTTCCAGCGCCTCCGCGACCGTGCCCCTGAAGCGTGGATCCTCGGTGAGAAGATTCTCGAGCCCGGAGAGTGGCTGCGCGCCGGCTGGCCCATTGAGGGAACCACCGGCTACGACTTCCTCAATACTGCCCTCGGTGTGCTCGTCAAACCCGATGGCCTGGACAAGCTTGGCGAGTACTATGCAGAATTCACCGGAGACGGAACCCCGTTCCCTGTCCTCGCGCATGCCAAGAAGCTCAGCGTCGCACAGGAGACTCTCGGCAGCGACGTCAACCGCCTCACCAACCTCTTCGTCGAAATCTGCGAGACAAGCCGCGACCAGCGTGACTTCACGCGCGCGGAAATTCGCCGCGCCATCCGGGAAGTTGCAGCCTGTTTCGCGATCTATCGCACCTACGTCGTGCCGGACCGGGATGAGATTACCGAAGAGGACATTCAGATCATCGCGCGCGCCACCCGCTGCGCCAAGGACAACCGTCAGGACATCGATGGGCTCCTCTTCGACTTCATGTGCGACGTACTCACACTCAAGGTGCGCGGCGAAAAAGAGCGCGAGTTCGTCTACCGTTTCCAGCAGTTCACCAGCCCGGTGATGGCCAAGGGTGTCGAGGACACTGCGTTCTACTGCTCCAACCGCCTCACTGCACTGAACGAGGTCGGCGGCGATCCTGACTGCGACGGCTTCTCGCTCGAATACTTTCACGCCTACAACCTGGCCACGCAGCGGACCTTCCCGCAGACGATGACCACGCTGAGCACGCATGACACCAAGCGCAGCGATGACGTGCGCGCACGCCTCGCGGTGCTCTCCGAGCTTCCCGACGAGTTCTACGCGCTCGTCGATCACTGGTGCCGTCATAATGCGCGCTATACATCCGGCGGTGTCATCGATCGCGGCACCGAGTGGTTTCTCTATCAAACGATGATCGGCGCGTGGCCGATATGCGGAGAGCGCCTGCGCAGCTACATGGAAAAGGCAATGCGCGAGGCCAAGGTAAGAACCAGTTGGGTGTCCATCAACACGGAGTACGAGAACGCTCTGCGCCACTTCATTGATTCGCTGCTCGCCGATGCCACCTTCATCTCAGAGCTCGAAGGGTTCATAGCGAAGATCGCGCCCGCGGGGCACATCAACTCTCTCGCGCAAACCCTCATGAAGTGCACCTCGCCCGGTGTGCCCGATCTCTACCAGGGCGGCGAGCTTTGGGACTACTCGCTCGTGGATCCTGACAACCGCCGGCCGGTCGATTACGAACTGCGTCGCAAACTGTTGAACGAACTGCGCTCCATGACGGCAGAACAGGTGATGATGCGTATGGACGAGGGCCTGCCGAAGATGTGGGTCATCCACCACGCCTTGTGGCTGCGGCGCGAGCGAGCGCGCTCCTTCGGCCCTGAGGGAAGTTACTCGGGGTGCGCGGCGCGCGGGCCGCAGGCGGAACGCGTCATCGCCTACGTGCGCGGTGGCGACGTGCTTACAGTCGTGCCGCGCTGGTCGCACGCGGGGAGCTCCTGGAATGGAACGACACTGGAGTTGCCCGAGGGACACTGGACCGACTGCCTTACAGGCCAACACTTTGAAGGCCTTCAGCCAATTGAGAATCTGTTGGCGGCCTTTCCCGTGTCGCTGCTTGTTCTTGACCGCCGGCGGGAGCCGCTAACACTGCACACGCAATTCAGAGGTTGAGGAGAGGTCGATGCACGAGTTTCGTATTTGGGCGCCCCGCGCGCAGAAGCTGCAGCTTCAGTTGAATGAGCGCGAGCCACTTGCCATGGAAGGGCCGGACGCAAAGGGATGGTGGTGCCGCGCCGTGCAGGATGCCGGCGCGAACATCGAGTATGCCTTCCTGGTGGACGACGATCCGACACCGTATCCGGACCCACGCAGCGCGTGGCAGCCACGCGGAGTGCATGCGGCCTCCAGAGTCTATGACCAGAGCGCCTTTCAGTGGACCGACAGGAACTGGCACTCGCCTCCGTTGTCGGCCGCGATCGTCTACGAATTGCACATCGGAACCTTCAGCGAGGAAGGGACCTTCGACGGTGCGATTCGACATCTGGACCACCTGACCGACCTCGGCATCACGCATCTTGAAGTGATGCCGGTCAACGAGTTCGCAGGCCAGCGCGGCTGGGGCTATGACGGTGTCTTCCTGTTCGCTCCGTTCGAGCCGTATGGTGGGCCCGATGGTTTCAAGCGCTTCGTCGACGCGTGCCACGCGAAGAACCTGGCGGTGATTCTCGACGTCGTCTACAACCATTTCGGTCCTGTCGGAAACTACACGAACAAGTTCGCTCCGTACCTGACGGAGAGGTTTCACACGCCGTGGGGTGCGGCGGTGAACTTCAATGAAGGTGGAAGTGACGAGGTTCGCAGGTTCTTCTGCGACAATGCGCTGATGTGGCTGAAGGACTACCACGTCGATGGCCTGCGGCTCGACGCAACGCATGAGTTCATCGATCGTTCGGCGGTGCACTTCATGGAGCAGGTCTCGGCAGAGGTGGAGCGCCTGGGTGCTACGATCGGCCGGATGTTCGTGCTGATTGCCGAGAGCGACCTCAACGATCCGAAGTTTGTGCGTCCGCTCGAGGCGCACGGATACGGTATGGACGCGCAGTGGAGCGATGACTTTCATCATTCGCTTTTTACGCTGCTGTGGAGCGACCCGGGCCGGGGGTACTACGACGACTTCGGCTCCATGGACGACCTTGCGAAAAGTCTGAAGCAGGTCTTTGTCTACGACGGCATCTACTCGGGCTACCGCAACCACCGGCACGGCCGGCCGGTGGAGGGGCTTTCCGCGCATCACTTCCTGGGATACATCCAGAACCACGACCAGGTGGGGAACCGGGCGGTGGGGGAGCGTCTGGAGCACCTGGTGGGGATGGATGCAGCCAAGGTGGCACTGGGTATCGTGCTGACGGCGCCGTTCGTGCCGATGCTCTTCATGGGCGAGGAATTCGCCGCCTCGACACCGTTCCTGTACTTCACGGACCACGAGGACGAGGAGATGCGGCGGCTGGTCGCCGAGGGGCGCAAGCGGGACTTCGCGTCCTTCGGATGGGACGAGTCGCAGATTCCCAACCCTGAGGATCCGGAGACCTTCGAGCACTCCAAGCTGAACTGGAGCGAGGTGCATGAGGGCAGGCACCAGTGCATGTTCCAGTGGACCAAGGAGCTGATCCGCCTGCGGCGGACGACGCTGGCGCTGAATGATGGCGACCTCGGACACCTGAAGATCGCGTGCCGCGAGGAGGACAGGGTGCTGGTGATGGAGCGCGGGTCCTTACGGATCCTGGTGAACCTCGGCGACACGCCGGCGAACGTTGACCTGCGCGAGGGCGAGCGGCTGCGGCTCGGTTCGTGCAAAGGCATTGCGCTCTCGGCGGGGCAGGCTGTGCTCCCCAGGATGAGCCTGGCAATCCTCGAGCGCCCGGAGAAGTAGATGCCGATCCGGTTAGCATGAGGGCAGGAGCTATCGGGCGTGGCGGACGAGGTCATCAGGACCATCAGCAGTCGAGAGGTTTACCGGAATCCGTGGACGAGCGTTCGCGAGGATGTCATCGAGCGATCGAACGGGCAGCGCGGGATCTATGGCGTGGTCGACAAGGACCCGGCGTGCATCGTGATTCCGATCGAGCGGGCGGGCGCTCGAGGTGAAGCGGAAGCTCCGGACGGTGATTTTTTGTGGCTGGTGCGGCAGTTCCGGTACACGGTGGGCGGGACATACTTCGAGCTGCCGCAGGGTGGATGGGAGCAGCCGGATGTGGACCCGGTGGAGATGGCGCGGGGGGAGCTGCGCGAGGAGACCGGGCTGCGCGCCGAACGCATGACGGAGCTGGCGAAGCTATGGATCGGCTACGGGGTGATGCGGCAGCTGCATCATGTGTTCCTGGCCGAGCGGCTCACAGAGGGTGAGCACGAGCGCGATCCGGAGGAGCATGACATGACGGTGCATCGCGTTCGCGTGAGTGAGTTTGAAGCGATGCTGCTGGACGGGCGAGTGATGGATAACTGCTCAGCAGCGGCGTGGGGCGTTTACCGGGTGTGGCGCGACCGGCAGGGGTGAGCCCCCTCCCCCCCCGCACTTTTTGCGCAAAGTCTTCAAACAATTAGACTTAGGTCCGGACTTCGGGTGCAAAGTATTGATTCCATTACGCCTGGAACGGAAAGTCTCTGGAATCAACCAGTTGCATGGACCAATGGTGGCTGGGGCCGCCCAGTTAAGCTCTCTGTATCTATCTTACGAAATTGAGCCTAATTAATTGCAAAAACTTTTCCACGTGCATCTTTTTGAAACGCATGGACTTGTGGAGATTTGCAGAGGTCGAGGGGCTTGACAGGATTTTCCGGTCGATCAGGCGGCGGCTTCGGCGTCCTTTTCGTAGGCGGTCTGCAGGGGGAGGAAGATGCAGACTTTGGTTCCGTGCTTTTCGGGGTCGGTGCTGCTTTCCAGAGAGATCCTGCCGCCGTGCCCGTCGACGAACTGACGGGCAACGAAGAGGCCGATGCCGGTGCCGATGGTGACGCGGGTGGTGAAGAAGGCGTCGAAGACCTTTTCGAGATTCTCCGGGGCGATGCCGACGCCGTTGTCCTCGACGGTGAGCAGGACGCCCGGCGAGGGAGAGTCGACGTCTGAGACGGTGATGTTGAGCTTGCCGCCCTCGGGCATGGCGTAAATCGCGTTGGCGATGAGATTGGAGATGACCTGCATCATTTCGCCGCGACGAATTGTGAGTTTCGCTTCGGAGCCGAGGTGCCGCTCGATGGAGATGTTGTAGGCGTAGCAGCGCGCACTGTAGACGGTGAGGGCGTGTTCGGCCAGCTGGGAGATCGAGGCGGGGACGGCAGAGGTGTGCTCGCGGTAATAGCCAAGGGTCTGTTTGGCGATGTGCGCGACGCGGTTGAGCTCGATCTCCGCCGCGTTGAGGTAGGTCTTGCCTTCCGAGGTGCCGACGAGCGGGCGCAGGAGGTAGACGAGGTTGAGGACGGCCTCCAGCGGATTGTTAATCTCGTGTGCGATGGTGGCGGCCATGCGACCGGTGGCGGCGATCTTTTCGGCCTGAATGAGCGAGTTTTCGATACGCTTGCGGGCGGAGATATCGCGCAGGATCTTGGAAGCACCGATTATGGCGCCGCTTTCGTCCTTGATGGGAGAGATGGTGAGCGAGACATCCATCAGCTGGCCGGATTTGGCCTTGCGGACGGTATCGAAGTGCTCGATGCGCTGGCCGGCGCGGATGCGGGAGAGGATGAAGAGTTCGTCGGAGTGCAGTTCTTCAGGGATGAGCTTGAGGATGGACTGGCCGACGATCTCGTCCTCGGGGTAGCCGAGGATGCGAGTGGCGGACTCGTTCCAACTGGTGATGATGCCGTTGAGGTCCTTGCTGATGATGGCGTCGTCGGAGGACTCGACGATGGCGGCGAGCTGGCCAAGCCGCTTCGCGTTGATCTTGCGCTGCAGTTCGCTGCGATCAAAGTCCGTGATCTGGTGAGAGAGACGCTCGCGCATGCGGGAGTTTTCGATGGCGAAGGCAGCCTGCGAGGCGATGGTGCCGATGAGCAGTTCGCTGGTCTCGTCAAATGCGTCGGGTTCTTCGTGGCCGTAGACGAGTGCGCCGAGGATCTCTCCGGAGAGCACGCGGACGGGAACGGCGAGGTAGCTGCGGATGCTGCGGGTCTCGTGCGGGAGGCCGTCGCCGGGCAGCGGGCCGCGGAAGCGGGAGTCGCGGCCGATATCGCGTGAGCGGATGATGGTGCGGTCTTTGAGCGGGTCGGCGAGGGTGGTATGCGCGAGGAAGGTGGACGAGCGCGCAGGGCCGGAGCCGGAGACGGTGTAGAAGGGGAAGCTGCCGGGATGGGGAGCGGCCTGATTGCAAACGAACCCGCCGAACTCCGCGCCGGTGACCTGGAGGCCCGCGTCGGTTGCGCGCTGCACGATGGACTCGAGATGGATGTTGCGGGCGAGGAGAAGGCCGGTCTGCGTGACAAGCTGCAGCTTCGCTTCGAGGCTGCGGCCGGGTTCGAAGGCAACACTCATGCGTGTCCGCCGGGTGAAGTATGTCCGAATTGATTGGCGGTCAGCATGGGCGCTTCTTCTCAAAAATCATACTGCGGCTGTAGACGTGACTAGAGCTAATGAATTTGGATTCGAGTTGTGAGCAGGATGTTGCGTGAGGAGTCGCCGACGCGGAGCTCGACGGGCTCTTTTTCGACAAGAAAGCGGCTTAATCTGTCGTTCCAGTAGGCCAGCGTCGAGATCTTGAGTGGAATGATGACGGTGCGGGTTTCGCCGGGCGCGAGCGAGATGCGCTGGAAGCCTTTGAGCTCTTCTGCCGGCCGGGCGACGGCGGAGTGAAGATGATGCACGTAGAGCTGCACGACCTCATCGCCGGCCCGGGTACCGGTGTTGGTAACGTCCACGCTTATGTTGAGGATGGCGTCACCGGGCAAAGAGCGCCCGTTGGGGACCCCGATGTCTACCACCCCACCGGGCAAAGAGCGCCCGTCGGGGACCCCGGCGTCTACCACCCCACCGGGCAAAGAGCGCCCGCCCGCCGTGGGCGCGGGGGAGGTTGTGCCGGACTTGAGGTTCGAAAGCCTGAAGGTGGTGTAACTGAGGCCGAAGCCGAAGGGGTAGAGCGGCTCGCCCTTGAAGTACATGTAGGTGCGGCCGTGGCGGATGTCGTAGTCCATCATCGGCGGGAGCTGATCGATGGATCGGGGCCAGCTGACGACGAGGTGACCGCCGGGGTTTGCGTCGCCGAAGAGGACGCGCGCCAGGGCGGTGCCTTCGTCCTGCGAGCTGTGCGCCATGTGCAGGATGGCGGGGATGTACTGCTGCGACCAGTTGATGGTGTAAGGAAAGCTGGAGATGAGCAGCATGATGGTGCGCGGCTGCACGGCGAAGACCTGCTTGACGAGCTGCTCCTGCTCGAGGGTGAGGGATTCGCGGTCGCGGCCTTCGCGGCCGTCGGAGGGAACGGTGCAGGGGAGCGTGCCGCCGCCGTCGACGGTCTGGTGCCAGTCGCGTGCCATGTCCGGGCCGCAGGTGGGGTCGTTGCCGACGACGACGATGGCGACGTCAGAGTTTTTAGCGGCGGTGATGGCTTGTTGTCCGAGCTCGCTGGCGGCGTAGTTGATTTTGACGTCGGGGCCAAGAGCGGCCTTGATACCGGCGAGCGGCGTGATGGCGTAGGGAGGCGTGCCGCCGTACCAGTCCCAGTGCACGGAGTCGGCGAGCGGGCCGATGACGGCGATGGATTTGAGTTTGGATTTGTCGAGCGGGAGGGTGTTGTTGGCGTTCTTGAGGAGGACGATGGACTCGATTGCTGCTTTTAGTGATATGGATTTGTCGAGGTCGGAGTTCCAGGGCTCGGGTTGGTTGGGCGTTTGTTTGATGGAGGTGTAGGGGACGAGGTTGGGCGGGTCGAGCAGGCCGAGCTTGAGCGTGACTTCGAACTTGCGGCGGAGGAGAGTGTCGAGCTCGGCTTCTGTGACGGAGCCTTCTTTGATGGCGGCGTGGGTCTCGTCTTTGTAGGTGTCGAGGAACTGGTTGATGCCGGCGTGGAGGCAGGCGATGACGGCGGATTTCTGGTCGGGGAAGGCGTGGTGCGCGGACCAGAGCTGCTTGACGGCGCCGCCGTCGGAGGAGAGGACGAGCGCGTGCCACTGGTCGATGACGATGGATTTGAGGATGGGATTGACGGCCATGGGCGTGCCGTTCCACGAGTTGTAGCTGGCCATGACGCCGCGTGCGCCGCCGTCTTCGAAGCCCATGCGGAAGGGGACGGAGTAGTACTCCCAGAAGAGGCGTGTATCGAAGTCGGAGGAGGAGCGGTCGCGGTGGTCCTCGTTGGAGTTGGCGAGGAAGTGTTTCATGAGCGACGCGGCTTGCCAGTAGTGCGGGTCGTCTCCTTGCAGGCCGTGGACGAAGGCGGTGACCATCGTGCCGTTGAAGAAGGGGTCCTCGCCGTAGACCTCTTCGCTGCGGCCCCAGCGCGGGTCGCGGGCGAGGTCAGCCTGCGGTCCCCAGAGCATGAGGATGCTGCGGTTGTATTTCGGCGTCTGCGTGATGTAGCGGGCTTCGTGGCCTTCGACGGCGGCGGCCTGTTCGACGAGTGCGGGGTCCCAGGTTTCACCCAGGCCGGGCGGCTGCGGGAACTGCGTGGTGGTGATGGCGTCGCGGCCGCGGCCGCCGCGCTGCACGACTCCGTGAATGCCCTCAGAGCTGCCGAAGCTGGGAACGCCGAGGCGGGGGACGGCGGTGTTGGTGGAGAGGCAGTCGATCTTCTCGTCGAGCGTCATGAGCGAGAGGAGATTGTCGATGCGTTTTTGTGGGGCGAGTGAGGTGTCGCGGAAGGGATATTGCTGCGCGCGGAGGGAAGGTGCGAGCGAGAGCGCGAGGGCGCTCGTGAAGAGGAGTTTGAGCACGCGAAGACCTCGTGTGGTTTGGTCCAGACGATGGTAGCGCGAGAGGGAGTGCGCGAAGGAAAGCCAAAGCAGATTCCCTTCTCCACCCCAGCGAGCAAGCTGGCCGGGGACCCCGGTTCGGGAATGACAAAAGAAAACCAGAGGCACAAACGCTCGCGCGCTACCACGCGCGATACCCCACCCTTTCGCGACGCGAAAGGATGGGCCACCCGGTTTGGGTGTGATTAGTTGATATGTTTCGTGCGGCGGGACATGAAGTCCATGAGCAGGTAGTTGCCCAGCGTCTGCGGTGTGGTGAAGTAGGCCTTGCCGCGGCACATGGCGGTCATCTGCTGCACGAACTGGACGAGCTGAAAATCGTTCGCGAGCATGAAGGTGTTGATCATGATGTTGGCACGCTTGCAGCGGCCGACCTCTTCGAGCGTCTCGGAGATGACGATGGGGTCGAGGCCGAAGGCGTTCTTGTAGATGCGGCCGTCGTCGAGCGTGAGCGCGGAGGGCTTGCCGTCGGTGATCATCACGATCTGCTTCATGTCCTTGCCGGAGGAGCGCAGAATGCGCTGGGCGACACGAAGGCCTTCGCGCGTGTTGGTGTAGTGCGGGCCGACCTTGACGCGTGGGAGTTGTGAGATGGCGATCTCTTCGGCGGAGTCGTGGAAGAGGACGAGCGAGAGCTGGTCGCCGGGATATTGCGTGCGGATGAGGTGCGAGAGCGCCATGGCGACACGCTTGGCGGGCGTGAAGCGATCTTCGCCGTAGAGGATCATCGAGTGCGAGCAATCGAGCAGCACGACGGTGGCGCAGGAGGACTGGTAGTCGGCCTGCTGGACGTAGAGGTCGGAGTACTCGAGATTGAGTATGCCGGAGCCGTCGGGCGGGCCCTCGCGCGCGAATACGTTGTTGAGCGTGGTGCCGATGTCGAGATTGAGCGTGTCGCCGAACTCGTAGGGCTTGGAGGAGCCGTTGGTCTCGACGCCGGCGGCTTCGTAGAGAGTGTCATGGCGGCCGAGCGAGGATTTGCCCAGCGGCCCAAGAAGATCGCGCAGGGCTTTGAAGCCGAGGAAGTCCATCGCCTTATCGGTAACCTCGAAGCGTGTGTTCTCGGCGTTGCCATCGCCCTGCTCGCCCTGGCCCTGGGCGTCTTCGGGTGACTCGGCGTTCAGGAACGCCTCGTCCTTCATGCGCTGAATGATCTTTTCGACGAGCTCCTGCTTGCCTTCTTCGGGGAGCTCTTCGTATTT
>DATNGO010000236.1:0-2639 GCA_035605855.1 Acidobacteriaceae bacterium | reverse complement strand
TGCGGTAACCGCGGCCATGGCGCTCGGAATGATCGCCACCATTGGTGGCATCGCGCTCGCTGCCGCTTTCGCGCGCGACCGCTTCATGGGGCTGCTCGCCCGAACTGAAAGCTGGCGACACCGAGTGGGGCGGCTGTTGGAGGTGGGCGGCTCAGTGATGGTGTTGATGTTCGGCGTGTGGATGATGATCAAATCCCTCGTGGTCTGAGGCCGGCACTGTTTCCACATGTAGGCTCTCCAATGCGGCAAGGTGGTCTTGAGCGTGGCCCCTGATGTCGTCCGCCAGTTTGCGGATGTTCGTGACCGAGAGCGCTGGATCGACGACCAGCGTCATTTCCGCATACAGGCGAAGGCCTAGCCATCTGGCGCGAACCTTCGCGGCTGAGCGGTGCAGCGATAAGTTCCTCTTATCATGTCGATCGGCAAATCCGATTTGCACTTATTTTGCTCCGCAACCAACATGCCACCTCTCGGCGCAAAGCGATAATCACTCAGCACTCCACGTTGGAGACAAATATGGACGCAAAGACTTACGAAAGCGCAGGCAAGTGCCCGTTCACGGACGGCCGCGGCGGACACACGAACCGCGACTGGTGGCCGGACGCGCTGAACATCGAGATGCTCCATCGGAATTCCAACCTGTCCGACCCGATGGGCAAGGATTTCGACTACGCCAAGGAGTTCAAGAGCCTCGACCTCAACGCGGTGATCAACGACCTGACCACATTGATGACGGACTCGCAGGAGTGGTGGCCCGCCGACTTCGGTCACTACGGCGGGCTGATGATCCGCATGGCGTGGCACAGTGCGGGCACCTATCGCATCACCGACGGCCGTGGCGGCGCCGGCGCCGGTCAGCAGCGCTTCGCACCTCTCAACTCATGGCCGGACAATGCCAACCTCGACAAGGCGCGCCGGCTGTTGTGGCCGATCAAGCAGAAATACGGCCGGAAGGTCTCCTGGGCCGATCTGATGGTTCTCGCCGGCAACGTCGCGCTCGAATCAATGGGCTTCAAGACGTTCGGCTTCGCTGGCGGCCGCGCCGACGTCTGGGAGCCCGAAGAGTTGTACTGGGGTCCTGAGGGCTCGTGGCTCGGCGACGAGCGCTACAGCGGCGAACGCCAGCTTGCGGAGCCGCTCGGCGCTGTGCAGATGGGCCTCATCTACGTCAATCCGGAAGGCCCGAACGGCAAGCCAGACCCCCTCGCCGCGGCCAAGGACATCCGCGAGACGTTCTTCCGCATGGCGATGAATGACGAGGAGACCGTCGCACTGATTGCCGGCGGCCATACCTTCGGCAAAACTCATGGCGCCGGCGATCCCTCGCTCGTCGGACCGGAGCCGGAAAGCGGCGCTATCGAAGACCAGGGCCTCGGCTGGAAGAGCAAGCACGGCACTGGCATCGGCGTTGACGCCATCACCGGCGGCCCAGAAGTCACCTGGTCGCAGACGCCGACGAAGTGGAGCAATTATTTCTTCGACAACCTATTCAAGTACGAATGGGAACTCGAGAAGAGTCCGGCCGGTGCCTTTCAGTGGAGGGCGAAAAATGCCGACGCCACCATCCCTGACGCATACGACACGTCGAAGAAGCATGTCCCGACCATGCTGACCACGGACTTGTCGCTGCGCTTCGACCCGGCCTACGAGAAGATCTCGCGCCGCTTCCACGAGCATCCGGACGAGTTCGCGGACGCGTTTGCCCGCGCCTGGTTCAAGCTCACGCATCGCGACATGGGTCCGATCCAGCGCTATCTCGGCCCGCTCGTGCCGAAAGAGACGCTGATCTGGCAGGATCCGATCCCTGCGGTCGACCATCCGCTGGTCGATGACAAAGACATCGCCGCGTTGAAGGCGAAGATCCTGGCCTCCGGGCTATCGGTGTCGCAGCTGGTCTCGACCGCCTGGGCTTCGGCATCGACGTTCCGCGGTTCCGACAAGCGCGGCGGCGCCACCGGCGCGCGCATCCGCCTCGCGCCGCAGAAGGATTGGGAGGTCAACCAGCCGGCTCAGCTCAAGACGGTACTTGCGAAGCTCGAGGCGATCCAAAAGGAGTTCAATGCCTCGGCCACCGGCGGCAAGAAGGTCTCGCTCGCCGATCTGATCGTCCTTGCCGGCGGCGCGGCGATCGAGAAGGCCGCGAGGGACGCCGGCCAGGACGTGAAGGTGCCCTTCACGCCTGGACGCATGGATGCATCACAGGAGCAAACCGACGTGCAGTCCTTCGCGCCACTCGAACCGCGTGCCGACGGCTTCCGCAACTATATCGGCAGCAAGCATCAGTTCATGGCACCCGAGGAAGCACTGGTGGATCGCGCCGCCTTGCTGCGGCTGACCGGGCCCGAGATGACGGTACTCCTCGGCGGCCTGCGCGTCCTCGGCGCAAACGCCGGCGGCTCGAAGCACGGCGTCTTCACCAAGAAGCCTGGGACTTTGACGAACGACTTCTTCCTAAACCTGCTCGACATGAGCACGTATTGGCAGGCGGTGGCCGGCTCTGAAGGCGTATACGGGGGGCGCGACCGCAAGACGAATGCGGTCAAGTGGACCGGCACCAGGGTCGACCTCATCTTCGGTTCGCACTCGCAGCTCCGCGCCTTCGCGGAAGTCTATGCCTCCGCGGACTCGAAGGAGAAGTT
>DATNGO010000235.1:0-5695 GCA_035605855.1 Acidobacteriaceae bacterium | reverse complement strand
CTTGTTGAACATCCACTGAATCCGCGTATCCAGCAGCGCCGCCTGCTCTATCTCCGTCACCTCGCGATCCAGCCACAGGTGAACCGTCGTAATCGGCGAATGCACAAACTGCGCAAAGCTCTCCATCACCCCACGCTGCGGTTCGCTCGGCTCAGCAATCGTCTCCAACAATTTCTGCGTCTGCTCAAACGGCAGCGCCAGCACCATCGTCTTCGCTGCAACACTCTCGCCATCGCCCAGCACCGCGCGCCACACATCGCCCACACGCTCAATCCTCTCCACACTCGCGCGCAGCCTCACCTCCGCTCCCTGCCGCTCCCCCAGCCCCGACAATGCCGCATAAAACTCCGACATCGGCTCCGTGGGCACGCCCAATCTTCCACCCTCTGCCGACTTCAGCAGCGATTCATACATCACCTTCGCCGCATACCGCGTCGAAGTTCGTTCAAACGTATCGTTCAGCGTGCTTATCACGATCGGCACCCAGAAGCGCTTCACCGCGCGCTCGGTCTGTCCCGTCCTCCGCACCCACTCCGAGAACGCTTCATCATCCGTCGCCGGAATCCCGCGCATGAACTCCAGCAGCCCGCGCGCAATCCCTGCCTTATCGCGCACACTCAGCATCGGCGCACCCAGGAAGCTCACCATCGAATGCGCCGGCGACGGCAGCACGCCTGGTACCAGATCACTCTTCCGAGCCTCGCCTCCATCGCGCCCCGGCTCCAGAAACGGAATCGCGTCATACCACCGAATCTTCCGCTCCGTCCCCGCCAGCCTGCATAGATCAATCAGATTCGTGCAGCATCCCAGCAGCACATGCTGCGAATCAATCACCTCATTCAGCGCGGGATGCAGATACGAGTACGCGCGCCCACCCACATACGGCTTGCGCTCCAGCAGCACCACGCGAGCTCCTGTTCCGCTCAATGCCACAGCCGCCGCAAGCCCCGCCACGCCCGCACCCACTACGACAACGTCGGCTGCCTCGCTCACTTCTGCCGTCTCCGCAGCCGCCACGCCTCGAACAACCCGCGCCCCAGGATCGCCAGCTTCGTCACCGTCGGCACCGACACGCGCTTATGAAACACCGCCGCCGGGTTCGCCGAGATCCGGTCCAGCAGCCCTTCATAGATCGACACCAGCACGCGCATCGCCGGCCGCGAGTCCGCATCCAGCAGCGGAATCAACTCCTCGGCATCGCGATAGAACACCCCTGCGCGCTTCACCTCGCGGTTTACCAGGTCCACCATCTCTTCCGTGATCACCACGCCGCGCGTCGCCAGCAGCAGGTCCTCCAGTTGCACATGCTCATGCTGTAGCTCCGCCAGCGGCAGATAAACTCTTCCGCGCTCTGCATCCTCCTTCACATCGCGCAGAATATTGGTCAACTGAAATGCAATTCCAACGTGCTCCGCATAGTGCTCCGCGCGCTCATCCGTATAGCCGAAGATGCGAATGCACACCAACCCCACCACCGACGCGACTAAATAGCAATACCGGTACAGCTCCTCGAATGTCCGATACACCTGGAAGCTGTTCGTGGAGTGCCCGCCCTCAGTGATGCGGATCGATCGCACCTGCTCGATGCCCGGCTGATTCTCCTGCAAATCGAGCGTCGTGCCTTCGACCAGCTTCTCCAGCAGCTCATCGCTGATCCCGAACCGCCGCTGCGTATCGTTCAGCGCACGAAACACCGGATCCTGCGTCGCTTTCCCCCGTGACGCGTGCCACTCCGCGG
The DNA here is from genome assembly GCA_035605855.1 of Acidobacteriaceae bacterium. GTDB lineage: Bacteria > Acidobacteriota > Terriglobia > Terriglobales > Acidobacteriaceae > Granulicella. The sequence goes on along the minus strand of DATNGO010000235.1, from coordinate 3,957 downwards.
TCCACTTCGCCATCGCTACGCGCCGTTGATCAATCGTCAGCCGCTCATCGTCTGCAAGATCATCCGCCTTGCGCATGAACGCATACACCGCGCACATCGCATCGGATTTATGCGGTGGCAGCACGCGAAACGCCCAATAAAAATTCTTCGCCTCGCGCTTGGCGATCTCGCGACACTCCACATACGCCTCCTCCAGCGCAGGAGTCCTTACCTCGTTACCCACTCCATTCATGCAGCGCGTCCCTGCGGCGAGCTCCTTCCTCTCAGTGCCGCGCTCACACGTCCCACCAGTGCCCCGCCCAGCAACCGCAACTTCACCGCTTTTGTCACCACCGGCCGGTCCTGCAGCGTGTCATAATCCTGCGCTGCAATTGCATCCAGAATCGCGCTTCCGCCCCTCACAAACAACCGCAGGGTTGTCGCCAGGTCCCGTTCCACCAACGTCGTAATCTTCTCTCCGCGTTCGAGCCGCGTCCTCGCATCCGCAACCAGAAACTTCATCATCGCGCGATAGTTCGCGTCGAACCGCCGCGACTCAATCTGCGCGTCCGTAACCCCAAACCGCTTCATCACATCCGCCGGCAGATACCTCCGCCGCCGATCCACCCAATCCGTCACAACATCCTGGTAGAAGTTCGCCAGCTGCAGCCCCGTGCAGATGTCATCCGACAGCCGCATCATCGCCTCGTCGTGATATCCGCTTAGCAACAACACCAGTCGTCCCACCGGATTCGCCGAATACTTCGAGTATTCCTCGAGCGTCTGCAGCGACTCATGCCTGGTGTACACCTGGTCCTGGGCAAACGCCGTAATCAAGTCGTCGAACGGATCGATCGGCAGCGCGCACGCCTTAATTGTTGGCTGCAGCGCCACATACACCGGATGCCGCGACTGCTCCGGACGCTCAAAGCATTCATGCAGCATCGCACGCCACTCGTTTAGCAGCCGCGTCGCCGTTTTCGTGTCGCCGACCTCATCACCCAGATCATCCGAGGTTCTGCAGAATGCATACACGCTGTAGAAGTGCGGCCGCAGACGCTTCGGCAAAAAGAGCGACGTCACATGAAAGTTCTCGTAGTGCGTCGTCGCCAGCTGCCTGCACCACAGCATGGCCTGCTCCAGTGAAGGACGCGTCACCGGAGTCAGGTACACCTCAGGCGCACCGTCCAAAGAGCCGAACGGGGACACAACGTCCTGCAACCGCGTACTCATCGCCCCTCCCCCACAAGCTCTGCCGGTGTGCTCTTCACCTCCGCCGCACGCGGGGCGGGGCGCTGATGAGGATAGACCACCGTCTTGATCTCCGGCGCCGTTCCTTCAGCCGGCCGCGTCAGCATACGCCCAAACACAATCGGCACGTCGTCCAGCGTCGCGGTCCCCGTCAGAAACGCATCGGCATTGAACCTGCCTGACTGAATCATCGCAAACGCGCGTCGAACTGTGCCAGGCGTGTGATGAAAGCTCGCCTTCAGCGTTATGTCGCCGTAGTGAATGAGATTCGTATCCAGCTTTACCTCGGTCCCCGCCGGCGGCCCGCCAAACCAATTCACCACACCGCCCTTGCGAACCATCTGCACGGCCCACTGCCATGCCTTCGGCGTCGCCACCGCCTCGAAGACCAGATCTGCGCCGCGCCCCTCCGGCGTCAACGCCTTCGCCGCTGCCACCGGATCGTCAAAATCCGTAATCCGCACCACCTGCTCCGCGCCAAACAACCTGGCCATCGTCACCTGGTCTGTGCGCTTCACCACCGCGATGACATGCAGCCCTTCGATCGCCGCCGCATGAATGAACAGCAGCCCAATCGGCCCCGCACCCAGCACAATCGCCGTCTGCCCGGCCTTCGCACCCGACTCCTCCAGCCCGCGCACCACGCACGCCAGCGCCTCGGCCAGCGCCGCATGCTCCGCGCGCATGCCCTCCGGAATCCGCAGCGTGTTCTTGCGTACAATCCGCTCCGGCACGCGCAGATACTCCGCATACCCTCCGTTGTTGAACAGCAGATCGTCGCATAAATTCTGCTGCCCCTGTCTGCAGTAGAAGCACTCATCACACGGCGCCGAGTTCAGCGGAAGCACCCGCTCGCCCACCTGGAACTCCGTCACGCCCTCACCAGCCTCAACAACCGTCCCGGCAATCTCATGTCCAAAGAGCCGGTCTTTCGTCAGCATCTTCGCGTGGTATCCCCGCCGGAAGACCTTCAGATCCGTCCCGCAGGTCAGGGCCGCGTCCACCCGAACCACCAGCTCGCCCGGACCAGCCTTCGGCATGGGTACCTGCTCAATCCGCAGGTCCTCTTTTCCCCGAAGCACGGCGGCTTTCATCGTGGCGTACATGACTCTATTCTCGCACCTTCCGCGCACCGAAGGTCTCGCCAGACCTGTTACTCTTACCCTCAGCGGACCGAATGAGAATTCCCTCCCCAGAGGCATTCGCCAAGCGCATCGTCGCCTCGGTGCAGGAGTATTCCCTGCTGACTTGGCACGCCGTCGCAGCCATCTTCTCCACGCCCCGTTACATCGCCGACACCTTCACCCAGATGGACTTCGTCGGCTTCGGCTCGCTGCCCATCGTCATCCTCACCGGTTTCTTCACCGGCTGCGTCCTCACCCTCCAGTCCGCCACCTCGCTCAAGCAGTTCGGTGCCGTCAACATGACCGGCCGCCTCGTCGCGCTCTCCATGGTCAAGGAGCTCGGGCCCGTCCTCACCGGTCTCATGGTCTCCGGCCGCAACGCTTCCGGCATGGCCTCCGAGCTCGGCTCCATGAAGGTCTCCGAGCAGATCGACGCCATGCGCGCCCTCGGCACTGACCCCGTCCGCAAGCTCGTCGCGCCGCGCCTCGTCGCGACCGTCTTCATGCTCTTCTTCCTCACCATCGTCTCCGACGCCTGCGGCATCGCCGGTGGCGCGCTTGTCGCCGTCGGCCTCCTTGGACTTCAGGGCAGCGCCTTCTTCCACACCGCCTTCCAGTCACTCATCTTCGGCGATGTCATCGAAGGCCTCACCAAGCCGCTGTTCTCCGGCTTCATCATCGCCACCATCGGCTGCTTCTACGGCCTGCGCACTACCGGCGGCACGGAGGGCGTCGGTCGCTCCACCACCCAGGCCGTTGTCGTCAGCTCCGTGCTCATCATCCTCTTCGACTTCCTCGTCACCAAGCTCATGATCGGCATCTTCGGGAGATAGCCGATGGCCACCCCCGCACCCCCCCGCGCCCCTCTCGACCTCGAGCCTGGAGCTCCCATCGTCGAGTTCTCGCACGTCTCTATCCGATTCGACCGCGAGGCCGTCCTCAAGGACATCTCCTTCACCGTCCGGCACGGCGAGATGCGCATCATCCTCGGGCCGGCCGGCGTCGGCAAGAGTGTCATCATGAAGCTCTCCAACGGCCTGCTCACGCCCGACTCCGGCGAAATCCGCGTCTTCGGCCGCCCCCTCTCCTCGCTCAGTCCACGCGAGATGTACGAAATCCGCGCTCACATCGGCATGGTCTTTCAGGAGAGTGCGCTCTTCGACTCACTTAACGTTAAAGACAACGTCGCCTATCGTCTCGAGGAAGAACGCTGCGACCCCACCGAGATTCACGAGCGCGTCGTCGAGGTCCTCCGCTTCGTCGAGCTCGAAGGCACCATCGACAAGTTCCCCTCCGAGCTCTCCGGAGGCATGCGTCGCCGCGTCTCCATAGCCCGCGCCATCATCTCCAAACCGGACCTCATCCTTTACGACTCGCCCACCGGCGGCCTCGACCCCGTCACCTCCACCACCATCATTGAGCTCATCATCAAGCAGCGCGACGTCTCCCGGACCACCTCGCTCCTCATCACGCATCGCATCCAGGACGCCTTCACCCTCGCCACACACCGCTACAACGCCGCCCAAAGCAAGATGGAGCTCATCCCTGACGGCGGCATTGACCCCAGCACCAAATTCCTGGTCCTCAACGAAGGCCGCGTCGT
>DATNGO010000234.1:0-7136 GCA_035605855.1 Acidobacteriaceae bacterium | reverse complement strand
GGGGATCGGCGGCTAAACTCGGCGAGCGTGGCAAAAAGGCGATAGTTCGGAAAGAGCGAGTCCACCGATAATCTGATTTCCGACTCGCCACCCGAGGCCAGGGATCGAGCCCTTTGCTCGAGTTGTTCGAAGCCGGTCAAGTGCGGCTCCGCTTGTGCAAGAAGCATGCGACCAAATTCGGTCAGGCAAGCTTTTCTGCCGGTCAAGGCAAAGAGTTGAATGCCGAGCTTCTCCTGCAGTTTCGCAATCGTGTAACTGATCGTGGACTGAGAACGGTTCAAGTGTCGGGCCGCTGCGGCATACCCTCCCAACCGCACCACCGCACGGACAATATCCCATTCATCAAGAGTGCTGTTCATATGCAAGCGAGATTATCGGCTATAGAGCAGTGTCCGGTCGAACCTCTCTCCGCAGCGGATCAGGTGTAACACTAATCTGCCCCCCGAGCCCTCGTCCGAATGGCATATAGCGATGTGCGCGCGCCGATGAACAGAGTGCGATGGTCTGCTCCTCCGAAGGCCAGCGAACCGGGGCGCTCCGGAATTTCGACAATTCCCAGCGGCTTGCCGGCAGGCGAGTAGACAAACAACTGGGCGCCGGCTACATACACGTTCCCGGCTGTATCCGTCACGACCGATGTCCCGCTGCGCGCGATAAAAGGCACAGCACTGAGCTGGGTCAACGAATCCAGCGTAAATCGATATACCTTGTCGTCTTCTTCACTCACACCGTACCTGGAGGTGCCAATGCGGAACGCACCGAGCTGGACAGCCTGCAGCAGCCCCTTCCAGCTTCCTCCCGCCACAATGGCTGCGCGGGTGCCTGGCGCATAGAAGAAACTGCGCGGTTCATTTTCCACGGCAGCGGTGATCGCCATGTTGCTACGCGGAGCGTACACAAATCCCTTGTGCTCCAGAATCCACTGCAGACTGCGCACATCATTGTGAAATCCAGTGGGCAGTAAGAGAGTAGTACCAGGGCGAGGACCTTCACCCATCACCTTCTGCGCTGAACCATCCCGCGTGGATATCGCATAGACAGACTTGTTCGAGTCAATCGCCAGAAGTTGGCCGTTGCCGGCGTAGCCGAACGTAACGGGAGAATCAACCGCGCCCGATAGCAGCTCCGCAGAGTTATTCCGTTGATCCCATCGCAGGATCCGGTGTGTTTCGGCGTCCGTAAAAAAAATCTGTCCCTGGTCATCCAGCGTCAGGCCTGCAACATTACTGAACGTGCCGGGTTTAGTAAGCCTCTGGAGCGATGCATTCGACTCAAAGACCGCCGGGAGGGGCAGGGGAGCGCCGGATTTAGTTGAGTCATTCAGCGCGAAGGCGGTGAAGTCGTGCGTGCGTACCGCCACATGCCGACTCGTGTCGACAACGCTGTTGTCGAAGGCCAGGCGCGTCATACTGAAGTTATGCATGTTGGCAAATCGAATGTTCCCGGCGCGCGTGGCCTCTACTGCGGCTAAGTGTGGCACTACGCTGCGAGAGACTCGATAGTCGAACAGGTTGGCGAAAGTTATATTGCTCGAATCGGTCAACTCAATCGGCGTCGCATTTGCGCCGTTCGGATTTTCCTCCTCCGTCTGCAAGGCATAGACGGTCCAGTTCGATGCGTTCCGGAACTCGACTTCGTTGTGCATGTGATGCTCGCATGAGATCTGGTAGGCAACCGAAGCTACTCGCGTACTCTCCACGCGAAGACCGACAATGGCAGTTGTGTTGGCTGTCTGGATGTCGCGAAAGATTCCGCCACCACCCTGAATCCAGAGGCTTGGATACTGCGATGCTCGTGTGTCGGGTCGCTGCGCGCCAAAGTCGGGCCTCGGATATTTCGGTCCGATTCTCGGCGAAGGCCGAATCCCCGCTGCGAAATTCACATCCTGAATGAAAGAACTGGCTCCGCCATGCCAGACAACGCCGGCCGCTCGAGGTGCTGAGTATCCGGTATACACGCCAATACCGGTAAGTATCTCGTGACCACCTGGAGAAGACTCAATCACCGGGACTGCGGCGCCCGAGCCGCTGAAGTCAGGATCGCCATTCTTTATGACAAGAACTGTTGTGGCTGGGGAAAACCCGATCAGAATCGAATCCGCTCTTAAATGCAGAGTACCGCGCACCCTGTAGAGACCCATCGGGAAGTACAGGATGCGATGCGAGTCAATTGCTTGCTGCAGTGCTTTGGTATCGTCGGTATCTCCGTCTCCGCTGGCTCCAAGTTCCCGGACGCTGGCCCACTGAGAAACATCTGGAAGCGCTGGAATGTCCGTTGCAAGCGGCTCGGGCGCTCGCGAGAGCCTACGCTCAACGTGATGCAGTGCGATTGGGCCTTCCCGGCCATTCGCGTCAATGTCCTGGCCCAGTGTGAGTCTCTTTTCAAGGAACCAGTCCGATGGACCTGCGATCGGAGAGAAGCCTTCCACGTTGTCATGTGTAGCCCGCAGAAGATGGCCGACATGGGAGCAGCGGATATCGTCGAGCGTTACCTGGTGGTGCTGGCTCGTGGTATCCCCGAGCACGACACCAACTGCGACATCTCTCAACAGGAGGTCACGTCCGTAGAGTTGCTCGGGCATGTCAGGTGGAATCTCTACCGCGATGGGTGCATGCTCGATGCGGTCGCGGATTAAAGTCATACCAACCTCCTGAGTATGTATGGCAGCAATGCGCTGGCCGCTCAGGCGTGAATCCATCAGGAGGAATTGCCAGGCCGGGGCGGTTCGCACGGAAATGATGCCGTAATCTCCCCCTTCGATCTCGAGCGAGTCTGCCTGATTACCTACATCTTCCACTGCCGCGCGGCCTTGCCCCACCGCGAAGTGCATATGAGAAAGAAAGGAATGCTGCGCGACATGAAAGCGGATACAAATCGCGGCTGGATTCCCGTTTCCTATCTCAAAATCCACGTTGCTGATGCCGCTGTAAAACGTGAACTCGTTCGCGTCTACGATCTCCTGGCCTACAGCCGGCTTGCGAGAAGCAAACTGGAGCATGTACCGTCCAGTACCTAAGAAGCCGTGGCCGCTCTGGTATCCGGGCGTATCTGGAGCCAGTAGAATTACTGGGCGCTCGCGGCCATAGCCAATCAAACGGATGCCTGACCATACGTAGATGGTTTTGCTGATTCGATAACGGCCGCTTGGCAGGAACACGAGCCCCTGTCCGGTGGTATCGGCGACGCGGTCGATCGCGGACTGCAGGGCAACGGTATCGTCTGCCACGCCATCGCCGCGCAGGCCGGCGGAAGCGTCCGCTACGACGGCAAGTGGATCTGGCGGACGCTGGGTATAGATAGATTGCGCGCATGCAGGGGCGGCGAGAAGGATCAGCAAAGCAAGACGCAAATTTCTCAAGCGTGCGAGGCTCCTAAAGCGGCTCAACTCTCAGGTTGAGCGTTCTTCTATAGTTACTCCGGCAAGGCGTACTGCCCATCGATGTGAAAGTGGCCGGTCGCGAATGGCGCGCCGGTGTCAGGCTGTCCTCCCCCGATGTCGATGGTGTAATCGCCCTGAGCGATGATCGGATCGCCGTTCTCAGTGACCATGCCGAGGTCACGCCGGTTGAGTTGGAAATGTACCTTCTGGCTCGCACCAGGCTCCAGATGAATGCGTTGGAATCCGCGAAGCGCAACCCGCGGAGATCCTTTCACTGACGGGAATTTGAGATAGAGCTGGACAACCTCGTCGCCGGCGAGCTGGCCGGTGTTGGTGACGGTCACGTCGGCGTCCACGGGCTGCCCGGCCGCAATCGGCGTGGTGGGGACGCTGAGGTCGCTATAAGAGAACTTCGTGTAGCTGAGTCCGTATCCGAAGGGATAGAGCGGCTTGCCCGTGAAATAGCGATAGGTACGGTTCGCCATTCCGTAGTCTTCGAAGTTCGGCAGCTGGTTCACACCCTTGTAGAAGGTAACGGGCAACCGGCCAGCGGGGTTGTTCCTGCCGCTCAGGGTCTCTGCAACCGCGGCACCGCCTTCTTCGCCGGGATACCAGGCCTCGAGCACGGCGTTGGCATGATCATTGATCCAGTTGACCGCGAGCGCGCTTCCGTTCATCAGAACGACCGCGAGCGGTTTGCCGGTGGCCGCGACAGCCTCAACGAGATCTTCCTCGGGCTGAGGGAGATCGATGCTGGTGCGGTCTCCGCCAAGGAATCCAGGCTCGCTCACCGGCATCTCTTCGCCCTCAAGCTGGCTGGTGATCCCGACTACCGCGATGACGGCATCCGCGTTCCTGGCAGCGGCGATTGCTTCAGGCGAGACCGAGGTGTTGACCTTCGCCCAGATGAGTTCCGCGTGGGCCTTTCCGTTCTGGACGCCGTAGACGATTTCGATCGCAGCTTTGCGGCCCTTCACGAGGTGCACGCGCCCCATGACCGGCGTAGGTTCGCGGCCGCCGAATGACATGGCTACCTGCTTGCCATCGACAGCAATCCTGGCGAAGCCCTGCGCGCGGACGCCCAGCAGGAAGTCACCTGACTCGGTCGGAGTAAGAAACCCAGACCACTGCACACCGAAGGATTTTCTGCCTGCGACTTCCTTGGGGAGATCGCCTTGTGTCAGGTTCACGTTGGCCTCGGTGCGGGTGAGCAGGGGCTTGCTCTTCTCGTCCGGCCCTCTGCGGCCTTCGCCGTACTCGGCCCTCAAGCCGGGCTTGCCGTCGGTTGTCGTTAAGAGCGCGGCGGGTACCGGCGTTCCGTCTGTGCGGAGGAACTGCGTCCCGGGCACGAAGGTGATTGTGGCGTTCGGAAACTCGGCATGAAGGCCATCGAGGATCGACACAATGTGTGTTGGTTGGCCGGCATAGTTTCCAAGGAGCGGCCGCGTCTGATCGGCAAGCGGACCGACGACAGCGATGCGCCGGACTTCCGGCTTGAGAGGAAGCATGCCATCGTTCTTGAGCAGCACCATGGACTCATTGGCCAGCTTGCGAGCGTGGGCGCGATGCGCAGGGCTGTCGAGTTCCTTCTCATCGATCTTTGTGTAGGGAACCAGGTCGGGGGGATCGAACATGCCGAGCTTGATGCGCGCGATGAAGAGGCGAATCAGCGCCGTATCGAGAGCGCTCTCGGGCAGGTAGCCCTGTTGGACGGCGTCGATGTAGGCCTTGTCGACAGGCTCGCCGAAACGCGAGGTGAACGTGACACACTCGTTATCCATGCCGCGCAGGACGGAGATCGCTGCACCCTGCGCCTGCGTTGGGCGATAGCGGTGGTTCGCCGCGACATCCCTGACGGCGTCGCAGTCGGAGACAACATATCCCTGGAATCCCCACTTGCCGCGCAACTGATTCTGCAGAAGGTATTGATTGGCGCAGGCCGGCTGGCCGTTGATCGCGTTGTAAGCACACATCACTGAGCCGGCTTTGCCTTCCACTACGGCAGCCCGGAAGGCCGGTTCGTAGGTGTCGACTTCGTCGTGCTTGCTAACGTCCACGTCGGCGAAGTGGCGCGTGGGTTCCGGTCCGCTGTGAACGGCGAAGTGCTTCGGGGTTGCAATCGCGAGGTAGTACTTCGGGTTATCGCCCTGCAGGCCTGTTACGTATGCCACGCCCATTCGTGCTGTGAGGAAGGGATCCTCGCCGTAGGTCTCCTGCCCGCGGCCCCAGCGTGGGTCGCGAAAGATGTTCAGGTTCGGAGACCAGAAATCGAGGCCTCCCATGATGCCGGTATGGCCCTCGCGCTGGTTCTGCACGTGCTTGATGCGGCCCTCGACGCCGATCTGGGCAGCCATGGTGTGAATCCCCGGCGCGTCGAAGGTAGCCGCCAGCCCAATCGGTTCCGGGTATTCGGTCACGCCCTCGTTGATGACGCCGTGAAGAGCTTCACTCCACCACTGGTATGCCGGAATCTTCAGCCGCGGCACCGCGGCGGAATTGTTTTGCATCTCCGACGCCTTCTCCGCAAGAGTCATGCGACCCACGAGATCTATCGCGCGCTGCTCTGGTGAAAGCTGCGGATTCATGTAGGGCAGGTTCGCGGAATCCTGGGCAACTGCATGCTGCTGCATTCCGCTCGAAAACAGAATCCCGGTGCATGCGAGGACTCGAATCAGAAGGGACGTAGAACGACTTCTCATCTATTTCTCCAGGGTGGGTTGAATCCGCTAATCAGCTACCGGCAGTTTTCGGTAAAGCAAAGGTTCTTGCTGAAGAATGGCAGGACATGGTTCTGGAATCGATCGGCTACCGCACTGGTGTGCGTGCCCGAATAAATCTCAAAGCTGTTTGCAATTCCGTAGTCATCCAGGATCTTGTGCAGCTTGATCGTGTCGAAGCGCAAACCGTCCTGATCGCCGACGTCGATAGAGATCGCGCGGTACTGCTTCAGGTTTCCAATGTACTGGTCGATGAAGACGAGCGGCGCGTTGGCGGTGAACTTTGCGACGATCTCCGGCTGGGGAACGCCGTCTTTCGTGGGAAGGTCGAAGTACAGCGGCGGATTCTTCGGATCAGGCGCCCACGCTGCTGCCGATGCAAATAGAGCAGCGCCGAATCCGGGCGATTGCGCGGCGAGGTCGGCTGGAGACTTGGCCTCGCTCGCCTTTTTCTCGGCGGCCAGAGCCCGCTCTTTGGCCTGGTCGGCCGGTCCGGGACCGCCCCCGGTCATGGGTGACATGCAGCAGGGGCTCATGATGTACAGAGCGCCGAAGACGTCCGGATGCTTCATGCCGATACGCGATGCGCCGTAGCCGCCCATGGAGTGACCGGCCAGTCCACGGCTCTGGCGGTCCGGGATCGTGCGATAGTGCGCGTCGATATAGGCAACGACGTCGTGGTAGATGAACTTCTCGAAGTCGCCGGTGGTTTGCGAACTCGAATACATCGAGCCGTTGTAGACGGTTTTCGAGTCGGGAAGGACGACGATCATCTCCTGGGAGCCCTGGGCGAAGGCGCCTTCGATCGTTTGCGGGACGTGGATCTCGTGGGTCCACTGTTCGGCGCCGATGAAATAACCGTGCAGCGCGTAGACCACGGGGTATCGGCGCTTGGATTCTTTCTGATAGCTCGGCGGAAGGAAGACAATCACGTCGCGATCGACGGCCTCGCCTTCTAGATTGCCCTCAAGCGCAGTGCCATGAATCTTGATGTGCTCAACCGTGACAGGCTTCGCACCAGGGACGGGTGCGGGAACGAT
>DATNGO010000233.1:0-3453 GCA_035605855.1 Acidobacteriaceae bacterium | reverse complement strand
TTCTGAGCGCAGTTCAAACCAGTGTTTTGAGGAGAATCATCATGAATGCAATTCGGGTAAGTCGACTTCTTTCGGTTTCCTGTTTACTCTCGGCGGGGTTTGTGACTGCGCCTGCGGTGCGTGCGCAATCGGGCGCTGAGCATACCAAGGTGCTGGTGATTCAGCGCGAGTTCACCAAGCCGGGCAAGGACGGAGCTACGCATGAGGCCACCGAGGCCAGCTTCATGCGCGCTGTGCAGGCAAACAAGGGCAACATCCACTACATTGCGCTGACTTCGCTGAGCGGACCCAATCGAGCGCTTTTCCTGAGCGGGTATTCCTCGCTGGCGGCGGTGGAGGCGGAGCGCAAGGCGATGCCTCAGGCAGCGCAGGTGGCAATGGACAAGGCGATGGTGTCGGATGGAGATGTGCTGAGCCAAACGGATGAGAGTGTGTGGTTGCGGCGCGACGACCTGAGCACGAATGTCTCGGGACCGCCCGTGGGCATGCGGCTGCTGGAGATCAGCGAGTTCGTCGTGAAGCCGGGGCACACGCATGAGTTCGAGCAGCTGGCCAAGATGTACACGGAAGCTGCAAAGAATGTTCCGGAGTTCCACTGGACGTGTTTCCAGATGGCCTATGGGCGCGCTGAGGGACCGACGTACCTTGTGTTCACCGCACTGAAGTCCGCCGCGGATGCGGACGCCGAGTTTGGAGCGGGCAAGAAGTTTGCAGAAACGGTCGGCGAGGATGGAATGAAAAAGATCGCCGAGTTGGAGGCCGCGTCGGTTGCGACTGAGGACACCAACCTGTTCCTGGTGAGCCCGAAGATGAGCCTGCCGACGGAGGAGATGATGAAGTCCGATCCGGACTTCTGGCGGCCGAAGACAGGGGCGTCGGCTGCAGCGAAGAAGCCGGCGGCGAAGCCCGCAGCGACGAGCGGGCAGTAGTGGTTGTGAGGTCGCAGGAATGAGAGATCGGCGTTGCGCTGGAGAAGGCCCAGGAGCAACGCCGATTTTCTTTGTGGGTTGTTGTCAGGCTTCGGTGATGAGTGTCTGCGGCACGGGGAATGGATTGCGCTCGTTGAACTGGATCTGGTGCCAGTAGGGATAGGCGAGCTTGGTCTGGCTGGCGGCGTCGAGCTTTGCGACCTGCTCCGGCGTGAGCTTGAAGTCGACGCTGGCGAGGTTGGAGCGGAGCTGTTTTTCGTCGCGCGCGCCGATGATGAGCGTGGAGACGGTGGGGCGGCGCAGCAGCCAGTTGAGGGAGATCTGCGGGATGGACTTGCCGGTCTCCTGGGCGACTTCGTCGAGTGCGGCTACAACGTCATAGACGTACTCCCAGTCGGGTGTGGGGCCGGCGTCGAAGACGTCCCTGTTGTGCAGGCGGCTGGTTTCGGGCAGTGGCTGGCTGCGGCGAATTTTGCCGGTGAGGCGGCCCCATCCGAGCGGCGACCAGACGAGAGCGCCGACGCCCTGATCGAGCGCGAGGGGCATGAGCTCCCACTCGTAGTCGCGGCCGATGAGCGAGTAGTAGACCTGGTGACCGACGTAGCGCGACCAGCCGTAGCGCTCGGAGACGCTGAGCGATTTCATGAGGTGCCAGCCGGAGAAGTTGGAGCAGGCGATGTAGCGCACCTTGCCTTCGCGGATGAAGGTGTTGAGTGTGTCGAGTGTTTCTTCGACGGGGGTTGTGCCGTCGAAGGCGTGCATGTGATAGACGTCGACGTAGTCGGTCTGCAGGCGTTTGAGCGAGCCGTGGAGCTGATCGATGAGGTGATAGCGCGAGCTGCCGACGTTGTTGGCGCCGGGACCGAAGCGGAAGGTGGCTTTTGTCGATATCAATACATCTTCGCGTTTGAGGTGCTTGATGGCCTGGCCGAGAACCTGTTCGCTCTTGCCGTCGGAGTAGCCGTCGGCGGTATCGAAGAAGTTGCAGCCGGCTTCCATGCAGATGTCGATGAGCTTGCGGGCTTCATCGGTCTGCGTGTTTCCCCAGGCGGCGAAGAATTCGTTAGCGGCGCCGAAGGTGCCGGTGCCGAAGCAGAGCTCGGGGACTTTGAAGCCGGAGCGGCCGAGTGTGCGGTATTCCATGAGTGCCTCGCTGAGGGTGGTTGCGCTTGCGAACTTGGATGCCGAGAGCGGGATGCGGGATTCAGCGCGTTCTGGGTGAATAGCGGATAAGGCAAGGGCAAACGCAGATTCCCTGCGGGAATGACAAGAAGAAAGGCAAGGGCAACAACAAAAGCAAGGGCAAGGGCAAAGGCACTCGCGCGTCATAACGCGCGATACCACCACCCTGTCTTCCTTCGGAAGCCGAGGGTGGGGCACCCGGCAAAGGCAACAACAAAAGCAGACGCAGATTCCCTTCGGGAATGACAACAGAAAAGGCAAAGGCAAAGGCAAAGGCAAGGGCAAAGGCAAGGGCAAGGCTAGAGCAGTTGTAATTTAGCCGAGCGACTTTGCGGCGTCCTTGGCGAAGTAGGTGACGATGAAGTCGGCGCCGGCGCGGCGGATGCCGAGGAGGCTTTCGAGCATGGCGCGTTCGGGGTCGAGCCAGCCGCGCTGGAAGGCGGCGTGGAGCATCGCGTACTCGCCGGAGACCTGGTAGGCGCCTAGGGGGATGTCGAAGCGCTCGCGTGCGTCGCGGATGATGTCGAGGTAGGGCATGGCGGGCTTCATGAGGATCATGTCCGCGCCCTCGGCGAGGTCCTGGGCGATCTCGCGCATGGCTTCGCGGCGGTTGGCGCCGTCCATCTGGTAGGTGCGGCGGTCGCCGAACTGCGGAGCGGAGTCGGCGGCCTCGCGGAAGGGGCCGTAGAAGGCGGAGGCGAACTTGGAGGCGTAGCTGAGGATGGGCGTGTTGTGGCGGCTGGCGGTGTCGAGCGCGGAGCGGATGGCGGCGACGCGGCCGTCCATCATGTCGCTGGGTGCGACGATGTCGGCGCCGGCGGCGGCGAGCGAGGCTGCGGTTTTCGCGAGGAGCGAGAGTGTGGCGTCGTTGTCGATGGCGTAGTCGTCGCCGGACTGATTGGACGATTGGGTGGCGACGCCGCAGTGGCCGTGCGAGGTGTATTCGCAGAGGCAGACGTCGGCGATGAGTACGAGCGGCTTTGCGGCGGAGCTTTGCTTGAGCGCGCGCAGGCCGCGCTGCACGATGCCGTTGTCGATCCATGCGCCGGTGCCGTGGTCGTCTTTTTCGGCGGGAAGGCCGAAGAGCAGGAGGCCGCCGATGCCGAGAGCGGCGCAGGCCTCGGCTTCCTTCACGGCCTCGTCGACGGAGAGGTTGAAGACGTTGGGCATGGAGGCGATCTCGCGGCGAACGCCTTCGCCCTCACAGAGGAAGAGCGGGTAGATGAATGCGCCGGGGTGCAGGTGCGTTTCGCGCACGAGCGAACGCATCGCAGGGGTGGAGCGGAGGCGGCGCAGGCGTGTCGCGGGAAAGTTCATGGGGATAGTGTAGTCGGGAGTGGTT
>DATNGO010000232.1:0-16322 GCA_035605855.1 Acidobacteriaceae bacterium | reverse complement strand
TGTTCCCACGCAGAGAGTTTCTCAAGATCGCCGGTGCCTTTGCAGTCTCCTCATTCGCCACGCCGCAACCATTTGTCGCCCAGACATCGGATGCCCCGGACGACTTTCGCTTCACCTCCGAAAGCATCGACGCACAACTATCCGCGACAGCGCCGGAGTTCCTGCGCCTCAACATCGATGGCCTTGGCAAAGGCCGCCGCGGCGCGAACATCGTCTCCAACAGCACCGCCGGAGGCTTTCGCTCCTCTGTCTCGACCACCGGAAGCACGCGCCGCGTCGAGTATCGCGTCGTGCAGGCTCCCGCCGGCAACCCTCCCGCCTGGACCATCGAGCTCTCTCCCAGCCGCATCGTCCTCACCTCGCAGTGGTCGCCCGAGTTCCAGCCCACACGCTTCCTCTTTCACTTCAATTTGAACTCCGTGCACAGCACCGTCCTCGGCCTCTTCCAGAAGAACGGTCTTCTTGCCGCACCCGCACTCATGCACTTCCCCGGCCAGGGGTCCGTACGCGTCACCTCCAGCGTCCCGGGCATCGGTCTCACCTACGCGTCCAACCGGCCTCAGCAGAACGCGCAATTCTCGCTTCCCGGCGCCACATTCGAGGACAAGCAGATCGTCTACACGCTCGACGTAACAGCCCTCTATCCCCAACTGCCCGGTATCGCTGACGACCAACGCTTCGATGCCTTCCGGCGAAACTGGCTCGACGCCCTGCAGCTCAATCCTCTTCTGCAGGCCCTGTCCAACAACACCGCCAGCGACAGCTGCGCCTTCTGCTACTACGAGTTCGCCGACATCGCCGCACTCACTCCCCCGCTCGCCCCCGGCCTCACAGCTCTCGACGTCGTACGCCAGACCCTCGACAGAATGCTGGCTGGAGGCTGGGCCTACGGTCTGCCCGCTATTCCCGATCGCCCCAGCGTCACGCTGGACACCTACCCATCCATGATCTCCGCCGCCGCCAGCTGCGTCCGCGCGGATCACAACGATGCGTGGCTCGCCGCAAACTATCACGGCATCCGCGACTGGATGGAATCGCTTCTGGCCACCGACATCACCGGCAACGGCCTCGTCAAATACGGCCTCAGCGGCAACTCCGGCTCCTGGGGCGAGATGGGATTTCCCAAACTCCGGCCATCCAACTGGTGGGACACCATCGGCTTCGGCTACGAAGACGCCTACGGAAACGCTCTCACCTATCGCGCCCTTCACGACATGGCCATGATGGCCCGCAAGCTCCACAAGACCGCCGACGCCGCGCGCTACACCAAAGCCGCCGAAAAACTCCGCGCCATCTTCTACGACCACTTCTACAATCCCGAGACCGGCGTCCTCGGCGGCTGGCGCAG
Organism: Acidobacteriaceae bacterium; assembly: GCA_035605855.1. Taxonomy (GTDB): domain Bacteria; phylum Acidobacteriota; class Terriglobia; order Terriglobales; family Acidobacteriaceae; genus Granulicella. The sequence continues at coordinate 14,974 of DATNGO010000232.1, read as the reverse complement.
CGCTGACGGCAAGCTTCACGACTACTATTTCCTCTGGGTCAACGGCATCGCCATCCACTACGGCCTCGTGCCCAGGCCGCAGGCCAACGCCATCATGGACAAGCTGCTCGCCAAGATGAAAGAAGTCGGCTACGACAGGTTCGACATGGGTCTCCCCGGCAACCTCATCACCGTTGCGCTTCCCGACTACGTTCACCGCACCAGGGACGGACGCTACGGCGGCGGCGTACTGCCCGATAACTCTGACGGCTTCCAGAACTACGAAAACGGCGGCGCCACAGGTGCCTACGCGTTCTTCACGCTCGCCGCGCTCTACGACCTCGGCCGCAAGGAAGATGCCGACAGAATCCTCTTCCCGATGCTGAAGACCTACGGCGAATGCGGCTTCGAAGGCCGCGACGCAAAAAACAAATCAAACGATTGGCGTCGTTGGGACGGCACCGCTGAGGGCTACGAAGGTCTCCTCACCGACGACTACTACGCTCTCCTCGCCGTCCCTCTGCGACAAACAGAGACGTCCTGGACCGGCGGCTTTCGCCCCCAGATCAGCTGACGATCCCCTTCCCCTGTAACCGAACGGGGCTTGGAAGGAATCAGCCGAGGAAGGCATGACGTGCTTTCCTCCCGGACGCCTGCCAGCGTTTGACGACCTCGTACACCATCACGGTCTGAAAGCTGACGGCTATCCACACGCAGACTGCTTCAATCGGAAGGAAGTTCCATGCGGTGATAAAGACTCCCATCATCTGTGTGGGTTGATAACCCCACCATCCATAGGGCACCCCCAGCGTCGCCTCCCACAGCAGGCTCGTCAGCAGCATGACGAACAGCACCAGTGAAAGCGCGCGCCAGTTCACCACCGGCACAGCTGCCGGAAACAACGCGCTCGATGGCCCGAGAGCCGCCACCGCCAGAAAGACAAAGTATCCCGGGAAACCGGAAACACCATGATGGTGGTCATACACGCTGCGGCATATCACTGCGCCGAAAATCAAAACCCCGGCCAACGCCACGGATTGCGGATGAAAGCGAAGCAGCCGCTGGAACGCGCCTCGCATCGGATCAGTACCCGGGACACTGTATGCGGAAAGCCAGTATTCATCCAGCCAGATGTAGAGAAGCAGCACCGTGATGAATCCCGTGAAGTAAAAGATGTACTCCTCGATCGGGACACTTCCCACCACAATGTGCGTTGCCGAGCCCACGAAGATGTGGCACTTCGTGCACGCCCCCAGTGCCGGTGCCGGGATACCCAGCGTCGCAGCCGGGTTCGGGAAGGTCAGAAAAAGATGCGCAAAGAAAAAGTCGAGAATCACACCCACAGGTATCAGCAACGCCATCGTAAGAAGAAAAGACCTCTTCGATATCCTCACGTCGTCGCGCGGAACCAGCCATCCTCCGATGACAACAATCGGCACGATAAACAGCAGGAGACTTACCGTATATCCATACGGCGACGGATTCGGGAATGCGACATCGACAACCGCCGGAACGCGCACCCGGTGCAGTGTTAGAGCGGCAGGTCCCGCCAGCATTGCCAGGATGAGCAACACTGTAAGGAAGCTGGAACGCGGAGATCCATCACCTCGACTGCCACGCATCGCAAGCTCCGGAACACCCAGCTGTCATCGGTCTGAAGCCAACGGCATAGCAATGCCAGCCCAGCTAGCGATGCTGTACCGTTAGAAATCCCTGCCCGCGCAACCATGCATCCAGCAGCGTCGGCCAAAGATCCAGCGCGGGATCGCCGTTGCCCAGTCCGCTGCCGTGGGCCCCATGCGCGAAGCTATGAAACTCCACCGGCGCCTTTGCCGCGCGCATCGCCTCGAAGTAATCGATCGACGCCTGCACATCCACCGTCTTGTCATCCGACGTGATGTAGATGAAAGTCGGCGGCGTCGCACTCGTCACAAACTTCACCGGCGAGTACTTCGTCTCAAACTCCTTGCACTTCTCCTGCGGCACCGTTTTCACCGTGGGATTCGTAGCGCAGTACGTGATCATCCCACTCGAATTCGGCACCATCGCGTTCAGCCACGGATATCCCAGCACCACAAAATCCGGTTTGCTCGACGCACGGTCAATTGGATCGGCCGCATTCGCATCCGCCGTTTCCGCGCTCACCGACTCCATCGCCGCCAGGTGACCGCCCGCCGAAAAACCCATAATCCCTATGCGGTCCGCGTCGATCCCATACTTCGCCGCGTTCGCGCGCACATATCGCACCGCGCGCTGCGCATCCTCCAGCGGTACAGGATACTGATACTTCGCTCCCAGCCTGTAGCGCAGAACAAATGCCGCAATCCCCCGCGCTGAAAACCAGTCGGCAACCTCGCGCCCCTCGAGGTCCGCCGCCAGCATCACATACGATCCACCCGGCGCAATAATCACCGCAGTCCGATTCGCATGCCTCCCGCGCGGCGCGAATACAGTCAGTGCCGGCACATCCGCCGGCTCATTGCCATTCTGTCCCGGAGCTCCGCCCGGCCACAGCTCTACGGTGTGAATATTCAGCCCGGGGTCAATTGCACGATCAATCGCCGGTGCCGTTGCGGCGTCTGCACTCTGGCCTGCCGCCAGAGCCACCGCGCCGCCAACCATTACGCCAAAGCAGAGAAGCAGCATCGCACATCGCATCATTCGCATGCAGAACATCTTATCTGCTCATCTTCTGCCACGCCGCAAACCACCGCCTCATCCCGCCTTCACCACGCAATACTGCTTGCCCACATACCCCGACCCCGGCATCTCGCCCAGATACACCAACCGTCCATTGAAGTCCTTCGCTGCCGTATTCGTCAGGCGCACGTCCACCACCATCGCCGGCCGCACCGCCTCGCGCACATCAGTTTCCGGCAGCAGATGCATCTTCATATCGCCTTCTCGTCTTCCCAGGGCCGCCTTCAACCTCGTCCGCAGCCGCAGCAGCTGGCGCGCTCTCACCACACGCGACGCCATATCCTTCGCCATGAACGAATCCTGCACGCCGAACACCAGCACACCACCCGGCTCCAGCACGCGCACAAACTCCCGCAGGTATCCTGCCGCCAACCTCCGCGGCATATGCTGCAGCACGATATTGCTGTACACAAACACAAAGCTCTCATCCCCAAACGGCAGCTGCTCCGCTGCGCTCGTCACGTAGCTGCAATGCTCATACTGGTTGAGCTCTTCTGCCTTGCGAATCATCTGCTCCGAAATATCGACTCCCACACTCGCCGCAAAACGCCGCGCCATCGCCTGCGTCAAACGCCCCACCCCGCACCCGAAGTCCAGCGCAGCCCCAGCCGCATCGGGCACGCACCTCACCTCGTCGAGATACCCCATCACCGTCGCGATCTCGATCTCGCCCGTCTCAAAAAACTCCGCAACGTCCCACCCGCCGCCGGCCTTCGCGCCATCGGTCAGAATCGCCCACAGAGCATCGCGCTTCGCCAGCGCATCCCAGTCGCTCCGCAACCTCTCCAGGCCGGCTAACACGCGCGTAACTCCTCGCAGCACACATAAGCTACCACGCGTCTAAAGAACGAGACCGGACTTTGACAATCGAATTACGATTGCCTTCGCCGCCGCCAGTTCGACCTCTGCGCGCTCATCGCCTCCGCCGACACCTTCGCCGGGCCCGGCATCCTCGTCCCCACCCGCAATGCCGCGCTCTTCCGCTGGTGTCTGGCCAACGGCCTCTGCGTCACCCAGCCGCTCACGTTCATGAGCATGGGCCTCTACAACGCACCCGCCGGCGCCTTCCTCCCCTCCATCACCTTCTAAACTTCGCATCATGCCGGACCGCGGTAGCCTCTAATGACAGCGGTCATACTCCATGAACTGCGGTCCCATCCCGTGCACGCAGCAGAACGTCCCCGCGCGCATTCTTGCGCCGCAACCAGCCGTGCGTATCCCCTGGGTGCTTCTGGCGACCGTCCTCGGCTCCAGCATGGATTACATTGACGGCACCGTCGTTAACGTCGCACTTCCCAGCGTGCAACGATCCTTCGCAGCCACCGGAACGGAGCTGCAGTGGATCGTTGAGGCCTACGCTCTCTTCCTCTCGTCCCTTCTGCTCACCGGCGGTTCGCTCGGCGACCGCTTCGGCCGTCGCAGGATGTTCCTCCTCGGCGTCGTCGTCTTCGCCTGTGCCTCACTCGGTTGCGGTATCGCCCACCGCATCGGCGAACTTCTCTTCGCACGCTGCCTCCAGGGAATCGGCGGTGCGCTCCTGGTCCCCAACAGTCTTGCCCTGCTCAGTGCCGGGTACGAAGGCGCAGATCGCGCACGAGCCATCGGAACCTGGTCAGGCTTCTCTGCCATCATGACCGGACTCGGACCCGTGCTCGGTGGCTGGCTGGTGCAGCACGGCTCCTGGCGTTGGGCCTTCTTCCTCAACCTTCCCGTCGCGGCCGCCACCATCTGGATCACTCTCGCCAAGGTCCCCAGCCATGAAAGTCATGCGAAGCAACCGCCGCTCGACACCACCGGCGCGCTCCTGATCACCGCAAGTCTCGCTTCCCTCACCTACAGCCTGTTGGAATGGCCCGGCGGCCACCCCGCCTCCCGCGTTTGCGGAATCATCGGCCTGATCCTTCTCGCCGTCTTCGTTTTCGCCCAGCACCGTTCACAATCGCCGCTGGTCTCACCGCAACTCTTCCTGAATCGCAACTTCACCGGCGCGAATCTGCTGACCTTCTTCCTCTATGGCGCACTCGCTGTAACGCTCTTCTACCTTCCCCTGAACCTCATCCAGGTACAGGGCTACACACCCGCTCAGGCCGGAGCGGCCATGCTACCCATGGTCCTGCTGATGTTCTTTCTCTCTCCCTGGGCGGGCGGCCTGCTTCAGCGATGGGGAGCTCGGCTGCCACTCATCATCGGCCCCGCCATCACGGCAATCGGCTACCTCCTGCTCGCGCGGCCGCGAGTCGGCGGTTCCTACTGGCTCACCTATTTCCCCGCCATCGCAACTCTCGGATTTGGGATGACCGTCAGCGTCGCCCCGCTCACCACAGTCGTCATGAACTCCGTCGAACAGGATCGCTCTGGCATCGCCTCCGGGACCAACAACGCAGTCAGCCAGATAGCCGCGCTGCTCGCCCTCGCACTCAGCGCACCGCTCTTCTTTGCCCGGTTCAGCACCGCCCTCGAAGGCAATCTCCGCCGGTCTCAGGTTTCGTCTGAGACCGCTGCGTACGTTCAGAGACTCGAACGGCAGCTCGGGGCTATTCAGACCACCGACACTCAAGCCCGCCTGGCCATCGACGACGCCTTCGTCTCCGCATTCCGGCTGATGACACTCCTTGGGGCCGGCTCGGCCGCAGCCGCAGGCTGCATCGCTATACTCACAATCCGCAATCGGCCCGTCAGCCGCAAACTTCAGCCCGGCTCAACCTCCGGCCTCGCCACCCCTCGCTGATCCCGCAGCCAGCGCAGAACACCTACTTCTCCGCCGTCGGCGGCACAATGTTCTTCAGCCTCAAATACGTCGACAGCTCCGCATACTGCTCGTTGTCATGCGACACATTCCCCCACGCCATCCCGATCCGCGAACGCTTCCTCTGCCCCGCGCCCACCAGCTCCGCCACATTGGCATCGGTCAGCGCGCTATACGCCTTGTCGCACGCATCGAAAGAAGCCTTCAGCCCCGCCACAATCGTCGCCTTGTCCGCCGTATCGCCCGGCACCGTCTTCGGATCGAACGTCGTCCCATTCAGCGCCGAGCACGTATGCTGCTGCGCCTCCGTAATGTGATTCACAATCCGCGCATATGTCCGAATATCCGGTGTCGGTTTGAACTGATAGTCCGCATCCGGCATCTTCTCCGCCGCCTTGATCACATTCGGCTTCAGCCGGTTGTACGACCCCTGCACCTCTGCCGCCGGTCCCGTCGCAGCAGCAGGACCTTGCGCCGATAAAGCTCCACACGCCCCCGCCGCAAACCAAACCGCCGCCGCCGCAAACCAAACTCGCTTCATCACACTCTCCTGGGACATCACCCTCACACTACGGCAACCCGCCGCAACAAAGCAAAACCTCACTTTAACTCGAAACTGCTAACTGGCAACTGAAAACTGATGGCCCGGCCTTTCCAGAAAGACCAACCCCGACCACTCTTCCACTTCGGATACTGACTCGTAGCCAGCTCGCAGCTCACAGCTCACAGCTCGCAGCGCATGGCGCAAACCGCCTCTGCACGAACCTTGCCGGTGACATCCTTAGCTGGTTACCTGAACGTTCAACGAAATACCTGCTACCGTCAGGCGGCGTCAATGCTCTCCCGCTCCGCCGGCGTTGGCGATTTGCCGCCAATTGAAAATCGTAGTTCACGATAAGCCCCTTTTGCAGGGAGTAAAAGCGAGCCTCCGGCAAATCTGTCCTGAACCTGTCGGCGCTCTCGGGCGTATGTCTCTCTACCAGGAGCATTCTCGTTCAGAGGAGAGCTTTATGAGGGACAACTTCTTGCCTTGCAGAAAATGCCTGATCCCATTAGCGGCGCTCGCCGTAATCCCCTTGCCGCTGTCCCGGGCACAACAGCTCCCACCTTCTGGTGACACTCCAGCGCGAATCGCACGCATTGAAAGCGGTCTCTTGCCCTCTGTCGTGATCGAAGGCCAACCGGCACCCGCAATGAAGCTCGCGGACAGGATGCAGTACTATCACGTACCCGGTGTCAGCATCGCCTTCTTCGAGCATGGTCGCCTCGCATGGACACGCGTCTATGGAATGGCCGATGTGCAGACGGGACGCCCCGTCACGCCCGAGACTCTTTTCCAGGCCGGCTCGATCAGTAAACCTATCGCCGCTCTGGGCGCTCTCGCGCTCGTCGAGAAGGGCAAACTCAAGCTCGATCAGAACGTCAATGATGAGCTCATCACCTGGAAGCTTCCTGAGAATGAATTCACGAAGGATCAAAAGGTCACCCTGCGCAGACTTCTCAGTCACTCTGCAGGAACGAATGTCCACGGATTCAGCGGCTATGAGTCGACCCAGCCAATCCCATCCACCGTCCAGATTCTGAGCGGAACCAGGCCGGCACTCTCGCCACCCGTTCAAGTCACGTCCGTTCCAGGATCGGTTTACAGTTACTCCGGCGGCGGCATCATGGTCATGCAGATGATGATGATGGATGCTACCGGCAAGAGCTTCCCCGCTCTCATGCACGATCTCGTGCTTGGGCCGATGGGCATGACGCACAGCACCTACGAACAACCGCTGCCGCCTGGTCTCCGCGATGGGGCGGCTCATGGATACAAGGCTAACGGCGAACCTGTGCCCGGCGGCTTTCACGTTATTCCAGAGATGGCCGCGGGCGGCTTGTGGACGACACCTTCCGATCTCGCGCTTGCAGCCATCGAAGTGCAGAACGAATACGCCGGCAGCCCCCACAAAGTCCTCTCGCAATCGATGGCACATGAGATGCTGAGCCGGCAGAAAGACAACTGGGGACTTGGCTTCGAGATAGAGAAGCCAGGCGCTACACCGCGATTCGATCACTTTGGCGTCAATGTGGGGTTCGTTTCCGTGTTGCAGGCATATCGCGATACAGGGCAAGGCATCGTCATCATGACGAACGGGCAGCAAGGCGAGAAGCTCATCACTGAGATCCTCAGATCTGTGGCCCGCGAATACGCGTGGCCGGACTTCCAGCCCGCCCGGCATACGCTCGTCAAGCTATCCCCCGAAGCACTCAATCACCTCGAAGGAACCTACGCCGAGTCCGGGCCGGACAACCATGACAATGACAAGCTGACCGTCACCGTCACAGATGGTCATCCCTACCTCGCTGGAAGCTACAGCGTAGGCTCGACCTACCACTTCACGCTTTCTGAACCCGTAGAACTCCTCCCCGAGACACAGCAGCAATACTTCACATTGCTGACTGGAGACACGAGTTTCCGCTTTGAGAAGAACGAGAAGGGTATCGTCGACCGCTGCATCGTCATATCCGGGATCAAGGAACGTGAGGCGAAGAAGATCGTTCCGTAACAAGAAGTCGGCTTCGGTTCGCCGGGTGCCGGTTCGCCAGGTGCCGGGTGCCGGATGCCCCGTTCATCGCGGCACGCGATGAGCGGGATTCCGCTCTGCCGAAGGCTGGAGTGAAGCGAAGCCGAACGACTGAATTGCTTTCGCCAGGATCACCACCAACGCCGGGTGCCCCGTTCATCGCATGCGATGAGCGGGATTCCGCTCTGCCGGAGGCTGGAGTGAAGCGAAGCGCAACGACTGAATTGCCTTTCGCCAGGGATCACCACCAACGCATCATCCTCACTGCTACCCTCTTGACATATATCCGCAACGGATATAGTATCGCGGCATGGCGAAGAAGAACACGCCTCAAGCCCCACTGACTCCCGCAGTCCTGCACATCCTGCTGGCCCTTTCAACCGGCGAGCGGCACGGGTACGGGATCATGAAGCGGGTGGAGGCGGACTCGCACGGCAAAGTGAAGATGGGCCCCGGGACGCTCTATGGCTCAATTTCGCGAATGATGGCCGCCGCGCTGATCCGCGAAAGCGCTAAGCGCGTCGACCCCGAGATGGACGACCAGCGCCGCATCTACTACGAGCTCACAGGCGCGGGCCGCGCGGCACTGGAAGCGGAGCTGCAGCGGTATCGCGGTGTAGTGGCCTTGGCGGAAGGACGATTGGCCCATGGCCGCTAACGTCCCAGCTAATGTCCCAGCTAACGTCCCCGCCCGGCGCTACCAGGCGTTCTACGCCGTGCTGCTGCGGCTCTATCCGCGGCCTTTCCGCGAGCGGTTCGCCGAGGGCATGGCCCAGACATTCAACGACCTCTGCCGGGAGCGCGAAGACGCCGGGCGGCGACTGTTCGGGCTTGCCCTCTTCGGGTTTGCCCTGTGGATCTTTTGCGAGACTCTAAGGGGAATCGTTATGGAGAACATAACCCGCATGAACCAACTCGGAAAGACCACGCTGCGTGTGGCGCTGGGCGCGCTGGGCCTCTTGATGGTGCCGTTGGTCGCTTCGCGGATCGTAGACGGGTGGAACTGGCCCGCGCGCGCATTTGTGATGGTGTATGTCCTGTTCTTCGCGACCGGGATGGCCTACGCGCTGATCGCGAGGAGGATGGGCTCGCGGTCCTACAAGGCGGGCGTCGGCGTGGCGCTGGTGGCCGGGTTCGCCCTGGGATGGTCGACCATGGTCCAAACGGCGGACTCGGGACATCCGGAGCGCCTGTGGTTTCTCAGCGTGCTCGTCGTGGGCTTGATTGGGGCCTGTCTGGCACGGCTGAAGGCGTCAGGGCTGGCCCTCACGTTGTTCGCGATGGCGGCGACGCTTGCGCTGATTGCCGTGATCCTGCCTTCCGGCGCGCCGCCCGGCATGGCGCGGAGAATGGCCATCGGGCATGGTGGCCTTGTGGCGTTGTTCACCGCCTCAGGCCTGCTGTTCCGGCACGCCAGCCTGGCAGGATTGCCCCGCAAACCCGACCGCCAATCCCCCACTGAGGCTTAACCCGCGCGCAAGCGCACTCGCCGGAACACCTCCGCTCACTGCTTCTTCGGCCCGCTCTGCGCCGGGTTATCCGCCTTTCCTGTCGCCGGCTGCAGACCGATGTGGTCAGCGAGCTGCGCGCCGGTGAAAGTATCCGTAAAGCTCTCATCGACCTCCGGCAGCATCGTCGCGTTCCACGCGAACCACTCCGCCTCCATCCGGTCGTAGATCTCCTTATCGCGCGTCTTCAGGTTGGCCCGTTCCATCGGGTCTTCCACCACATTGAACAGAAAGGTGTTGTCGAGAATCTTCAAAAACTTGTAGTCACCGTCTCTCGCGGCCCTCTGCGCGTTGCCTTTGTATCGCCAGAACAGCTTGCGCTCCACCGGCGCTGCACCCGCAGTAAGCACCGGCAGCAGGTTCATCCCATCGGAAGGAAACGCTGGATCAGGCGCAGTGCCCGCCGCCGCAAGCAACGTCGGCAGCCAGTCCATGCTGATCCCGACCTGGTTTGTCGTTCGCCCTTTCGCAATCCGCGCCGGCCACGAGAAGATCGCCGGAATCCGAAGTCCGCCTTCCAGCAGTTCCGTCTTCCTCCCCGTGAACGGCCACGTGTCCGCAAAGCGCTCTCCACCGTTATCACTGGTGAAAATCACGATCGTGTTTTCCTCGAGCCCATTTCTGCGGAGCGCTTCCAGCACACGGCCCACCTGCCGATCCAGATCTTCGATCATCGCCTCATAGGTCTTCTGCGAGCCTCCGTCGAAGTCAGCCAGACGTTTGCCGGCCAGCCGTTTCGACTCCGAATCATCGCCCGGCGCCTCCCACGGCCAATGAGGCGCCGTGAAGTGCAGGCTCAGAAAAAACGGCTGCCCCGACTTCGCATACCCGTTCACCACATTCACCGCATGGCTGCCCAGCAGATCGGTCAAATACCCAATCTGGTCCACTCGCACATCCTGGTCCCACAGATCGTTCGAGTGCGTATAGTAGTCCGCCGCTCCTCGCCGGATGCCGTAGAAATGGTCATAGCCGCTCTTCAGCGGACCATACCTGGGCAGCAGTCCAAGATGCCACTTGCCCACCAGCGTCGTTCCGTAACCCGCTTTCTTCAACAACGACGGCAACGTCGGTACATCCGGCGGCAGGCCCGCATCGCGCGTTACCAGCGGCTCATCCAGCCCGACAGACAACCGGTCCTGATACCGCCCGGTAATCAGCGCCGCGCGCGTCGCCGAACAAACCGCGGAGTTCGCATACGCCTGCAGAAACCGCACACCCCTTGCCGCCAGACCATCGATATTCGGTGTCTTCAGATCGGGACGACCGTAGCACCCTGCATCCGCATACCCCAGATCGTCCGCCAGCATGAACACAATGTTCGGATGTCCGCTCCTGGACTCCCCGAAAAGCAGATCCTCCCCGGAGGCCAGCGCAACGATCCCCAGCGCCGCTCCCCGAAGAACATCACGGCGCGTAACATTCCCGGCCGCACAGTCGTTGTTCGCCTGAAACATGTTCACCGCGGTTCACCCTTCTGCGAGTTCTCTATCCCAGTCCTCAAACTCCCAGTCCTCAAACTCCGCCCCACCATACATCCAAAATCCCTTCGATAGCCCGCCCTCATTTGCACACATCAGGAGCCGACAGGCTTGACAGGCACGATAGAATGAACTTAGGGGAAAGGATCGGCCCGGCTCGCGCCGGGCATTCGCTTTCCGGGCCTAAGTCCAATCTTTGGAAGACTTTACACCTCTACCAAAACCTTAGTCCTTTGGTTTCAATACTTTACACAATAGCAACAAGCCGAAGTCCACCCCTAAGTCCAATACCATCTAGACTTTGCGCAAAAAGTGACGGGGGGAGGGGGTCCCCCTACCGACCCGCTCCCACAGCCTCCGCCTTGCTCCCATCAGGGCACTGCTCATCGGCAATCGATAAATATTTATCCAGAGCCGCAATCCCCTTGTCGATCTCCTCCCGAGTCACGATCAGCGGCGGCGCAATCACAAAGTGACTCACCCAGGCCTGAATAATCACGCCATCTGCCAGCATCTTCGCCGCAATCTGGTCTACCAGCAGAGGCTTCCCGCTGATCTTGTCCAGGTAGGTGTTGAACGGCTCCCTGGTCTTCTGGTCCTTCACCAGGTCCACAGCCCAGAACAGCCCCTTCCCGCGAACATCCCCCACGCTCGGATGCTTCGCCTTCAGCGCCTTCAGCCTCTGCTCCACGAACGGCTCCAGCTCCCTGGCCCGCTCCACCAGCTTCAACCGCCTCATCTCATGGATCGTCGCCACCGCCGGCAGCAGCGTCATCGGATGCGCCTCGTACGTATGCCCATGCGCGAAGTAGTGGTCCTGGAAGTAGTCCCCGATCTTCTCGCTGGTCGCGCACAACCCCAGCGGCACATACGCTGACGTAATCCCCTTCGCCGTCGTCAGGATGTCCGGTGTCACCCCCCAAAGGTCCATGGCAAACCATGCCCCCGCCCTCCCCCACCCACTCATCACCTCATCCGCAATCATCAGCACATTGTTCTCGTCGCAAATTCTGCGCAGCTTGGCCATGTACTCCTGCGGAGGAACGATCACACCATTCGTTCCCACAATCGGCTCGACCAGCACTGCAGCCACATCGCTCTCGTTGCGGATCATGTGCTCGATGTAGTCCGCGCACGCAATGCCGCACTCCGGATACGTGTGCTTGATCGGGCACTTGTAGCAATGCACCTCGGGCCCAAAGATCACTCCCTGCGCCTTCCCCCGCGGCTCCATCGGCCACCGCCTTGGATCGCCCGTGGCTGCGATGGAACTGGAAGTCGAGCCGTGATAGGAGCGGTAGCGCGCGATGATCTTGGTTTTGCCCGTGTACATGCGAGCGATCTTGAATGCCGCTTCGTTCGCGTCGGTTCCGCTCGTCGTGAAGAAGAACTTGTTTAGGCCTTTAGGAAGAACTTCGAGCAAGAGCTGCGAGAGCTCGGCGCGAGCTGTAGTTGCATAACCAGGCATCGCGTAGGCGAGATCCTGCGCCTGCTGCTTGATCGCGTCGATGACCGCCTGGTTCTTGTGACCCAGGTTCATGCACATCAGCTGCGAGCTGAAGTCGAGATAGCGCTTGCCGCTCGCGTCGGTGATGTAGCAGCCTTCTGCGTCGACGATGTGCAGAGGATTCCAGCCTTTTTGGAAACGCCATGTGCCGTAGTTTGTATCGCGTGTAATTTGCACAACCTCGGCGCTGCTCATCGTTGAGGTCAATCCATTCGTCGTTTCTGTAGAGCTCATCGTTTGCCTTTCTAATCTGCCGAGACGGCTTCAAACACCGGATGTGGCTTATGTCCCAACATCATCACGTAGTAGAGGCCGCCGGAGAGTATGAATCCGACGAACCACGCCATTCTGAATAGAAACTCCAGTTGCGGCACGAAGCGGCCGACTAATGCGACCGCGATCCCGATCCCGAGGGCAATCAACGCTACAAGGTTGAAACCGTTGCGGTATTCGTAGAGTCCGCCACGGCGATAGAGCGAATACGTATCAAGTTGTTTCCTGCGCACGAAGAAGTAGTCCGCGACCATGATGCCAGCGACGGGACCAAGCAGCCCGGAGTAGTCCACCAGCCAACCGAGGTAGTTGTGCGAACTCGACACCAGCCGCCACGGCATGATCGCCAGGCCCAACACACCGGTGATCAGCCCGCCGGTGCGGAAGCTGATAAATCGAGGGGCGAGATTGGAGAAGTCGTTGGATGGCCCGACGACGTTCGCTCCGATGTTCACGTTCAGCGTCGCAACAAGCAAAGCGATCAGGCCGAGGAAGGCGATGAGCGGCTGGTGGAATCGGCCGAGGAGCTCAACCGGGCTCCAGATCGGTTTGCCGAAGACGACGGTTGAAGCCGACGTGACAGCGATGCCGAGGAAGGAGTAGAGCACCATGGCAACCGGTAGACCGAAACCCTGACCGACGATCTGCGCCTCCTGATTCCTGGCAAAGCGCGTGAAGTCAGGAATGTTCAGCGAGAGCGTCGCCCAGTATCCGACCATCGCGGTGAGCGATGGGAGGAAGAAGCGCAGGAAGTCATGCGTTGAATGGAAGCTGCTGGGCGCCGAGAGCATTGGGCCGAAGCCTCCAGCCTTGCGGAGCATGAAGACGAGCAGGATCGACGACATGAGGATCATGAACGGCGCGGAGTAGCTTTGCAGAAAGCGAATCGATTCCACACCACGCCAGACCACAAACATGTTCAACATCCAGAATCCGACAAAACAGACAGCAACAACCCACGGCATGTTTACCGTTGACGGCGCGATGACATTAATCATCTGCGCGATAGCCGTGCCACCGATCCACGATTGAATGCCGAACCACCCGCAGGCGACGATGGCGCGAAGAAGTGCGGGAATGTTTGCACCGACGGGACCGAAGGACGCGCGCACAAAGACTGGAAATGGAATGCCGTACTTCGCTCCGGCGTGTGCGTTGAGCAGCATCGGGATGAGGACAATGAGGTTGCCGAGCAGGATGGTGAATACGGCCTGCTTCCAGTTCATGCCACCGGCGATGAGCGAGGAAGCAAGCATGTAGGTCGTGACCTCCATCGACATCGAGAACCAGAGTGCGATGTAGTTATAGGTTGACCAGGTGCGGCGGATCGGTTCGGTGGGTGCGAGGTCTGGGTTGTAGAGGCGCGGGTCGGGCGCGAGATCACGACCGATCTCCTTTTGCGGAGTGCCAGGGTCAAGCGCGCCTTCGGGCGTTGAGATCAAGCCAGTCCTCCCGCGTTCGCTTCGCGTTTGACGAAGCGTCCGCGACCGGTCTTTCCGAGGAATTTGCCGGGCTGCGCGGTGTTATCAACGACGAGTTCACCGCGCGAGAAGACCTTTGCGGCGTTGCCCTTCACGGTCCAGCCTTCGAACATGTTGTAGTCGGTCGCCATGCATTGCGTCGCGGCGGTGATGGTGTAGTTGGCGTTCGGGTCCCAGAGCATAATGTCGGCGTCGAGACCCGGCGCGACGCTTCCCTTCTGCTTACCCATGCCGAAGATCTTTGCGGGATTCGTGCAGCTCAGCTCGACGAACTTCTCCGGCGTGATGCGGCCTTGATTGACACCGAAGTGCCAGAGGATCTGCAGGCGATTTTCGACGCCGGGACCGCCGTTTGGGATTTTGGTGAAGTCATTGCGACCGAGTTCTTTCTGGTCCTTGAAGCGGAAAGGACAGTGATCGGTGGAGACGACTGCGAGGCTTCCGTCCTTCAACGCGTTCCAGAGCGGGGCTTGATGGCGCTTTTCGCGCAGCGGAGGCGTAAAGACGAACTTCGCTTCATCCCAGTTCTTGCCGGGCATCTGGTCTTCGATGGAGAGCACGAGATATTGCGTGCAGGTTTCGGCGAGAGCGCGTGCGCCGCGCTTCTGCATGAACTTGAGGTCGTCAAGCGCGTACTCGTTGGAGAGGTGGACGATGTAGACGGCGGCGCCAGCCATGTCGGCAAGCGCGATGCTGCGGTGTGTGGCTTCGGCCTCGGCTTTGGGCGAG
>DATNGO010000231.1:0-21269 GCA_035605855.1 Acidobacteriaceae bacterium | reverse complement strand
AGCCGGCAAGCCAGACTCGATCGTGCTCGCCTGCTACGAGAAGAACGTGCCCATCTTCTGCCCGGCGTTCTCGGACTGCTCGTTCGGCTTCGGCATCGTGGCGCACATGCATGCGCGCCAGGGCAAGCCGCACTGCTCCATCGACTCCGGCAAGGACTTCTACGAGCTGACGCAGATCAAGATCCAGAACCCGACCACGGGCCTGCTGATGATCGGTGGCGGCGTGCCGAAGAACTTCGCGCAGGACATCGTGGTCGCAGCCGATATCCTCGGCGTCGAGGCGTCGATGCACAAGTACGCGATCCAGATCACGGTCGCCGACGCACGCGATGGCGCGCTCTCAGGCTCGACGCTGAAGGAAGCGAGCTCGTGGGGCAAGGTCGATCTGACCTACGAGCAGATGGTCTACTCCGAAGCCACGATTGCATTCCCGCTGATCTCCGGCTACGCGTATCACAAAAAGGCGTTTGCGGCCCGCAAGGGCAAGGCGTTCGCCGAGAAGCTGGATTTGGTTACTGCATAAAAGGCAGACAGTAGACAGTAGAACGGCGGAGCTTCGGCTCCGCCGTTTTGCTTGCGGTATTATGGCGCGGTGCCTCCTCTCAGTGAAGAAAGACGCGGTCGCAGGTTGCAAGCTTTATGGGTTTGCTTCGTGGTGTGCGGCGTTTTGTTGACGAGACTCGGGAGCCATTTTGGGGTGCCGCTCGGCATATTGAAGTCGCTTTACGGAGTGCTGGTCCTCTTTGCGGTGGCGCTGGGCATCGTGTTCTACCGCAAGGATCTCGAGGACGACTTGCCGACGCACGATACGAGCGACAGCTTCATTTCGTTGTCGCCTTTAGTCTCTCGCGGTTTCATGGGACTTCTAGCCATTGGCCTTGCGGAGGGAATTTGGTCGATTCGCAATGAGTCGTGGGCGATGATCTTGATCCTACCGGTCAACGCGATGTGGCTATGGGGCACCTATGTGACCAGTCTGGACGGGGTTGCCAAAAGTCGGTTGCGATCATCCCAGAAGACCGCGGGTGCGTAGCTCGCGGAAGATCTGTTCGATGGACCAGTCGAGTGCGTCGGTGCCACAGACCTTCATGGTGGCGCGGGTTTGTGAGGGGATGACGTAGAGGTCGGCCATGGGTTTGGCGGTGGCGTCGAACTGGGCGCGGACGGACTCTTCGGTGCGGCCGCGCTCGCGCATGTCGCGGTAGATGCGGCGCTTCAGGCAGATCTGGTTGGGCGCGTCGACGTAGACGCTGAAGTCATAGAGCGGAAGAAGCTCGTCGTAGTGCAGCGCGAGGATGCCTTCGAAGATGATGACGCGCGAAGGCTCTACCGGCTCGAACGCGTTGGGCACGCGGGTGTGGCGGCTGAAGTCGTAGACAGGGCGCTGAATGGTGTGGCCGAGGCGGAGCCGGCGCACGTGCTCGATGAAGAGCTCGCTCTCGAGCGAGTCAGGGTGGTCGAAGTTCCGCTTGTCGCGGCTGTCGAGCGGGAAGTGCGCGAGGTCGCGATAGTAGAGGTCGAGCGGGAAGACAATTCCCTCGAGCTGCGTCGCGAGCTCCCGCGCGAGCGTGGTCTTGCCGGAGCCAGAACAGCCGGCGATGCCGATGACGATTGGCTGCTGGGGAAGGGTTAGCTGTTCGGGCTCGGGCATCAACGACAGTTTACGGGCAGCAGAACGAAAGGCAGATTCCCTTCGGGAATGACAACAAGAAGAACAAATGCACTCGCGCGTCTTTAACGCGCGATACTCACCCTGCCGCTTGCCACCCCAGCGAGCAAGCTTGCCGGGGACCCCGCTGCGCGTCAAGGGTGGGGCGCCCGGAGTCACAGCTGCACAACAGTGGCTGCGACTTGCGGCACGAGTGCTTTCACGAGCGAGGTGAACTGCGCTTCGGCGCGCAGACCGGTCTCCATGACCTCGGCGTGATGGATCGGCTGGTCGAGCACGCCCGCTGCCATGTTGGTGACGAGCGAGAGACCGAGAACTTCGACGCCCATGTGGCGCGCGATGATGACCTCGTGCACGGTGCTCATGCCGACGAGGTCGGCGCCGAGGGTGCGGAAGGCGCGGATCTCTGCGGCGGTCTCGTAACTTGGGCCGAGCACGGCAATGTAGACGCCTTCGGGCAGCGGAATATTTTGCTTCGCGGCCTCGGCGGCGGCGAGTTTGCGCAGCCGCGGCGAGTAAGCAGTGGTCATGTCGAAGAAGCGGAGGCCTGCGCCCTGGCGGATGGCGAAGCGCGCTTCATTCGGACCAGCAGCCGCGTTCCGGCCGGTCAGGTTAATGTGGTCGGAGATGCAGACGAGGCCGCCCTGCGTGTAGGACCTGTTGATGCCGCCAGCAGCGTTGGTGACGATGAGCGCCTTGCAGCCGAGCAGGCCGAGCACGCGCATGGGGAACGTCACTTCGGCCATTGCGTAGCCTTCATACGCGTGCACGCGGCCTTGCATGACGGCGACGGGGACTCCGGAGATAGTTCCGATGACGAGCTTGCCCTCGTGGCCTTCGACGGTGGAGCGCGGGAAGTTCGGGATCTCGGAGTAGGGGATGACGACCGCGTTTTCAACCTGCGAGGCGAAGCCGCCGAGGCCGGAGCCGAGGATGATGCCGAGCGTCGGCTTCAGGTCGGTCCTGCTGCTGATTTGGAGGAAGATGTGCGTGAGCGCTTGCGTGACGCGGGTGTGGATGTCGGGCATGAGGTCGGAGTTCTTCGGTGTGTCGGTCATTGTTTGCCGGAACGATTGTACGGGCTAGCGTGAACTGCGGGACTTGGCCTTCGACTTCGTTGCGGAGTTCTTCTGGACGCGCAGTTTGTAGGCGGTTTGCAGCGCGTCGTGCAGTGTGTCTTTGTCGGCCGCTGCGAGGATGATGTGCGTGTGGCCCATTCGGCCGAAGCCTCCGGGGATGGGCAGGAAGACGTCGGGCGCGTCAGCGACGAATTCCGCTTGCACTTCCGGTGTGAGGGTGAGGTTGCCGTAGCCCTGTGCGACGCTGGCGAGTCCGGCAAAGCGTCGGCCGCCGACGGTGAATGCGGGCTGGCCGCCGTGCTCATGCTGATCGACGTCAGGGAACGAGAGCGCGATGCGGCGGAAGTCAGCGGCGGTGGCCATGAACTTTACTTTGGCAGAAGCATGCTGACGATGGAAGCCGACATGAGGTTGGCCATGGTGCCGGCGAGGAGAGCCCGCATGCCAAGGCGGGCGAGGTCGGTACGGCGATGCGGGATGAGGGCGCCGATGCCGCCGATCTGCATGCCGACGGAGCCGATGTTGGCGAAGCCGCAGAGCGCGAAGGTGGCGATGGACAGCGTGCGCGCGCTGATGGCGCCGGCCTTCGCCAGCGAGCCGAGCTGCGTGTACGCGATGAACTCGTTGAGCACGGCGCGCGTTCCGATGAGATTGCCGACGAGCTTCGCGTCATGCCAGGGCACGCCGATCATCCAGGCGATGGGCGAGCAGAGTTCGCCGAGGGCATTGCCGAGCGAGTGCGGGAAGGGAATGTGGCCGTGCGCCCAGAGGTCGTTCGAGATCCCGAGCATGATCGCGTTGATGAGGCCGACGATCGCGAGGAAGCTGATGAGCATGATGGCGACGTTCCACGCGAGATTGCCGCCGTCGATGGTGCCGCGTGCCACCGCGCCGACAAGATTATCTTCCTTGTGCTCCTCGGACTGCGGCATCTTCACGGTGCCGAGCGTTGCGGGGACCTCGGTCTCAGGCACGAGCATCTTGGCGATGAGGATGGTGCCAGGCGCAGTCATGATGACGGCGGAGAGGAGATCCTGAGCATGGATGCCGAAGAGGATGTACGCGGCCATGATGCCGCCGGAGACGTGCGCCATGCCGGAGGTCATGATGGTCATGAGCTCGGACTGCGTGGCGTCGCCGAGGAAGGGACGGATGGTGAGCGGAGCCTCGGTCTGGCCCATGAAGATGCTGGCGGCGACGTTGGTGGACTCCGCGCCCGAGGTGCGCATGGTGCGCTGCATGAGCCAGGCGACGACCTGGATGACGCGCTGCATGATGCCGAGGTGATAGAGCATCGCAAAGAGCGCGGAGACAAAGATGATGGTCGGCAGGACGGCGAAGGCGAAGACAGCGAGCGGGCTCTTGGGGTCGCCGAGCTGGGGACCGAAGACGAGAATGGAACCGTCGGCGGCGTGGCCGAGCATGGCGGTTACGTGGTCGGCGGACCACTTGAGGATGACCTGGCCGACGCTCCACTTGATGACGAGAAAGGCGAAGAGGACCTGCAGACTGAGGCCCCAGGCGACCGTGCGCCACCGGATGGCGTGGCGGGCAGTGGAGAGCGTGTAGCCAACGCCAAGAAGAACAGCAAGTCCAATTAATCCGGTGAATCTGCCCAACGAGCGCTCCTGTTTGCGGAGAGATGTGGGGAGTGTAGCGGCTGGCGGCGATATTGGCTACATTGAAGTTAGCTGGCTTGAGAAAACATTCCTCCGTCCCAAGGACGCCGCCATGGCAGCGTGGTAGACTGTTAACTGATCGGCGAATTCGATCTGGTCTTTTTGCTGGTTCCGGCGGTACTGCTCAACCTCGCAATCAACACCAAATTGCGTTCAGCGGTACATCGCTTTAAAAGGAACACCTCAATGGAACAGGGAACAGTTAAGTGGTTTAACGACGCGAAGGGATTCGGCTTTCTCAGCCGCCCCACAGGCGAGGACGTCTTCGTGCATCACTCGGCAATCCAGGGCAACGGCTTTCGCTCGTTGCAGGAAGGCCAGCAGGTTGAGTTCAACGTTGTGAAGGGCCCCAAAGGCTTTCAGGCAGAGAACGTTCGTGCAATCTAACGGACAGACAAGTTGAAACTCGAGAGGGCGATCGATGGATCGCCCTCTCGTTTTCGGGCCGAGATTCCAAAGATTCTCAGCGCCGCGAGGACGCTTTTCCTCCCATCAAACCCCGCTGGAGGAAAGATGGCGACGGCACCTACTGGCAAGTATTACCTGAGATCCATTCACGAAGAGATCGCTCTCTTCGATCGCAAACTTGCGCATTTGGAGAAGTACGAGATCTTCACTTCCGATGAACTGCGTGAGCAGGCCGCGCGGAAGATGGCAACGAAACGGAAAGCGCTGGTCACGATTGCGCAGCGGCTGGTGGCCGAAGGCGTGGAGTTCGCCGCCGCGGAACTGCCCAGGTCGCTGCGTCCTGCCGGCAGCGATGCATTGATTCCCACTGCTGCTCTGGCGCAGAAGGAAGCTCCGGCAGAAGTTCTGGCGGCCACGGCTCAGACTCGAGCGCAGGACGCCTCCCCTTACGCCGGCACCTCGCTTGATTGGCAGGCGAGTGTCGAGCGCTATCTCGCCAAAAAGAAGCGTAAGTAAGACGCGCATACCGTCACTGCTGCACGATCTCGCGAATGAGTGGCTGTACTATCGGTGGCGTGTCCTCAATGAGGACGGTTTCCTGGAGCATGTGGAAGGGCTCGTCGAGCAAGGCGGAATCTTCGCTGAAAAGCGTGAAGATCGGCTGGCCGACTTCGAGCTTCGCACCAAGTTTCGCATGCGACTCGATACCGGCGTGGGCGCTGACGAGATCCCCGGGTCTGGAGCGGCCTGCTCCAAGCCGCTGCACCGCCCAACCGACCTGTTTGCAATCCATGGCTGTCAGATATCCCGCACGTAAGGCTGTGAGAACACGCCTGCCGCGAGGTTTGTGGAAGGCTGCCGGATTCTCGAAGATGGTCGCATCACCACCCTGCGCGCGCACGATGTTGAGCCAGGCGTCGTAGGCAGCGCCGGAACGTAACAGGTCATCGCTGAACTTCGCGCCGTCGTCGGGCGAGTTCGCTTTGCCGGCGAGGAAGAGCATCCAGCCGGAGAGTGTGTTCGAGAGCGAGATCAGGTCTGCGGACATGGCGTGCCTGGTGCCGCGCATGATGTCGACGCACTCCCAGACCTCAACCCAGTTGCCGCTGAAGCGTCCGAGGGGCTCCTCCATTGAGGTGAGCAGAGCCACGGTGCGGGTGCCGGCTAGCTCACCGGTAGAAACCATGAGGTTGGCGAGCAGCTTTGACTGCTCGTAGCTGGACATAAAGGCTCCCGATCCGACTTTGACGTCGAGAACCAGACCGCGCAGGTCTTCCGCGAGCTTTTTGCTCATGATGCTGGCGGTGATGAGGAACGGCGACTCGACGGTGCCGGTGTGATCGCGCATCGCGTAGAGAATGCGATCCGCGGGGACAAGGCGCGGCGTCTGCCCGACGAGTGCGGCGTGGCACTCGCGCAGAACCTCACGCATACGTGTGAGCGAGAGCTGCGTATTAAAACCAGGGATAGTCTCAAGCTTGTCGAGCGTGCCGCCGGTGTGACCGAGCGATCGGCCGCTGATCATTGGTACCGATATGCTCGGGGAGTTTTCGAGGCCGGCAGCGGCGAGAACGGGAGCGATGAGTAGCGAACTCTTGTCGCCGACACCGCCCGTGGAGTGCTTGTCAACAGTGAAGGTCTCGAGGCCGGAGGCGTCGAAGGTCTCGCCGGAGAAGCGCATCGCGGTAGTAAGATCCGCGAGCTCGCGCGGAGAGAGGCCACGCTGAAAGACGGCCATGAGGAAACTGCCGATCTGTGCGTCGCTGATTGTTGGCGCCGGGGTCTCTTCCCGCTGCGGCGATGGTTTCTCGCCGCTTCTGACGACGCTCTGGACGAACTGACGGATCTCTTCGGTCGAAAGCTCGCGGCCGTCGCGCTTGTGAAGGATCAAATCGATGGGATGAAAGACTGGTTCCGGCATACTCACTTTGGGTCGAGGAACTGCATGCGGAAGGCGTGCGGAAGAAGCGCGCCGAGTGTGGTGGATTCGTCAGTGCCGTTTTCGCCGGGATAGAGGACGAGCAGATCGTCGTCGCCGAACTCGCTGAGCGTCTGGCGGCAAGCGCCACACGGCATGGAAGCAGCGGCATTGAGGTTGGCGACGGCGACGGCACGCAGACGTATATGGGGTCCGCGTTCGGAGACGGCGCGCGCGATGGCGGCCTGTTCGGCGCAGCTCGTGAGCCGGTAGGAACAATTCTCGACGTTGCAACCGGCCACGATCGAGCCGTCAGTGAGCAGTAGAGCGGCGCCTACTCGGAAGTGGCTGTAAGGTGAGTAGGAGTTTGCGGCGGCAGCTTGAGCGAACTCGCGCAGGCGCTGTTGTTCAGCAACGGAGACCGGATTTGCAGGAACGGCAGACGACATAGTGAGTTGTTTAGAGTAGACGCTCGGCGGAATGAAGGCAAGGTGTCGAGTCGGAGTCCGGAAGGCTGCGGCGGTTCCGCATCAGCTCCGGACAGTGACTGGGCGCATCCAAAACAGAGGCAGAATCGGAGTGAATTGGTTGGCACAGCGAGAACATTCATCGAAGACGGCGGGGAGGCCTGAAGACGAGGGAGCTATGCACGCGTCGCCGAATGATGTTCTGAAGCTGTTTCATCCGGTTACTGAAGCGTGGTTTCGTGCGGTCTTTGAGCAGGTAACGGCACCACAGCGTGAGGGTTGGCCCGCGATTGCGCGCGGCGAGTCGACGCTGATTCTCGCGCCAACAGGAACAGGCAAGACGCTCACGGCGTTCCTGTGGTGTCTGGACAGGCTGATGCTGCGGGAGCCTGCGGTTACGCCCGGCTGTCGTGTGCTGTATGTGTCGCCTCTGAAAGCGCTCGCCGTAGATGTTGAGCGCAACCTGCGGTCGCCGCTCGCGGGAATCGCGAACATGGCGGAGCGCGAAGGTATTGCAGCGCATCTTCCAGAGATCAGTGTTCGTACCGGTGACACAAGTCCGCGCGAGCGTGCACGCTTTCGGCGGCATCCGGGCGAGATTCTCATCACGACGCCGGAGTCGCTGTACCTGATGCTGACCTCGGGCGCGAGCGAGGCGTTGCGATCAATCGAGACCGTGATCATCGACGAGATTCATGCCCTGGTGCCTACGAAGCGCGGAGCGCATCTGGCGCTTTCGCTGGAGCGATTGCAGGCGCTCGTCGGCCGGCCCATCCAACGCATCGGGCTTAGCGCAACGCAGCGGCCGCTCGAAGAGGTTGCGCGGTTTCTCGCCGGCGCGGAGGCAAGTGCGGCGAGCCCGTCCATGGCAAACATACCAACACCGGATTCTGCGACGGCTGAACCGGATTCGGTTGATGAAAATGGTGAAGAAGAAAGCGGCTCACTCTTTCGGCCCGTGACGATTGTGAATGCCGGTACACGCAAGCCGTTGGAGCTTCGGGTGGAGGTGCCGGTCGAGGACATGGCGAAGCTTGGCGAGATGGAGGAGTCGCCCAGCGGACCTGCATCCCAGGGGCCGAAGCGTACGAGTATCTGGCAGTCGATCCATCCGCGTCTGCTGGAGATCATTCGCACCCGCACTTCGACGCTGCTGTTTGTGAACGCGCGGCGC
This sequence comes from Acidobacteriaceae bacterium, assembly GCA_035605855.1. Taxonomy (GTDB): domain Bacteria; phylum Acidobacteriota; class Terriglobia; order Terriglobales; family Acidobacteriaceae; genus Granulicella. The sequence goes on along the minus strand of DATNGO010000231.1, from coordinate 12,875 downwards.
GTGGCAGAGCGGCTCGCCGGCGCGTTAAACGAGCTTGCAGGCGAGCCTATCGCGCGTGCGCATCACGGCTCACTCGCAGCGGCGCAGCGCAGCGAGATCGAGGAGATGCTGAAAGAAGGCCGCATACGCGCGTTGGTATGCACGTCGTCGCTCGAGCTCGGTATCGACATGGGTGCAATTGATCTTGTGATCCAGATCGAGGCTCCGCCGAGTGTTGCGAGCGGTATGCAGCGAATTGGCCGCGCGGGTCACCAGGTAGGTGCGCCGTCGCACGGCATCATCTTCCCGAAGTATCGCGCGGACTTGATTGCATGTGCCGCCGTGACGCAGGCGATGCATGAGGGCCATGTGGAGTCGACACGATTTCTGCGCAACCCGCTCGATGTGCTGGCGCAGCAGATGGTTGCGATTGTGGCGCATCCGCCGTTGCCGCTCGCTGAGGCCGAGCGCCTTCGCGGCCGCGGTGATGTCGAGGCGTACTCGCCGGGGATCTCATATGAGGCTCTGTTGTCGATCGTGCGAAGCTCAGCTCCGTTTGCCAAGTTGAGCGCGGCGCTATTCGATGGCGTGCTGGATATGCTGGCCGGGCGCTATCCGTCGGACGAGTTCGCAGAGCTGCGGCCGCGCGTTACGTGGGACAGGCAGCGCAACTGGATCACACCGCGCCAGGGCGTGCAGCGCATAGCGATCCTCAACGGCGGAACAATTCCTGATCGCGGACTGTATGGAGTCTTCCTAAGCGGAGCGCACGCGAAGCCGATACGCGTGGGCGAGCTCGATGAGGAGATGGTCTTTGAGGCGCGCGTGGGCGAGACATTCGTGCTGGGCGCGTCGACCTGGCGCATCGATGACATCACGCAGGATCGTGTGCTCGTCAGTCCCGCGCCGGGAGAGCCGGGAAAGATGCCATTCTGGCATGGCGATCAGGCAGGTCGGCCGATTGAGTTCGGTCGGCGCATCGGAGCGCTGGTTCGTGAGCTGCGAGAACTGCCGCGCGGAGCAGCGGTCACAAAGCTGACACACGAGCATGATCTCGATCAGCAGGCTGCGGAGAATGTGCTGCGTTATCTCGCCGATCAGGAGCTCGCGACAGAGCAGGTCCCGGATGATCGCACGATTGTGATCGAGCGCGTGCGCGATGAACTCGGCGATTGGCGCGTCTGCTGCCTGACGCCGTTCGGCAGCCGCGTACACGCACCGTGGGCGATGGCGGCGACGGCGAGGGCGAAGGCTGCGGGCGTCGATGTCGAAACGATGTGGAGCGAGGATGGTTTCGTGCTGCGATTCCCGGAGACCGACGCCGCGCCCGAGGTTGATGTGTTTCTGCTCGACGCGGCGGAAGCCGCGGATCTGGTGCAGCATCAGCTTGGGGCGACGGCTTTATTCGCGGCAAAGTTCCGTGAGGCCGCAAGCCGGGCGCTACTGCTGCCGCGGCGCCGTGCCGAGGGCCGAACGCCTCTGTGGCAACAGCGCAAGCGCGCCTACGATCTGTTGAGCGTGGCCTCGCGCTATGCGAGCTTTCCAATTCTGCTGGAGGCCTATCGCGAATGTCTGCGCGATGTGTTCGACATGCCGGCGCTGTCGGAGACGTTGCGTGCGATCGCGAATCGAACCATCCGCGTGCACGTCGCAGACTTACGAACGCCGTCGCCGTTCGCCAGTGCGTTGCTGTTCAGCTACGTCGCGAACTACATCTATGACGGAGATGCACCGCTGGCGGAGCGTCGTGCGCAGGCGTTGTCCATTGACCAGGAGCAGTTGCGCGAGTTGCTGGGTGATGCGGATCTTCGCGAGCTGCTGGACGCAAATGCGATCGAGGAGACCGAGGAGCAACTTCAATCGCTGGCGGAGGGCTATAAGGCGCGCAACCTGGATGCGGTGCACGATCTGCTGCTGCGGCTCGGCGATCTGACCGCGGCCGAGCTTTCGGCGCGATGCGAGGGCCTTGATGTTGATGCAAGCGTTGCGCGGCTGCTGCGTGCGCGAAGAGTTCTCCAGTTGCGGATTGCGGGTGAGCCGCGTCTCATCGCGATCGAAGATGCAGCGCGAGTGCGTGATGCACTTGGTGCCCCGCTGCCTCCGGGTGTTCCTGCGGCCTTTCTCGGGTCAGCTCCCGAGGCTCTTGTCGATATCGTTCGCCGCTTTGCACGAACGCACGGGCCGTTTACGACCATAGAGGTTGCGAAACGGTACATGCTGTCGAATGCTGCGGTTGAGCCCGTGCTGCAGCGGCTGGTGGGAATGGGCCGCATCGTTGAAGGTGGATTCCGACCGAGCGGAGTGAACCGTGAATGGATCGATGTCGAGGCGCTGCGAACGATTCGCAGGCGATCGCTGGCACGTCTTCGCAAGGAAGTAGCGCCGGTTGAACAGCGCACGCTGGCAAGGTTGTTCACGCGTTGGCAGGGTGTCGTGCAACCACGGAGAGGACTTGATGCGCTGTTGGATGTGATTGAGACGCTGCAGGGCGCGGCGCTGCCGGCTTCGCTGCTGGAGACCGAGATCCTGCCGGCGCGCATCTCAGGTTATGCTTCGTCGGACCTCGACACCCTGATTGCGGCGGGTGAGGTTGTCTGGGTTGGCCTGGAGCCGCTGGGTGAACGCGACGGCCGCATCGGGTTGTATCTGGCGGACAAGCTCGCGCTGCTTTGGCCTCCCGACCGTGTTGTGATCGCCGACGGTCGAGCGCAGGCAGAGATCCCGGCGATGAGCGAGCGCGAGCAGGCGGTGATCAGCTATTTGACTCGCAATGGAGCGTCCTTCTTTCAACCGCTGCACGATGGCGCCGGCGGCGGATATCCGGGAGAGACCATCGATGCGCTGTGGTCGCTGGTGTGGCGCGGACTCGTGACGAACGATGCGGTGAACGCCCTCCGCGCATACTGCGATAAACCCTCCACGTCATCGCGAAGCACAAAACAGACGCGGAGGCTTCATAGCCAACAAGGTTTCCGCAGCCGGAGAACGACTCCGCCGACGGCGCAGGGGCGATGGAGTCTGAACGTAGCCGCCTTTGCAGAGACCCGCGCGACACCTGCAGAGCAGACCGTCTGGAGTCACGCGATCGCTCAGCAGCTGCTCGCGCGTTATGGCATCGTCTTTCGCGAGACCGCGCATGCGGAGAATCTGGCCGGCGGGTTTAGCGCGATCTACGACGTGCTGAAGGCCCTTGAAGAGAGCGGCCGCATTCGCCGCGGGTACTTTGCCGCGGACCTCGGGGCCACGCAGTTTGCGCTTCCTGCGGCGGTGGATCTGCTGCGCTCCTTGCGCGCGCCGGTTGAGGAGAAGCATGAGGTAATCATGCTGGCCGCGACCGATCCGGCAAATCCGTACGGTGCATTGCTGCGATGGCCTGCGGCGCCGGAGGAGGGTTCGATGCTGACGCGGAGCGTAGGGGCGCGCGTTGTTCTGGTGGATGGCGCGCTCACCGTGTATCTCCGTCGCGGCAATCCGAATATCCAGGTCCTTCTGCCCGAGGATGAGCCCGCACGCTCGCAGGTGGCGCGGGCTCTCGCCGAGTCTCTGGCCGCATACGTGCAGCGAGTGGACAATCCGGAGAGGCGCGGACGCAACTCGATGTTGATTACAAGTGTGAACGGCATACCGGTTGCGCAACATCCGCTGGCGCGGTTCCTGCTCGACGCCGGATTTCAGGCTGCGCCGCTCGGGTTCAACGTAAGGCGCGGTCTTCCGCCGCTGCCCGGAACGCTGGCGGAGACGCGCAACGATGCCTGAAGGCGATACCATCTTTCGAGCCGCGCGTGCCTTGCAGAAGTCGCTGGCCGGCAAGGTTGTAACGGGATTCGAGACGACGCTTGCAAAGCTCGCCAGCGTGGACGATCAGAGCCCCATAGTTGGCCGTACCGTCGAGCGCGTTGAGGCGCGAGGCAAGTGGTGTCTCATCTTCTTCTCCGGCGATCTGATTCTGCTGACGCATATGCGGATGTCAGGCTCGTGGCACCTCTATAAAATCGGTGAGCGATGGCAGGCACCGCGCAATGCGATGCGTGTAGTGATCACCTGTGGCAGTGTGCACGCAGTTGGCTTCAGCGTTCCGGTTGCAGAGTTCCATACGGCGCGGTCCCTGGAGCGGAGCTCGCACGTGTCGGGACTTGGGCTGGATGTTCTGGACGCAGCATATCGCGTCGGCGAAGCCGCACGTGCGATGCGCGAATTTGGGCGTGCACACCCTGATGCGGAGATAGCGAACGTGTTGCTGAATCAGCGCGTGATTGCGGGCATCGGAAACATCTTTAAGTCCGAGATCGTGTTTGCCGCGGCAGTGAATCCGTTCCGGCGCATGGAAACAATCAGCGATCGCGAACTCGAACGCATTGCAGAGATCGCGCAACGTTATATGCAGGCCAGCGTTGCAGAGGAGAAGGCCCAGGGCATCGCGACATACGCAGGCAATCGCAGCACGACCGGCGCAAGGGACCGCGGCGCTCGACTGTGGGTGTACCGCCGGCAGGGGCAGGAATGCAGGCGCTGCGGCGCCATCATTGAGATGCGAAGGCAGGGAACCGGCGCACGCTCGACCTACTGGTGTCCTTCATGCCAACCATGGTTTGAGGCAGAGAAGCCGCACCTGATATCGCGTGAGAGTCACTAATTTTGCGGTGACGACGGCTGCTGCTCTTGCGGTTGCGGCTGCTGTTGTTGCTGCTTGTCTTTATCTTTGCCCAGGCCGAACATCTTCTGGAAGAAGTTGCGATGCTTCGTAGGGTCGTCGGGATTGTTCGGATTACCTGAGTTGTCCGGCACGGCGTCCGGGTTGAAGAGCTTGTTCGCCAGTGTCTGCGAGTCCTCGCCCATGTGCGAGCACGTGCCTTGCGGCGCGGTGCCTACGAGGAAGGCAACAGTGAAACCATCGCTCGGGCAACTCGCGTCCGCTGGCAGATCTGTCGCGCGATCGATGCGCAGAACCTGAACGCCATCAGGAGCCGTGAAGCTCTTCATGTCGGAGTACTGCGGGAGCTTGATGGCGCGATTCATGAACTCGGCCCAGATCGGAGCGGCGGCATCTGCTCCCTGCAATGCGTGTGTCAGGCCGTGCGAAATGTCGGTGTAGTCGTCATTGCCGACCCAGATCACGCACAGGAGATTTGACGAGTAGCCCGCGAACCAGACGTCGTGCGATGTTCCTGTCTTGCCCGCTGCCGGCGCGGTGAATCCGGCCTTGCGCGCCGCGGATCCCGTGCCGTAGGTCATCACGTTTTCCAGCAGCGATTGAGTGAGGTAAGCCACGCGCGGGTCGAGTATCTGCTTCGCCTCAGGAGCATAGTCGGCGACGATATCTCCGTTAGGATTGCGGACACTCGCGAGCATCCACGGCTTGATATGCACGCCGTTGTTGGCGAAGACTGTATAAGCTCCCGCCATGTCCAACGGCGTGGCGTTATAAGTGCCGATGGCAACCGACGGTGTCCCGCGCGCGTTCACGATGCCCGATTGCCGGGCCAGCGAGGCGACGTTATCAAAGCCCACCAGCTGTGCGAGGTTGATGGTAGCGATGTTGAGCGAGTGTTCAAGGGCCGCGACCGCCGTTACCATCCCCGGATACTCACCGCGCTCGAAGTTGCCGGGCGTATACGCCTTCCCGCCGTAGGTGAAGGTCGTAGGGTCGTCGTTGAGCAACGTGAGTGCATTGAACGGCCCGCTGCCGTTGAGGTTCGTTCCGTTCAGCGAGGTGTTGTAGGCAGCAGCGTAGACGAAGGGTTTGAAGATCGATCCAGTCGGGCGCTCGGCCAGCGCGTGATTCAGCTGCGACACCCCGTAGTTCCGGCCGCCCACCAGCGCGAGCACCTGGCCGGTGTGCGGATCGAGCGCGACCAGCGCGACCTGAGGATAGGTGATCGGTTCGTCCTTCCGGTGCAGCTTTCGTATCAGCTCGTCCACGTGCTTCATGCCGGCATCGACGGCGTCAGCGGCGGCGGCTTGAAGCGACGGATCCAGCGAGGTGTAGATGCGCAGAGATCCGGAGCGAGCCGTATCCGTGTCCCCCAGGCGCTGCACGATCTGGTCGTGCACCAGATCGACGAAGTAGGGAGCCTCGCTGCCGTCGACGTTGGGCGGCGCCAGGCGCATCGGCTCGGCCTTTGCTTGCTCCGCCTCGGAGGAGCTGATGGCGCCGGTCTCGACCATCGCGTCCAGCACGATGTTGCGGCGCTCCATCGCGCGATTGGGGTGGCGATACGGATTCAGCCAGTTGGGACTGTTGATGAGTCCGGCGATCGTCGCAGTTTCCGCGAGATCGAGCTGGCGAAGATCCTTTCCGAAGTACGACTGCGCGGCCTCCCCGATGCCATCGATGGCGAACGAACCATGCTGACCGAGGTTCACCTCATTTGCGTACATCTCGAAGATCTGTTGCTTCGTGAATCGGTTCTCGAGCTGGAAGGTGATCATGATCTCGGCAATCTTGCGCGAGATCTTCTTGTCCGGCGTGAGGAAGAACCCGCGCGCCAGCTGCTGCGTAAGTGTCGAACCGCCGCAGTTCATGCGGTGGGCAAGCACATCCTGAACCGCGCACTTGAGGGTGCGCACGTAGTTGATGCCGCCATGCTCGAAGAAACGGCGGTCTTCGATCGCGAGAACCGCCTGCACCATCTGCGGCGGAATCTGGTTGTACGTCACCATCCGCCGCTTGGTGCGGCTGCTGCCCTCGGACAGAGCCGTGATGAGCTGCGGCTCCAGCTTGTAGCCCGCCAGCGGAGCTCCGTCCTCGGCAGTGATCGTCTTTACCACTCCATCGCTGGTCACGATGGTCGCGCCGTCGGCCGCAAGGTAGCTCTGCGCGCCGGGTTTCACCTGGATGGTTTCGCCCTGCAGGCGGAATGTTCCCATCTCCGGGTTGATGTTGTAACCAGCCTGCCGCAGCGAGGCCGCGATCTCGCTCGCCATGCGCCGCTGGCCAGGACGAACCTCTTGCGGGGCGGCGTAGATCTGCGCGACGGAGGCGAAGAGAGGACCCTGCTTCAGGCGCTCGTTCACCAGCCCCTGGTACTCGTGGTAGAAGTACCCGTAAATCGCTGCGCCGGCGATTGCGACCCCGACGACCAGAACGAGCGCAACTCGCAGAAGCTTCCACCAGGTCGAATGCTGTTGCGATTGGTCGATCTTTAGTTTTACGGGCATTAGGGTTCCAGTCAGGCGGAGGGCCTCGTCCAAGGACGCTTATCTCTTGGACGCCGCCAGGAGTGATTGGATGTGCGCGGGAAGCGCCTCGAGCGTTACGTCCTCCGAGGTGTGCCGCAGACGGTCGACGACCTCGACCTTGCCTTCGGCGAGCTTCTTGCCAACGTTCACACGGTACGGCACGCCGATCAACTCGGCGTCCTTGAACTTCACGCCCGCGCGCTCGTCGCGATCGTCGAGCAGAACGTCGACGCCGGCTTTGGTAAGGTCGGCGGCGACTCGCTCACCGGCGGCCGACAGCTCCGCCTCGCGCACGTTGGTGACCGTCACAACGACCTCATATGGTGCAATCGACGGCGGCAGCACGTACTGGTCGGCCGAAGTCGTTGAGGGCTCTGCGTCCGGGAAGCGCTTGCGGAACGCCGCAGCCGAGCTCTCGATGGCCGCGGTTAGAATTCGCTCGATACCGATGCCGTAGCAGCCCATGATCGGCATAACTTCTTTGCCGTTGGCGTCAAGCACACGCGCGCCCATCGACTCCGAATACTTGTAACCCAGCTTGAAGATATGGCCGACTTCAACCGCCTTGCCGATCCGCAGGGGCTGTCCGCCGATCGGATCCAGCTCGCCCTCGTTCACATCGCGCACGTCGGCGACGACGGTCCATGTGAAGTCCCGGCACGGCGTAACGTTCTTGTAGTGGTAGTCGAGCTTGTTCGCACCCGCGACGAGGTTCTTTCGTCCCTGCAGGCCAAGATCGACGACGACAATCGTGCGCAGGCCTTCGCTCGGATTATCGCGGAGCACACCCTTCAGCTTGTCGAGCGCCTTGCCCGATTTGAGGCCGTTGAGCGAGCCCTCCGTCATGATCTGCGCGATGCCGACCGGTCCCAGGTAGCCCGCCGGTCCGCCGATGTGCAGCGCCAGCTCCTCCGGCATCATCGGGCGCAGGTCCCCCGTGCCTGCAATCGCATTCAGCTTTGTCTCGTTCACCTGGTGATCGCCGCGGAGGAAGGCTACTACGGGTCGCAGCGGCTCTCCCGGCTTGTGGGCGCTCCCCGCGCCCATGAACGCGACACACTTGATGTCCTGCGCGGCCGCAATCCCGAAGAACTCTGTGACATCGGCGATAGCTGCCTTTCCGGGTGTCAACACAAGCTCCGGCGCATCGCTCGTGGCGTCGAGATCCGTAACCGGCGGCAGCTGCGAGGTCGCCTTCTCCAGGTTCGCCGCATACCCGCAGGCCGAGCTCGCGATGAGGTCCTCGCCCGCGTCTGTGTAGACCATGAACTCCTGCGAACCGGAGCCGCCCATCGCTCCCGAGTCTGCTTCGACGGAGACGAACTCCAGCCCGCAGCGCGTGAAGATTGCCCGGTAGGCCGCGTCGTGCTTGTTGTAGCTCTCGTCCAGTCCGGCGGCGTTCAGGTCAAAGGAGTACGAGTCCTTCATGATGAACTGGCGCACCCGGAGCAGCCCTCCCTTGGGGCGGGGCTCGTCGCGGAACTTGGTCTGGATCTGGTACCAGATCTGCGGAAGCTGCTTGTAACTGCGAATCTCGTTGCGTGCGATGGAGGTGATGACCTCTTCGAGCGTCATGGCCAGGACGAGCTCGGCGCCCTTGCGGTCCTTGAGGTGGAACATGTTTTCGCCCATGACCGCGTAGCGGCCTGACTCCTGCCACAATTCGGCGGGGTTCAGCGCCGGCAGGTAAAACTCCTGGCCGATCTTATCCATCTCGTCACGAACGATCCCCGTGATCTTGTTCAGCGCACGCTGCCCCAGGGGCAGGTAGCTGTAGATTCCGGCGCTCAGCTGGCGGACGTAACCTGCACGAAGCAGGAGCTTATGACTGGCGACCTCAGCGTCGGCCGGGGCCTCACGCAGGGTGGGGATAAAGAGCTTTGACCAACGATGCATGTCTTCCTTGATTGTACCGAAGCGCCAAGCTCCTGCCGTTGACCCGAAAGCGCCACAAAGCATCCAATGTTTTCAGCTGGATTGCGTGTTGAGTGGCGTCCGGTACGATCCGAAGATTCGAGGACAAAGTGCAACCTAGGAATGGTCAAACGGGCCTGGTGCGCGGAACAGGCAATCGTCTGCTGGATCGTATGCCTGACGACGAATGGCAGCAGGTCGTCCCAACACTGGAAGAGATCGACATGCCCCTGGGCATGAAGCTCAGCGAGTCCGACGCTCCGGTTGACCTCGTCTACTTCCCAACCGCAGGCGCGATCTCCACCGTCGCCACCACCTCTGCGGGCGAGTCCGTCGAGGTGTACCTCGCTGGACGCGAGGGCTTTTCCGGCGTCGCCGCGCTCTTCAACCTGCCCGAGATGGCGCACGGCGTGGTCGTGCAGGTCGCCGGCCGAGGCTACCGCATGCGCGCCGCCGCCTTTCGCAATGCTGTCCACACCCTGCCGGCGTTTCGCGAGCTCATCTATCGCACCATCTATCTCCGCATGGTGCTCGCCACGCAGAGTGTGCTCTGCAATCGCCTCCATGAGGTCGAGCAGCGCCTCGCGCGCTGGCTGCTCACACTCGCCGACCGCGTCGAGTCCGAACAGGTGCAGGTCACCCAGGAGTACATCGCCGAGATGCTCGGCGCGCGGCGCTCTACCGTCACCGTCGCTGCCGGCGCTCTGCAGGAGCGTGGCCTCATCAGTTACTCACGCGGCAAAGTGGTGATTCTCGATCGCCCCGGCACCATCGCGACCGCCTGCGAGTGTTACCAGATCGTCGCCGCAGCCCATCGTCGCGCCTGGGACGCCTGACCGCGCTAGCCCTTCGTGCTTTCGCCCGGCAGAGCCCACAGATCGTGCGTGTGCAGCACGCCAAGCACCGCGCTCGCCGCCGTGCCATCCTCCGTCACCACCAGCGCCGTAATCCGGTGCCGCTCCATCACTTCCAGCGCATCCGGAGCCAGCGGTTCGGGCGAAATCGTGCGCGGCGAGCGGTTCATCACCTCCGCTGCGGTCTTGTCGAACGACTTCGGTCCTTCCTGCTCCAGCAGCCGCCGCAAGTCGCCATCGGAGAGCACCCCCAGCAGCCGCCCGCCTTGCTGCACTGTGGTCATGCCCAGACGCTTCGCGCTCATCTCGTGCACAATCTCCGGCAGGCTGGCGTCCGGCGCAACCCTCGGAATCGCATCGCCCGTGTGCATCAGCTTCGCGACCGGCATGAGTCGTCGTCCCAGATGCCCACCCGGATGCAGCTCAGCAAAATCATGGGCGCGAAAGCCAAGGCGGCGGCTCACATCGATCGCCAGCGCATCCCCAAGCGCCAGCATCGCCGTTGTCGAAGCCGTCGGTGCAAGCTGATGCTGGCACGCCTCCTGGCTCACACTAACGTCCAGCACATACTCGCTCGCCTGCGCCAGGGTCGAACCAGCGCAACCGCACAGACTCACCAGCGTCACGCTCAGCCGGGGCAAAACCGGCAACAGCCGCAGCAACTCCTCCGTCTCGCCGGAATACGACAGCGCGATCAGGACATCCCCGCGGCCCACCATGCCCAGGTCGCCGTGCACCGCCTCGCTCGGATGCAGAAAACACGCGGGCGTTCCCGTCGAAACCATCGTCGCCGCAATCTTGCGCGCAATCAGTCCGCTCTTTCCGATGCCGGTCAGAATCGCCCGATGGCCCTGTTGTGCAGCTTCGGTCAGTAACTTCGCGACCCGTTCAAACGTCTCCCCCGCAGCACCTTCCAGCCGGGCAGCCAACTGTTCCAGCGCGGCCGCCTCGATGCGCACCAGCCCGGAGGGACTCGGGTTCGCCGGGTTTTGGTTTTCAGCGAGTTGCGGAGGATCAGGCGCGATCTTGTCCATGGGTTGCGAACTGACGCTCATGCTAGCAGAGCGCCGCGCGGCACCGGCAAAGGGATCGGTGCAGGCGGTAAACTTAAACCAGCGTCAGGACGAAGGGAAGTGACCGTGGCACGTCGACTGGCTGTACTTGCAATGATGATCGCGTTGGTGGCTGTGCTCTTCTGGGCTGGCGTGCATAATCTGCGCCATCGCCGCGCCCTCAGCGAAGCCAATCACATCAAGCTCATTCCCGCGGCGGCGGCCTCCTCGTCTTCGGACGACGCCGGCCCTCCCGACGCCGAAGGTTCCAACCTGCGCGGCCAGAATGCGCCCCAGTTCACACTCAGCGACGTCTCCGGCAAAAAGGTCTCGCTTGCAGACTTCAAAGGTCACCCTGTCGTCGTGAACTTCTGGGCCACATGGTGCGGCCCATGCAAGCTGGAGATGCCGTGGTTCCAGGAGTTCTCCGGAAAGTACAAGGGCCAGGGCCTCGAGATCCTCGGTCTTTCGCAGGATGACGGCGCCTCGCGCCAGGACGTCGCCGACGCAGCCAGGAAGATCGGCGTAACCTATCCAATCCTGATGCCGGATGAGAAAGTCGCGAAGGAGTACGGCGGCGTCGACTATCTGCCCGAGACCTTCTACGTCGACCGCTCCGGCAAGGTTGTCGAGGTCACCGCGGGTGCGCCCAGCAAGGAGCAGATGGAAGCGCTCATCCGGAAGACCATCGCTGCGGGTGGAGCATGAGGCGCAGCGTCCTTGTCAGTATCGCTCTGACTCTTCCTCTAATTGCCGCCGCGCAGATTCAACTCGGCGGGCTTGATCGCCCCACCGCAGCGAAGAAGCAGCACGTCGAGCTGCTGACCGACTCGCTGCAACTCACCGCGAACAAGCCGCAGGATGTTGAACTGCGCTTTCGAGTCGAGCCCGGCTTTCACATCAACTCGCATAAGCCCAAGGACGAGCTGCTGATCGCCACCGTGCTCAAGCTCGATCCAGGCTCCTTTCACGTCGCAAGCGAGCGATATCCTCCCGGCTCTCCCTTTCGCCTCCAGGTTGGCAGCGGCGAAAACCTCGATGTCTACCAGGGCGAGTTTCGAGTTGCGATGCGAATTGAGGCGCCGAAGGGCGACTCAACGCTCAGCGGCGCTCTGCGCTACCAGGCGTGTGACAACGCGGCCTGCTTCCCTGCGCGAACGCTGCCGGTAAAGATTGCCGTTACAGCCAATTGAGCGCAGATCTACGCCGGATGTTGTGACAGCGAGAGCGTGTTTCCATCAGGGTCGTGAAACCACGCCACCTTCGTTCCGCCGGGTGCATTCCAGATAGCGCGGTCGTCCTGTTCGAGGAAGCCATACCGTGTGAACTCCACGCCCTTCGCGGCCAGTTCAGTCACGCTCGCCACGATGTCATCGACCTGCCAGCCGAAGACCGTGAACGGTTGGGGCGTGAACTCCGGCGCAATCGTCACACGCAGCATGATGTTCGCAGGTCCAAGACGAAAGACGATTGCAAACTCGTCTGCGCTTTCAAAGCGAAGCCCCAGCGTCTCCTCATAGAACGCGCGCGCCGCTTCAGGCTTCTGCGTCGGGATGAATGCAACCGGATAATTCTCTGCGAGTCCCATCGTCTTGCCTCCTCTCGCTCTCGAATCATGAGCCCGGGCACTCTACTTCCTCTTGCGCTGCGCCTCGATGAACCGTCGCACGCGATCAATCGAGCGCGCCTTGCCAAAGACGAGCAGAGAGTCCATCAGCGGCGGCGACTGCGTGCTGCCCGTGATGATAGCGCGCAACAGCATGAAGTTCTCCTTCACGCTCCAGCCCTTTTCCTCGCCCAGCTTCTTCATCTCCGCCTCGATCGTCTCGGGCTCCCATGCCGCGCCCTCCAGCGTGGTCAAGAGATCGGATGCGAACGCCAGGGTATCCTCCGGCGT
>DATNGO010000230.1:0-17799 GCA_035605855.1 Acidobacteriaceae bacterium | reverse complement strand
ATCCCTAATCCCTGATCCCTAATCCCTGCTTCTACACCCACAGCGCAAACATCGGCGTCGGCGCCGCGAACGTCTTCGGCTTCACCCCAAGCCTTCCCGTCGCTGCGTCGTGCGAGAACACGGCCACGTTTCCCGCCGCCCCCTGGTTGCAGCACACCAGCCACCTCCGCGATGGATCGAACGCAATATACCGCGGCACCTTCCCACCCGCACTCAGCCGCTGCACCTGCGTCAGATACCCGTTCTCATCGATCCGCCACACCTCAATCGTGTTCGATCCGTCACCCCGCGTGCACGAGTACAAAAACCGCCCATCATCGCTGATCACAATCTCGCACGCCGTATTGCCCTTCGTGCTCGTGCCCTTCGCCAGCGTCGAGACCACGCTGTTCTCGCGCAACCTCATCAGCGGCTGCCCCTGTTGCAGCCGCCAGTCGTACAGGTCAATCGTGCAATCCAGCTCGTGGATGCAATAAACAAAGTTCCCATTCGGATGAAACGCCACGTGCCTTGGCCCTGAGCCCGCCCTCGCTCCCACACGAATCGGCACGCGCACATAGTCGCCATTTCCGGGCCCCACGGGGAACACCAGAATCACGTCATCGCCCAGGTCACACGCCAGCACATACCTGTTGCCCGGAGCAATCGTCGCGCAGTGAATATGCGCCGCGTCCTGCCTGTCGGCCACCGGCCCATGCGTCTGCTGCGTGTACTTGAACACCCCAATCGCCTGCGCCAGCGAGCCCACATTCGTCACACGAAACGCCGCGAAGCTCCCGCCTGCATAGTTCGCCACAAACGCCATCGAGCCCGTCGGGTCCACTGAGACATAGCACGGCCCATCACCCTGCGAGCCGACCTTGTTCAGCGGCGTCAGCCCACCGCTGGCGACATCCAGATTGAAACTTGTGACTGCCGCGCCCTCGCCGCTCACGCCATTCACCGCGTACACGACCGGAAGCGACGGATGTTTGGCCAGATACGACGGCCTCGCCGCCTCGCCCACCAGTTCCACACGTCCCAGCGACCCCGTGGCCGCATTCCACGCCGCGCGGTACACGCCCTTGCCCGTATCCGTGCCCAGCAGCACCCACCGAGCCGGGCCCGCCGTAACCTGCGCGCTGCCCAACGCACGCAGCGCAAACGGCAGCGCCGCCGCCCGCCCAACGAACTCCCGCCGGCTATATCGCACTAGCTGTTCCTCAATTGTTTCGACTAACGGCTAACCACTAACGACTACCGCTCCACCACTCGCTCGCCCGCTGCACCCGGCGGCAGATTTTCGCCGACAGGCAATCCCATCGTCCCCGCCAGAGTCCCCGGCTCGCCCGGCAGCTTGAAGTCCAGCTCCGTCGGATGCGCATCCCGATTGATCACCGGCAAACTTGGCAGCAGGTCCACGCGGTTGCCAACCTCCTTCACCACGGCAGCCACGTTCTCCAGAACCTCGTCAACCGTCATCGTGTAAAACTCGCGCCCGTTATCGTACCCATTCTCAATCGACTGCTTCAGGTATCGTCCCGCTGCCTGCGCCGCCAGGTAATCGGTAATCACCTTGCCGTTGCGCGCCTTCTGCGCCACCCACGCATCGTTTGGCATGGCAATCCACAGCGGCCGCCCATTCACTGCAAACCGGATATCCGTCGCATCCGCATGGCGGGTCGCAATGGCCACGACCGTGCCCTTCCACACGCAGTGTTGAGGTTCTCCGGTCCAGCGGTCTGTCGCTACAAAATCTTCATACATGGCACTCTCAAGACTATCGGCCCGCCCCCCGGCACGCAACCGGGCTCGGTCGCCAGTCCTTGGACGGCATCTCGACATGATCAACGACGATGCAATCCACCGGGCGTTTCCGGGGCGCAACCCCAAACCTCCTATCTCGTCGTTGAAGAATTCGCAGAGTTGGCTTATCCGGAATGCACTAATCCTCCAGAACCCGCATTTTGGCCCGCATTTCCGGAACATCCAGTTTGCTGGATGGGGTTGAACCACACCAAAACTGTGTCATCTCGACCGGAGACGCTCCGCGCCGCAGTGGAGAGACCCTGTATTTCGCACCTCTACCATCCCACAAAACCTTTTCATGCCTGACAGCGGCGCACTCCCCCGCCACCCGCTACACTAACCCTCTGGAGTCGCGTCGAATGTAACTCAATCTACCCCCGGAGGCCACACCTTGCGCGCACTGCGAACTCTCTCTCTCGGCCTGTCCCTCCTCTTCGCCGCCACCGCTCTCACTCAGCAGAGCTCCCCTCCGCCCAAGCCCCAGCCCGACGTCCTCGTCTTCACCAACGGTGACCAGCTCACCGGCAAACTCCTCCGCGCCGACAGCGGCAACGTCGTCTTCAAAAGCGACATGGCCGGCGAGCTCACCATCCCCTATGACAAGGTCAAGGAGCTTCGCTCCGGCGGCAGCTTCTCGCTGCTCAAGAAAGGCACGCCCAGCAAGTCCAACCTCGTCGGCCAGGGCCAGATCGACGTAGCCGATGGCAATGTCACCGTCACGCAGGTGCCGCCCGTTACCCTCGCCATCAAGGAAGTCGGCTACGTCATCGACACCCCGACCTACGATCGCGAGCTGCATCGGGGCGTCCCCTTCACCCAGGGCTGGATCGGTGCCATCACCGCCGGTGCCACCATCGTCCGCTCTACCGACGACATCACCAGTTTTACCGCCGGCATCGCCCTCGCCCGCCTCATGCCCACCGTGGACTTCCTGCCCCGGCGCAACCGCACCACCTTCAATCTCATCGAGACCTACGGCAAGGCCACCTCGCCCGTCATCCCCCAGACCGTTCCTCCTTCGCCCTCGCCCGTCATTACCAAGACCAGCATCTTCCACTCCGACGCCGAGCGTGACGAGTACTTCACTCCACGTCTGTACGGTCTCGGCAACGTCGCCTTCGATCACAACTTCTCCCAGGGCCTGAATCTCCAACAGCTCTACGGCGTGGGCATCGGCTGGACGGCCATCCAGACCGCCCGCCAGCAGCTTGATCTGAAGGCCGACATTCACTATGAGCGCCAGTCCTTCTTCGGCCAGCCGGATGCCAGTCTCATCGGCTCCATCTTCGGCGAGGCCTACCGCCGCGACCTTCCGCGCAAGATCGTTTTCACCCAGGTCGCAGACTACGTTCCCTCCTGGAACGATTCTCACGTCTACTCCGCGATGGCCACCGCCGGCATCGTCCTCCCCACCTGGAAGCGCCTCGGCGCCTCACTCGCCGTCACTGACAACTTCCTCAACAACCCATCCCCCGGCTACAAGAAGAACTCCTTCCAGTTCGTCGCCGGCCTCAACTACACCCTCAAGTAAGGTGAAACGAAGCCGCGGCTGCTCCTTGGCGCGCCGTGCGTGCGCCAGGCACAAAGGCTGCGAGGTAGATCGTCGCCAACCCGGACCGTTCCCGAAATTCATTCAACCGTCCTGCTGCGACCTATCGTTGCGCACCTCATCTTCTGTGGTTACAATTCCCGCCACGAGCAGGGTTTCTCGACAGCGAGGTTTTCACGTCTCTTACGAACGTGCGAAAGGATTTCTGAAGTGTTTACTCGCTTTACGGCCTGTATTCGATTCGGATTCTCTGGTGCACCAGAGTCTTCGTTTGCCGTCTAACCCTGTTCGCTCTCTGAGCCCGCCATGTCCGACTTTGCCGGTTACGCCGTAGCCGTAACGATCCACACCCAGGTCTTCGACGACCAGTTCCTCTCCGCCTGGCACAACAACCTCATCTCGCACCGGGTAGGCGGAAGCTTTGGACAGCTGCCCGGCACCACGGGAGGCGTCAGCCTTTTCTTTCAGCCGCCGCAGGTCATCTGTTCCGACAACAACGAGATTCAGGCAATCCTCCGCCTCAGCGGATGGGGAACCCTCTCTGTGCGGCTCTCAGCCCCCGGCCTGTTCCAGACGCGCAGCGTGCAATGGCAGGCCGATGTCCTCATCACTCCCACCGTGTCCTTGGTCGGGTCCATCGTTCTTCTCTCCGCCAAGGCAACGGACTACCGTCTCATCGCCTGGCAGTTCGACGTGCTCAGCGGCACCGCCTTCTCCTCCGGCGCGCAAAGCTTTCTCAACGGCGACACCTTCAAGGCCGACCTGCTGGGATTCCTGCAAAATGCGATCGGCGAAATCAAGGTCCCCATCATGGACTTCAGCTCCCTGGGACCCTTCAGCGGCAATTCCTTCAGCAATGTCACCCTCAAGGTGGCCGGCACTGGGTTTCTGCTCGGGATCGACGTGAACACCGGAATGTTCTCTACCACGGGAGATTTCACCCAGCTGAAGGACGTCGCCGGTACAAACGATATTGAAGTCGTCGTCAATCCGGATGCCATTCTGGCCGTGATGCCCAAGCTGCGCGCGGAGGTTCAGGCGCAGATCCCATCCGATGCTACCCTCGACACCTTCTTCATCACCTGCGAGGAAGGTCAGTTCCGCGTGAAAGGCAGCGCCAGCGACAGCGATGGCACAGCCAACTTCTCGCTTGCCGCCGTTCCCGCACTATCTACGGGTGTCCCCGGCGGCATCTTTCCCATCACTCAAAAAAAGACAATCATCATTCGCTCCAGAAGCTGGCCCGCCCTCTCGTTCTTTCCGGCAGATATCTCCGTGAGCGTCAGCCCGAATGAATCATCCTGGGATGAGGTGCTGAACGTCATCGCCGACGTCCTCACCCTGGGCACTGCCGAGTTGTTCAAGCAGCTGATGATCTGGGAGGTCGAAGGAGACATCTCGGGGCAGATCCAGGGCTCGGATCTGAATCCGGACGGTGCCGCTCCTCTCGTACAGCGCAGCGGCTCACCGCCCACCCGCTTCGCGATTCGGGACTTCGAGATCCACACCTTCGGCCTCTACATCGGCATCACTGCGAAGCTCGAGGCGCCGCCCGCCAGCCTCAGCGGCATAAAATCTATCGCTTCCAACTACGTCTCGCAGGATCTCCTCTACGCCGTCACGCTCCCGTTCGACGCGCTCGAGGACGATCCCTTTCTCCGTGTCCGCTGGACCGTCGTGGACCTCGACTCAGGAAGCGAGCTTGTGAACAGTGACGATCTCGCGCTCAACCGCTTATCGTTCCAGTTCGCCCCGTCATCTGTCGGCCCCGGCACGACGCGCTTCGCTGTCGTCTGCCGCGTCTATCGCACGCGTGGCCCCTTCATCGACGAACTTTTCGACGAAACCATCCGCATGGCCGTCGGCTCCAGGCTGCCGCACAACGCCTATGTCCGGTGGACCTACCAGGTAAAGAACCCTCAATTCCAGTTCAACAATGCTGCCGATCAGTGGCACTTGAGCGGCCAGTCAACCATCCAGCGCCGTTCCAAGATTCATCGCCTCGACCAACCCTGCCGCAACGCAAACCATCGCTCCCGATTCAGCCCCACCGAGCAGTTCTTTGAGACGCTTCCGTTTCCTGTCGCGAAGATCAATGCCCACCGCGAGAGCCTCTGCGACTACTGCTTCTTCGGCGGCCCAGGCTCCTCCATCGCATCGCTCTAGCCGAAACGCAGAGACCGCAGAGAGCGATAAACGCTCATCGTGGCCGAAAGCCTTGTCCAGCCCCAAATGCCTCAAACCAGCATAAACACTCGCGAAAATCGGTACATGATGATTCGATTCGATCTGCTGTGATTGATTTACTAAGTTCGACAAACGGAGCTGCGTGCGCGCAGCCTTTTGCTTTTGTCCGCAACATTCACATCGAAAACCGCTCAAAACTGCCATAACCCATTGAATCCATAGATTTTCCATGCAAAATATCTGAAAGGAATATCTTCCAGCCACGCCGTCGGCTAAGCCGAACATTCCAAAGATTCAGGCGAAAGAGGAAGGTGGGAGGGGTAACCACCTCCGCTCCGCTGTGTCCGATGTTCTAATGGAACGATGCGAGCTCTTCTCCGCTCGCCAGGTTTTGTACTGCAGGAGTTTGTCCTAGATGGATCTTCGGAAGTTCGCGGCTCGCTGCGCCGCCCAGCTCAACGTCCAGTTGAGCGCTAAGCTCACCGCAATCGCAACGGCCACTCTCATCACCGTCTCCGCCGCCGCTCAGACCACGCAGTCGGGGCCCGTCCGGCATGAGACCAACGCCAGCCGCCAGGCTCGCATCCAGCGCACCATTCACGACACCTACTCCCACCGCTGGGAGATCTTCGGCGGCGGTGGCTACCAGCGCTTCCGCTCCGGCCAGAACACCCAGAAGAACAACGAGATCACCTGGGAGTTCGAGACGCACTATTTCCTGAACCCGAAGCTCTCCATCGTCGGTGACGCGCGCGGCATGTTCGGAAACGGCAAGCCTCTGCGCAACGAGTTCATCGCCTACAACCCCAACCCGCAGATCAACGAGTACACCTTCACCGGCGGCGCCAGCTACCGCTTCTACTCCCGCCTGCACTACGCCCTGAGCGCCCAGGCGCTCGGCGGCGTCGGTATCGGCAACTTCTCCGGAGCGTCCAAGGGCCTCAACTACGCGCAGACAGGGTTCTGGCAGGACGCCGCCCGTCCTGCCTTCATCATCAACCTGGCTGGGGACATCAACGTCTTCCCGAACCTCGCGTTCCGTGTGCTTCCCACCTACGTCGGCACCACCTTCACCAGCCCCTCCGGCGGATCGCTACAGAACAGCCTCGGCATCAACTTCGGCGTGGTCTACCGCTTCGGGCGCCAGCGATAGGTTTCAGGGCTCTCCCCCGAGGCGTACCATAGAGATATGTCCAAGGGCTGGGAGTCCAAGAACGTCGAAGAACAGCAAGCCGCCAGCTCAGTGCCGAAGCCGGAAGGAGACCCCGGCGACGCTGCCTCGGCTGCCGACCGCAAGCGACGCATCCTGGCCTTGGAGATG
Organism: Acidobacteriaceae bacterium; assembly: GCA_035605855.1. GTDB lineage: Bacteria > Acidobacteriota > Terriglobia > Terriglobales > Acidobacteriaceae > Granulicella. The sequence goes on along the minus strand of DATNGO010000230.1, from coordinate 10,954 downwards.
CAGCGGGAGCGTGTGCTCTCCGAGCGCACCTCCAGCCCCCACCGCCGCAGCGCCCTGGAGCTCGCCCTCGCCACCATCGAGCGCGAACTCGAGCAGCTTGGCTGGTCCATAAAAATTTAGCTCCGTCCGGACTTACTCGCGCCGGTCCAACGGTCCGCGCGTCAGCACAAACGGATTTGCCTGCGCTACAGGCGTCAGCACCACAGTCTGAATCTGCACGTGCGCTGGTCGCGTTGCGGTCCACACGATCACATCTCCAATGTCGTCGGCGGTCAGCGGTTCGACGTTCTCATACGTCTTCGCCGCGCGCTCCTCGTTGCCGCGGAAGCGCACCTTGCTGAAGTCCGTCTTCACCATCCCTGGATCGACCGAGGTCACGCGCACCGGCGTCCCGTTCAGATCCAATCGCAGCCCATCGGTGATCAACCGTTCTGCGGCCTTCGTCCCACAATACACACCACCGTTCGGATACGCCGTGTGCCCGGCGATCGACCCCAGGTTGATCACGTGTCCGCTGCCGCGCTCTACCATGCCCGGAACTACCGCACGCGTTACATACAGCAGGCCCTTCACATTGGTGTCGATCATCTCCTCCCAATCCTGGATCTCGTCGAGATACAGCTTCTTCAGCCCCCGGCTCAGGCCCGCATTGTTCACCAGCACCTCGATCCGCTTCCACTCCTCAGGAAGCGAACCAATCCCACTCACAACCTCGTTGTTGCTGCGCACGTCCAGCTCGAAGCAGTGCACATCCTTCGCGCCAAGGCCGTGCAACTCCTGCTCCATCGCCCGCAGCGTATCCATCCGCCGTGCGCACAGCAGCAGTCTGGCGCCCTCACGCGCAAATCCCCGAGCTGCCGCGGCTCCGATACCGGCGCTCGCGCCTGTCACAAACACAACCTTGCCTGCCAGAGAGTAGCTCACAATCCTCCTCGCTTCCGTCCTCTCTTAGAGATACACGAAAGCCGCGACGGAAATCATCGCGGCCCCGTGGTTCGGCTGGATTAGCTCAATGGGTTATTGCGGGTTCGACACTCCCGTCCGGTTCTGCGGAGGAGGAGCAGGCGCCGTCGGCGGAACTACCGCCGCCGCTCCCGGCTGACCCGGCGCCGTCGTCTGTACACCAATCGACGCACCCGAAACCACAAGGTTCACGCGCCGGTTTTGCTGACGTCCAGCAGCGGTCGCGTTGTCCGCCACGTAGTTCGTCGCACCATAGCCTTGCGCGGTCACACCATCCTGACGCACGCCGTTCTGCACCAGGAAGTTGCGTACCGAGTCCGCACGGTTCTCGCTCAGTGTCTGGTTGTACGCAGGCGATCCAGTTGAGTCCGTATATCCCTCCACCTGCACCTTCAGGTTCGGGTACAGCGTGAGAATCGTCGCAACCTTCGCCAGGCTTACCTGCGCGTTCGGCTTCAGCGTGTACTTGTTCGTATCGAACAGCACATCGCCGAGGTTCATAACCAGGCCGCGAGCCGTCTCGGTGGTCTGCAGCACGGAGTTCAACTGCTCCCGCAGCTTTTCGCGCGTGGCTTCTTCGCTTTGCTGGCTCTGCTGAGCCTGATGCTGCGCTTCAGCCGCCTGCGCGCGAGCATTCGCCGCATCCGCCTCCGCTCGAGCGCGGGCGGCGTCGGCCTGAGCCTTCTGCGCTGCCGCACGATCCGCCTCAGCCTGAGCCTGCTGTGCCGCCAACTGCGATTGCTGTGCATCCATCTGGGCCTGCTGCTTGGCCTCCTGCGCCTGGTGTTGCCGCTCCTCGTCCTGCTTGCGCAGCGCGGTGATCCGCGCATCTTCGGCGCGTTCCACTGCTTCGCGGGCATCGGTGAACTCCATCTTCACATCGCGATGCTTGGAGTCCTGAATCGCCTGCGCATTCTGCAGATCGGTCTGGACCTCCCGCATAATGTCCGGCGCATACTTGTTCGCGCCCGCCTCTTGCGCGATGCGCTGCGCGTTGTAGGCCTCAAACAGAGGCAACGCGACGTGCTCTCGATCGGTAACAGGCATCGGGTTTGCTTGTGCGCCTTCGGTGTTCGCATACAGGCCGCGCGGCAGAAGCTGATAGTGAACGTTCACCTCTTCGAGCACGCCTTGCGTCTTGTCCGTGAAGACGTTCTTCAGCACCACCACATCGCTCGGCTGCGAGACCGCAAAGTATGGCTCTGCGGTCACGATCATGCCGAACGACTGATACGAGCTCGTCACCTCCAGGCTGGCCTTGTCGCCTGCGAGTTCCAGCTCGCCGAGATTCTGCGGTCGTCCATCCGCGGAGATCGCCCACAACACATACGTCAGATACTCTTTGCCAAATCCGTTTGCCGGCGTGAGCCCGGAGAAATGCACATCGATGTGCGTCTTTCCGGTCTGCGAGTCCACCTTGGCCTGGCCGCTCGATCTCGGCATCAACTCGGTGCCGATGAAGTCTACCTTCGTCGGTCCTCTGCGATTCAGGTAGTTGACTGCATCCAGCTCTCGCTGCACGACCTTCACGTGGTAGAGGTAGACTCCATTCGGGCCCTGAGCGACCACGTTCGCGGACTTTGCGCCCGGCGCAACCGTTGTCGGATTGGGCTCCTGTGCCTGGATCATCGATCCACACACAAACATGAACGAAAGCGCCGTTGACGCGATCGCAAAACCTTTCAGCTGGCGTGACATGTTTTTCGTCTCCTCAGTGCGTCTGCCATAACTCACACAGCAGACGGCGCGCCTCGACGGGCACTCAAGCAAGTGCGATGCGCGCAAAAGCACAAAGGTAGCCCTGTTTTCGGGCTACCTCGCGATATCAGAACATGCTGAAAACGTTGCCTGTTGCAGTGTTATTGTCCGAGGATCGGCACGCCGCCGACTGCCATGCTGTGCGCGATCTTCGCCTTCCACTCCTCTGGGCCAGTGATATGAACGCTGGTCCCCTTGCTATCCACCGCGACCGTGACTGGCATGTCCACGACCTCGAACTCGTAGATGCCTTCCATGCCGAGATCCTCAAACGCGACCAGATGCGACTTCCTGATCGCCTTCGAAACCAGATACGCTGCGCCGCCGATCGCCATCAGGTACACCGCCTTGTTGTCGCGAATCGCGTCGATCGCAGCAACGCCGCGTTCGGCCTTGCCGATCATGCCTAGCAGTCCAGTCTGCTCCAGCATCTGCCGGGTGAACTTGTCCATGCGCGTTGCGGTCGTTGGACCAGCGGGCCCGACCACTTCGCCGCGCACCGGATCGACGGGACCGACGTAGTAGATGAAGCGGCCCTTGAAGTCGACCGGCAGCTGCTCACCGCGGTTCAGCATGTCGGTCATGCGCTTGTGTGCAGCGTCGCGGCCAGTCAGCAGCTTGCCGTTGAGCAGCAGCACCTCACCCGGCTTCCACGAGGCGACTTCCTCGCGGGTGACGGTGTCGAGATTCACACGCTTGCCGCCGTGCGCTTCATAGGTCATCTTCGGCCAGTTCTCGAGCGACGGCGGATCGAGATAGACAGGCCCGGAGCCGTCGAGCACGAAGTGCGCGTGACGCGTTGCTGCGCAGTTCGGAATCATAGCAACCGGAAGATTCGCGGCATGCGTCGGCCAGTCGAGGATCTTCACGTCAAGCACGGTGGTCAGTCCGCCAAGCCCCTGTGCGCCGATGCCGAGCGCGTTGATCTTGTCGTAGAGCTCCACGCGCAGCTTCTCAATATTGCTTAGCTTATGACCTTCAGCTCCGCGCGCCTTCAGCTCCTGCATATCGATCGGATCCATCAGGCTCTGCTTGGCGAGCAGCATCGCCTTCTCCGCCGTCCCACCAATGCCGATGCCAAGCATGCCGGGAGGACACCAGCCGGCCCCCATTGTCGGAATCGTCTTCAACACCCAGTCGACGACAGAGTCCGACGGATTCAGCATCACGAACCTTGACTTCGCCTCGCTGCCCCCGCCCTTCGCTGTGACGGTGACGTCGACCTTGTCGCCACAGACGAGCGAGACCTCAACAACGCACGGCGTGTTGTCCTTCGTATTCTTGCGGCTGAACGCAGGGTCGGCGAGGATCGATCCGCGCAGCTTGTTGTCGGGGTCGAGCCAGGCCTCGCGCACGCCCTCGTCGCACATCTCCTGCAGCGTCATCGTTGCAGGGCCGTCACCTTTCATCAAGTGGCATTCGAGGCCGAGCTTGATGAAGATGGTCACGATGCCGGTGTCCTGGCAGATGGGACGGTGACCCTCGGCGCACATGCGCGAGTTGACGATGATCTGCTTCATCGCGTCCTTCGCGGCGGGCGACTGCTCGAGCTCATAGGCGCGCGTGAGGTTCGTGATGTAGTCAACCGGATGGTAGAAACTGATGTACTGAAGCGCGGCGCGCACGCTTTCGATGAGGTCGTCCTGCTGGATCGGTTTCATAGAAGCCACTAACTATATTGTAAGTCCCGGCAGGAGGCTGCGGCTGAAACTCCAGCACTACTCAGCGGCGTAGGTATGCTCCGGAGCGACTGGCGTCGTAACCTCTGCCTTGCCCAGCTTCTCGGCGAGATCCTTCGCGATCAGCGCGCCGTGAAAGCGGCCGTTTTCGATAAAGATCTCATTGGTGCGCTCGCCCGCAACGACTACGCCCGCGACGTAGATGCCGGGAACATTCGACTCCAGCGTCTCCCGGTTGCACACGGGGCAGCGCGAGTTTTTTGGGTCCAGCTTGATGCCGAGCGATTCGATGAAGACGAAGTCGGGCCTGTAGCCCGTGAGTGCGAACACGTGATGGTTCGGCAGCGTCTTCTCCCCCAACGGTGTCTTCAGTGCAACGTCGTCGAGCTCGATGCGTTCGATGATTGTGTTGAAGTAGGCGGCGATCTCGCCTTTTTTGATGCGGTTCTCGATGTCCGGCTTGATCCAGTACTTGATGTGGCGGTGCAGCTCCGCACCCCGATGCACCAGCGTCACCCGCGCTCCGTGGCGCCATAGATCCAGAGCCGCAATCGCCGCCGAGTTCTTGCCCCCGACAACGATGACGTCGCGGTCGAAGTATGGATGCGGCTCGTCGTAGTAGTGAGAAACCTTTGACAGATTCTCGCCGGGAACGTTGAGATGGTTCGGCAGATCGTAGTAGCCAGTGGAGACGATCAGCTTGCGCGCGCGATGCTGGAGCAGGCGGCCGAAGCGATCTTCAGTGTGTACCGTAAAGTTCCCGTCCGCTCCGGTGACGTTGGTCACGAGCTCATAGAGTTGAACGTTGAGCTGGTAGTGCGCTGTGACTTTGCGGTAGTACTCGAGCGCCTCGCTGCGGCCGGGCTTCTGGTTCGGAGAAGGGAAGGGAATGTTGCCGATCTCGAGCAGCTCCGGCGTGGTGAAGAAGGTCATGTTCGCCGGATAGTGGAAGAGTGAGTTCGTCAGGCAGCCTTTATCGACGAGCACCACACTGCAGCCCACATTCTGCGCGTCGATAGCGCACGCAAGACCCGTGGGTCCCGCGCCGATGACCAGCACGTCGTAGAGAGGCTGTTCGCTCATAGCTCAAATTGTATGGATAAATGAAAGGGCCGCAAAGATGCGGCCCTGTGTTCGATGTATTGAAGCCAAGGTTTATCTGGCCTTACGCGTCGATGTCGACCAGCTTGTGGCTGATGGCGAACAACGCGAGTTCGAGACGCGTGCTGACGCCGGTCTTGTCGAAGATGTTCGACAGGTGGCGCTTCACGGTCTCTTCGCTGATCGTGAACTGCTTGGCAATGTCCTTGTTCGAGCAGCCCTCGACGATGCAGGTGACGACTTCGAGTTCGCGCGGCGTGAGACCGTAGGTCTTCTTCTCGGGCACGGCCGCAGCCTGCTGCATCAGGTCGTGCAGCGCGGAGAGCAGGTTGACGACGCGTTTGCCGCCGATCCAGTAGTCGCCGGAGAGCACAGCCCGCAGGCTCTCGCCGAGATCGCTGGCGACAGAGTCCTTGAGCACGATGCCGCGTGCGCCGATCTGCAGCGCCTCAATGATTTGCTGTGTGGAGATGAGGCTCGTCAACAGCACGATTTTCACGCGCGGCGAGCGGTTCATGATGGCGCGCATCGCTTCGAGGCCCGGCAGCTTGGGCATCGCGAGGTCGAGCAGCAGAACGTCCGGCTCAAGCTCGAGTGTCTGTGTGATCGCCTCGTCGCCGTCGTTGGCTTCGCCAACGACTTCGAAACCGGGCTCGCTGGTCAGCATGTTCTTCACGCCGAAGCGGACGACCGGGTGGTCGTCGGCCACCACAATGCGGATGCCAGGATGACCTGGAAGCCCAGCGGTTTGTGGTCCGGATGTGGGTTTGCGCAATACGGGTGTCGGCATCGTCTCTTGACTCTCCGAGCGCCTCAGGGCGCCTGTAATCTTTCGCTTAGCATACGCTGGAGGCGCTTACACGCCGAATCGAAATCCGCAAGGGCAGAGGTATCGATCGGGGAACCCCCTTCCGTTGCAGCGGCGAGTGCTTGTAACTCCAATGCTCCCACCATTCCGCAGCTTCCCTTAATAGTGTGCGCCTCCTGGCGGACGATGAGCTGGTCGCCAAGTTGCGCGGCCTCGGCGATGCGTCCAAGCCGGGCGCGTACATCTTCGAGCGTCATATCGTACAGCTGCCGCAGTGGACCGCTCTCGATTTTGGACTTGAGCTGCTCGAAGATCTTGTCGTCGAGCGGTGGGATGCGTCCTGTGCTGGTGTGGGCCGAGGGTGGTTCGGTCTCGGTGAAGATTCGGTCTGCAGTTTGCCTTTGTGCCTGTTCGACGGCATGCGCGAAGTCAGCGACCGAAAATGGTTTGCGCAGAAGGCCGTCAAAGTACTGCAACTCGTCGGCCGCTGGCGAGCTTCCACTCATGGCAAGGATCACACTCGAAACAGGCAGTGTGCCGTGTGCCCGTGCTGCGGCCAGGGTCTTGGCGAGCTCGCCGCCACGCATGCCAGGCATTTGGATATCGCAGAGGATGACGTCGGGTCTCGGGGTGCCTTCACGAGCGACCTGCAGAGCCTCGCCGCCGGAGTGCGCGCGGGTCACGCGGTAGCCCTCGACAGTGAGCAGAGCGTCGAGCAGTTCGCCCATGACCGGGTCGTCGTCGACGATCAGCACCTGCGTCCCTGCGACCTGTTCGCTCATGCCAGATCAGATTAGCCCAGCCATTGCAAAGGAATGTGATGGGGCATCTCCGGAGATATGAACGGGGAATCTTCCTCGATGCGAGAAGCGGGGCGACACGATACAGTTAGGCCAGCCTTGTCTTATCTGCTCATCCTGATGTGCTCAATGTGCCAACGCGACAGGCCTGGGTTCCGCGGCCATGATTTGGGTGAAGAGCGTTGAGATCATCGGCCATCATGTTTCTGCTGCTATCGCAACTGTCCTCTGCCGCGTCGCAGTCGCCGTCGCGGCACGTGCGGTATCAGCGCCAGGTCATTCTTCCTGCGCGGGCCTCCGGGCAAGTATGCGTGGCGCTCGATGGCACCGTCTTCGCGCGCACGGCCAGCTCCGGCGCGGGTGATATTCGCATCTATGGCCGCGAGGGCGGCGATGCAGGCCGCGAGTTCGAGGTTCCGTTCGCGATGATCGAGAGTGGTCCAGCCACATTGGAGACAGAGGCAGCGACCCCTGAGAATGTTGTGCTGCGTGATGGCGAACTCATCTTCGATCTGGCGATGCCGGACGGTCATTACACCGATGTCGATCTGGAACTGAACACGAAGAATTTTGTCGGGGCGGCACAGGTCACGGGCCGGGACGCGCATGGCCACGCAACCCCTCTGGGTACGTTTGCAATATTTGATCTCAGCGAACGGGGGCTCGCGCGCTCGACGGTTCTTGCGCTGCGGGATTCCACCTATCCATTGCTGCACGTTGCGCTGCGGCTGATGACTCCGGACGGCCGGCCGGTGCCGGTTGCGCCTTCGATCATCGCAGGTGCGATGGTGCCTCCGAGCGGCGAGGAGCAGACACTCTACACGACCGTTGCCTCTACGTCTGCCATCGAACAGCAGGGCCACTGGTCGATCGCAACAATGATCGTTCCCGCGCATGTGCCGGTTGAGCGCGCGCGGTTTGTCTTGAGCCCACAGTTCCACGCGGACTTCCTCCGCGATGCGACCGTTGCGGCGTCTCCAATGCAGACGGGGCTCGATGCACTGGGTGCGGCCGAAGGCGTCTCCGGGCATATCTTCCGTGTCACGCACGACCCCATCGCAGGCGTTATTCCAGCCATCGACTCGCAGTTGACGACGATCACTACCGTCATTGGTGCGAACCTCCGGGCGCCGGCGAAGGTGACGGCGAGTGTAGACAATGGTGCTTCTTCTCCTCTGCCAATTGCGCGGGTGGACCTGCAGATGCGCGAGCGGAAGCTCTGCTTTGAGGCGCGTCCCGATACGAGCTACACGCTGCGTTCCGGCGATGCCAACCTCTCTGCACCCTTCTATGGCTATGCGCGGCGCTTTGTCCCCAGCGCCCGGCCGACGATGGCTGTACTCGGACCGGAGGAAAAGAATCCACAGTATGTGCCGCCGGGACCGGATGAACCGAACAGTCGGCCCGGTCACGAACTGCCCTGGCTGTTGCTGATCGCCGGCATTACCGTCGCCGGTGTGACGGCGTTGCAGTACGTGCGTCACAAGCATGAGGGGATGGGATGAAGTTGCAGTTCGAATCAACGCGCACAACGACGTGCCGGCTTGCTCCGACGCTGCTGATCTTTGCACTGAGCGCGAGCGCACTCGCGCAGAAGACGAAGAGCGTAGCACCCGCAACGCAGGCTGGTCTTTCAGCCGCGCGACAGGAACTGGCCGCGAAACATTATGCCCGGGCGAAGGAACTCTATCGCGACTATCTGCGCGCACACCCCGAAAGCGTTGATGCAGAGTTTGGCGTTGCTGACGCAGAGCTTGGACTGCGCGAATTCGGGGCGGCCGAGTGGGATTTCCGGTGCGTCGTTGCTGCGCAGCCGCAAAACTGGGTGGCGCACAAAAACCTTGTGATCATCGAGGCGGAACTGGGTCGATGGGACGAGTTTGAGCGCGAGCGCGCAGTTCTTCGTGCGGCGCGCGAGCGTGAAGCGCCGGGCATCAGCGCGCGCGAGAGCGATGTCATCGACTCGTTCGAGGTGAACGGCCACCGCTGGATTGTGCGCGAATACTATGAACCGGTAGGCCGCTCACAGGCGCGCTATAACTTTGAGCGCTTCTCACCCGAAGGCCACGCCGAAGAGTACATTTCGCTCGAACCCACTGCCGCTGCCGAAGCCGCGCTGCAGCCGCGCGACGTACACATTGGTTCAGACACTCAGGCCGCGCCGCATGCACCTGCGGGCGAGTTCTCGCTGAACTGGTACACCGGCAAAGCCCACGGGACAATCGCCCGCTACCCAAAGGCAGAACCTGCCTACGAGCACGTTCGTGCTGATCTGCTGCGGTGGCTGCGCTCCAGGCCGTGATGGTTGCTGACCCTGGCGAAGATTTCTCTTTTCGATGGCCGTCTTTTGTGATTGAATTCGAGAGCACTACAGCAAAGCCTTACCGAACTGGGCCTATCGAGCGTTACGCCTCGAGGACCGCGAGGACTGGTGCGCGGTCGATTCGCAGCAGCGCTCGCGGATATTGACACCGCAGTTGCAGCAGTTCGCTTGCAACTGAAGGAGGGGCATCTTGCGGGCATTCTCGGTCGTGACTTTCATCAAGAGCTGTTTCAAAGGCAAGTCAGCAATACTTCTCAGCGCGACAGTTTGGTTAGCTGCCTGTTCGACACCTTCGCTGCGCCAGATCACGGTTACGCCGCAGCCCAACACGCAGATGCTGACCTCGGTGGGGCAGACGGTTCAGTTCAACGCCATCGGTGCTTACCAGCAGGGGTCTCATCCTGTGACGACGCAGAACATCAATAATGCCGTCACATGGGGTTCGTCGAATATATCGGTTGCGACCGTAAATTCCAGCGGTGTCGTAAGCGCGGTGGGCTCGGGCACGGCCGTAATTACGGCGACCGGTACTGGAGCGAGTGGAATTCTTTCGGCGTCGTCGAACGTGACGGTCTCGCTGACAAATCCAGCGCCGGCGCGGTCGCTGGTTTCGATGATCGTGATCCCGGGAAACCAACCCATCGCCAATATAGGTGAGACGGCTCAATACATCGCAATAGGGACGTTCAACAGTGCCCCGATAACTCAGGATCTGACGACCCAGGTCACGTGGCAATCGAGCGACGTTTTCGTCGCAAAGATCGACTCTACGGGCTTAGCCACGGGAATCAGCGGGGTGAGTGGCCAAACGACGACGATCACGGCTATCTATACCCCGCCGTCCGGTGGCAACACAATCACAGCTAACGCTACCCTGACGTTTTCCGGAAGCCCTGGAACGGTAATCCTACCTACGCTTGCGCTCTACAAAGTTGGTCCGAACGCGGCGAGCGGCAGTGTGACGGGTACGTACATATTGCCGGGCAGCAGTAACGTAGTGACGGCGATTAACTGTGGGCCTAACGCGTCCGTTGCCACGTGCACCGCCAGCGTCCCCGTGGGCATAACGGTGACGTTGACCGCTACGGCTCCGACAGGCGTTACATTCGGTGGATGGTCGAGTAACTGCACAGTCTCATCCAGCGCAACTGTTTGCACGATCGCCATGCCGGCGCCAAATCCAACGACCGGCACGATAGGAAATGTTACAGTCGGCGCAATCTTCGATTGAGTCGCAGGACAGCAGAAGAGGCCACCTCAGGGTGGCCTCTTTCTCTTACCGTATGACTGAATCGACCTCGCTGAAGTAGCTCGGCGGCTTCAACAGCTCCCGCGGCTTCGATCCATCCGCGGGACCGACGAGGCCATCGCGCTCCATCAGGTCGATCAAGTGTGCTGCGCGGCCGTAACCGATGCGCAGGCGGCGCTGCAACAGCGAGGTCGAGGCCTTGCCGAACTCGAAGACCAGCCGCACCGCGTCGTCGAACATGGGATCGTTCTCCTCGCCATCGTTCGCGCTGCC
>DATNGO010000229.1:0-3417 GCA_035605855.1 Acidobacteriaceae bacterium | reverse complement strand
CTCACTACGCGCAAGAGCGAAGAGGTTCTTAACTACTGCGAAAAGCACAAGCTCGGCTTCATCCCGTGGTTCCCCGTCGCCGCGGGCAAGCTCGCGCAAGCTGGCGGCAAGCTCGACCAGATTGCGAAGCGACACAAGGCGTCCGTTGCGCAGCTTTCCATTGCGTGGCTGCTGCATCGCTCGCCGGTCATGCTGCCTATTCCGGGCACCAGCTCCGTCGCTCATCTTGAGGAGAATCTGAAGTCCGCTGACCTTCACCTCAGCGAGAGCGAGTGGAACGAGGTCGAGAGCGCGGTCAAGCAGTAGCTCTCGTCAGTCAACCCATCCACGCGGGCGCTGCATTCAGATCCTCATCCGGTTCGAGCGGCGGCTGATCCGGTGGTTCATCCATTTTTGCAGTAAAGAAACGTTCGATGCGCTCCATCACCTCGGCTCCACGCTTCGCTTCGAAGATCTCGCGGCGCAGCGTCGCTCCGCCGGGAACGCCGTGAGTGAACCAGCTCGCGAACTGTTTCATCTTGCCGATAGCATCGCGCTGCGCGCTTTCGCGGTCACGCTTCTGCCGCTTCGCCTCATCGCTGATCGCAGGCGCGACGACTTCGGGATGCTCTGCGATCTCGTGCAGGAGCCGCTCGAAGTAGTCGCGGATCATGCGATAACGATCCATCTCGGTTGGTTTGTCATACGCGCCAGCTCCCGTGACACGCTTTGTTGCCGTGTGCTGGGCGATCTGCCGGAAGATCCACGGATTCGCAGGCGCCGCGCGGCCGATCATGACCGCATCGCAGCGCGTTGCCTCGATCATGGCAGCGGCGTCTTCCGGCGTGCGGATGTCGCCGTTGCCGATGACCGGGACCTTCACCGCATCCTTCACGGCAGCGATCCACTCCCACCGCGCGTCCCCGGAGTAGCCCTGCTCGCGTGTGCGCGCATGCAAAGCGACGGCGTCCAGGCCACAGTCCTCGGCCATCTTCGCGAGCTCCACACACACGATGTTCGAATCGTTCCACCCCATGCGGAACTTTACGGTGAAGGGAATCGTGATCGCTGCGCGTACGCGCTCGAAGATCTTTTGAATCGCAGGAAGGTCGCGCAGCAGGCCACTTCCACCGTTGCAGCTGACGACGCGCTTGGCCGGGCAGCCGAGATTCAGATCGACGAGATCGAAGCCGGCGTCCTGGCAGATGAGTGCGCTCTCGGCGAGCGTTTCGGGGTTCGAGCCGAAGATCTGCGCGGAAATCGGGTGCTCGTCGTCGTAGTAGGTGAGGTAGCGCTTGCGCTTGGTCTCGCGCATCCGGCTCAAGCCGTCGGCGGATGTGAACTCGGTCATGATGAGACCGCAGCCGGAGATCTCGTTCGAAGTTTCGATGTCGACGTCGCTGGCGGCAACTGTCGATTGAGTCGCCGAGTATATCGAAGCGTTCTTGATGAAGCGACGGAAGACGGTGTCAGTAACCCCGGCCATTGGGGCAAGGACCGTGGCGGGCGCGATGCGCACCTTGCCGATGTGCAGTTCGGCGGGGACGCTGGCGTCAACCGGCATCTCGCGCTCCATCGTTGATGTCCACTTTTTATCCACAGCAACTTTCTGGTCTTGGAGGATATCTTCCGGCGATTGTCAAACACCGAGCGCTTTGGCTGGCGCCGCTGTGACCATCTAACATCAATCAGGCAAAGCAGTTGAATTACCTGCATTTAATGGAGCATCTATATGCGACCGAGACGTGTCGCGCCGCGAGCGGCCGGCACATTTCGCGTTGACGTTGCGATACAGCGAGAGCATTATTGTGGAACTCTTTTGTCTCGGCTTCCACCGGATATTCAGTGGTAGCCGGCGCACTCGCAAGGTGAGCGTCGCTATGTTGCAACTGCAACAGCAGCCGGGCTCCTCACGTTGAGCCCGAGAAGTTATCCCGGGGTTCTCTATGAAGAGCAACTTCATTTTAACTCTCCTTCTCTCCGCGCCATTTTCTATACCTTTTCTCTCAACGCCTTCTGTCGCCACGGCTGAGCAGCTTGTTCCTGCAGGCTCAGTGCTGAAGTGTACGGTGTCGGACAAGATCTCCTCGAAGACGGAAGCCATTGGCGATCCCGTCATGTGCGCCCTGAATCACACCGAAGCGTACAGCCGGATCGTGTTTCCGTATGGAAGCTACCTCATCGGTCACTTCGAGGAGTACAAGGACCCTGGACATTTTGTGGGCAAGGGGTGGATGGAATTGCGGTTCGACCGGCTGATGATTCAGCCGGACACGAATGTGCCAATCAACGCGCGCGTTGTCGCTGTGCCGAAGTATCCCGTGGACGCCGAAGGGCGAATCCATGGCACGGGACATCCAACGCGCGACACGATCGAGTGGCTCATTCCGGTGTTGTGGCCGATCGACCTCATCAACCTGCCGCGGCGTGGACCGCGGCCAACGCTGAAGCCGGAGACGCAGCTGACGCTGAAGGTGCTCGACGACTTCGGCATCCCTTCGCAGATGGAGCAGGACTACCAGCAGCCGGCACTGATCGAGCGGCGCGCAGCGGCAGTCGAGCAGCACAAGCAGAACCTTGTGGACCAGGGGTACATGACAGCGGATCAGGCGTTTGGTCAGCAGAACGCGGCGCCCCAGCAGTACGCTCCGGCACCAGTGCAGCAAAGCTACGCTCCGCAGCAGCAGTACCCGCAACCGGTATACCAGGCGTCCGCCGCGCCTCCCCAGGTGATCGTCGTGCAGGCTCAGGCTCCGCAGCCGGTGTACGTCCAGCAGCCCACCGTGGTGCAGCAGCGGGTGTACGTGCCTCAGCCCATGTACTATGGGCCGCCGCCGATGTACTACTACTACGGTCCGCGATATTGGCGGCCTTACTAGGCCTTACTAGATGGAGCCCTACTAGATGGAGCGGGGGAAGAGAGAAGGCCTCCCCATGAAGGGAGGCCTTCTCTCTTTGCTGCTGCTGCGCTTGAGTTACTTCGCGGCGGCCTCAGCCTTACCGGCTCCGGAGGCGGCGTACTTGCGGCGGAAGCGTTCGACGCGTCCGGCAGTATCGACCAGCTTCTGCTTGCCGGTGAAGAACGGGTGGCAGGCGGAGCAGATTTCGAGGACGATGTCTCCCTTGTGGGTGGAGCGGGTCTCGAAGTGGTTGCCGCAGGCGCAGCGGACGTTGGTCTTCTCGTACCTGGGGTGGATGCCTTCCTTGGGCATGGTGTGAATCCTTTCGTAGCTAACCCGCCGCAGAACGGTTCGCTTGCCAGGGCGGAAGATTCAACTCCTGACATCGATGTGCCTGTCGCGCTGCGAGCTTGGGGCCCGACTCCCGGGCCTTCAGGTGCTTGGTTGATTTTATCATTTTGCGCGGTTTGGCGGAGGGTACCCCTCCCCCGGTTTTTTGCGCAAAGTCTTCGAAAGAGATAACTTAGGTCCGGACTTC
>DATNGO010000228.1:0-6302 GCA_035605855.1 Acidobacteriaceae bacterium | reverse complement strand
CTGCCTCTCTCGCCGTCAAGAATCGCGCCGGGTTGAAGCGAACGCCCGAATGCCGCATCCTATGAAGACGATGTGGGTGGATTCACACTGCCATTTGGATAGCTACGACGACCTGCCGCAAGTCCTCGCCAACGCGCGCGCCGCGCGGGTCGACACGCTGCTTGCAATCGGCATCGGAGAAGGCCCCGACGAAATGCACCACGCGCTCGACCTGGCCCGCGCCCATCCGCAGGGCGTCCAGATTTTTGCCACCGCCGGCATTCACCCGCAGGAAGCGCACCGCGCCACTCCAGAAGCGCTTGCCAGGCTTGCGGAGCTGGCAGCAGACCCGCGCTGTCTTGCCGTGGGCGAGATCGGTCTCGACTACTACCACCTCGAGAATCCCGAGATTCCCATCCAGCAGGCCGCCTTCATCGCGCAGATGAAGATCGCTGCTGCCGCGCAAAAGCCCATTACAATTCACTGCCGCACCTCTGAGCTCGCCACCCCCGCAGCCAAAGCAAAATTTGAACCAGCCGACGCCTGGGAAGACCTGCTCGCGCTCATCGCCGAGCACTGGACACCGACCGGCCTGCCCGGCATCATGCATTGCTTCTCCGGGAATCAACAACAGGCCGAACGTTCTCTTGCCGCGGGCTTCTATCTTTCTTTCGCGGGAAACCTGACCTATCCGAAGTCGACAATCATCCAGGATGTCGCCCGCGACGCGCCCGCCGATCGCATCCTGGTTGAGACCGACGCTCCCTTTCTCGCGCCCGGCTCCCTTCGCGGCCAGCGCAATGAGCCCGCGAACACAGCACTCACCGGCGAGTTTCTTGCCGAGCTGCGTGAGGTGCCGGCCGTCCAGCTTGCTGAACAAACCACCGAAAACTTCTTTCGGCTTTTCCCTTCCGCCCGCGCGGTGTGATACTACCGTTCGCGGAACAGACAGATTTTCATCGAGGGCATAACCATGGCAGCCGATCAGAGCTTCGACGTCGTCAGCAAGGTAGACATCCAGGAGGTCAAGAACGCCATCGACCAGGCGAGCAAAGAGGTCCACGCCCGTTTTGACCTGAAAAACTCCAAGTCTTCGATCACACTCGAGGGCAACGACGCGGTTCAGCTCGCCAGCCAGGACGAGTACACCCTGAAGGCGGTCATCGACATCCTCCAGCAGAAGCTCGTCAAGCGCAGCGTTCCGCTCAAGAATCTCGAGTACGAGAAGGTTGAAGCCGCCGCTGGCTCAACGGTGCGCCAGAAGATCAAGCTGAAGCAGGGCATCGCCTCCGAAGTTGCGAAGAAGATCGTCGCGGCCATCAAGGACTCCAAGAAGAAAGCGCAGGCCAGCATCCAGGGCGACACGGTGCGCGTGAGCTCCAAAGATCGTGACACCCTGCAGGAGATCATGGCGCTGCTCCGCGGCAAGGACATGGGCGTCGATCTTCAGTTCACGAACTTCCGTTCCAGCTGATCTCGCGCTATCAAAAACGAAAGATTGCTCTTGCCGCGATACCACCCAGGGCCTCACCTGCTACTCTGAAGAGAGCGTGAGTCCAATCTCCATTGCGACCGCAACTGAGGTCTTTGACCTGTTGCGCGACGATCTCGCTGCGGTCGAACGCGAGTTCGCCCGCCAGTCGGACTCTCCCGTGCACGTGGTCACAGACATCGCAACGTACCTCATCGCGGGCGGCGGCAAACGCATCCGTCCGATGATGCTGCTGCTGGCTGCCAAGGCGCTCGGCTGCGAGAGCGACTCGCGCATCCGCATGGGCGCGGTTGTGGAGATGCTACACACCGCAACGCTGGTCCACGATGACATTATCGACGAGGCCGACACACGCCGCGGCCGTCCGTCCTCAAACACCACCTGGGGTAACGCGAAGTGCGTTCTGGCCGGCGACTGGCTCTACATGCAGTCCTTCCAGACGGCGCTGGCCGAGCGCAACTTCCGGGTTCTCGACCTGCTCATCTCGCTCACGCAGCAGATGGTCGAGGGTGAGCTGCAGCAGATGGAGAAGCTCGGCCACCTCATCAACGAAGAAGAATACTTCGATCTCATCTATCGCAAAACGGCCTGTCTCTTCAAGGTATCGATGCAACTGGGCGCCGTGTTGACCGCGACCGATGCGAACCTGAACGAGCCGTCCTTTGAGGAGGCGTTGGGTGAATACGGACGCAACCTCGGCCTGGCGTTTCAGATCGTCGACGACGTTCTGGACCTCACGGCGGATGAAGACCGCCTCGGCAAGCCTGCCGCCTCGGATCTTCGCGAAGGCAAGGCGACCCTGGCAGTCATCCATGCACTCGAACGTGGCACCGGGGCCGACCGCGAGGCAATCCGCAGAGTTCTGGCAGAGCGCCGCTTTGTGACCGTAACCCACGAACAGATTCTTGAAATCCTGCACCGCCACGGGTCGCTGGCCTACGCCATGGACACCGCCTGCGCATACGCCGAGGCGGCGCGCCAGTCCATCGCCGAGCTTCCCGAAACCGAGTACAAGCGTGCACTGCTCTGGGTTCCCGGCTTCGTCACAAGCCGCGACCGTTAGCCTCTACTCTTCCTCATCGAGCTCTTCCGGCTCCTCCGAATCATCCTCGTTCTCGTCCACCGCGAGCGCAAGCTCTTCCACCCGAACCGGCCCCTTCTGCTCCGGGTCGAGCAGCACCTGAATGCGGCTCTCGGCACTCGAAAGCTGCGCTTTGCACGCCTCCGAGAGGTGTACGCCACGTTCGAACAGGCTTACGCTCTGCTCCAGCGCCAGATCGCCATGCTCCAGCTGTTCGACGATCTTCTCAAGCTCCGCGAGCTGTTCCTCAAAACTAGGCATCAAGCCGCCGCCTCATCCTCATCACGCAGGCCCAGAACCTCGGCGGCCGCCTTGAAGTTGCTGAAGGGCGCGCTGACTTGCACACCCTGCACCTGATCGCGCACCTCAGCCAGCATCTCCTGCGCAATCGCCAGACCGATAGCCAGCGCCGCCTTCTTGTCAGCTGCCTCAGCCATCCGCGCGAGGATAGAGTCCGGCATCGAGACGCGCAAATCATTCTTCATAAACTCTGCGTTGCGCAGGCTCGTCAGCGGCCATATGCCCGCGATCACGGGAATCCGGAAACCCTCGATGCGGCGCAGAAACTGTTCGAGCAGGCGCTGATCGAACACCGGCTGCGTGATGCAGAACTCCGCCCCGGCCTCCACCTTCGCCGCAAACCGCCGCACCTCGTAGTCGATGTCCGGCACGCCTGGATTCGCCGCCACCGAAATCGTAAAGCCGGCCGAGCCGCCAATCGAGTTCTTCCCGATATCCAGGCCATGATTCAATCCGCGCACAATGCGCACCAGGCCAATTGCATCCACATCGAAAACCGCTGTCGCATCCGGATAGTTACCTATCTTCGGAGGATCGCCGGTGAGACAAAGAATGTTCTTGATCCCGATCGACGCCGCGCCCAGCAGGTCGCTCTGAATACTCAGAATATTGCGATCGCGGCAGGTGTAGTGCAACACCGTCTCGATGCCGACCTTCTGCTGAATCTGCAGACACAGGCTCTGCGCGCTCATGCGTGCGCTCGCTCGCGGCGAGTCCGGCACATTGATCGCGTGAACACCGCGCGAGGCCAGCAGCGCCGCGCCCGCAAGCTCCTTGGAGCAATCAAAGCCCTTGGGCGGCACAATCTCGACGAGGTGTACGAACTCCCCCTCGGCGATCCGGCGGCCAATCTGCGAGCGCTCGGCCAGCGGCTTCGGTTCCACTTCAGGCTCAGCGGGCAGCTCGTGCACGCCCGTGCTCACTGAAACAACACCCTGATCCTGCGCCTGCATCGCCCGGATCTCCGAGCGCATGGCGCGGATGTGCGCCGGCGTTGTTCCGCAGCATCCGCCCACCCAGCTCGCACCCGCGCGAATCGCCTTGCGCGCGAATCGTGCCAGGTAATCAGGCGACGTCAGATAGATATTGCGGCCTTCAACATTGCGCGGCATGCCGGCGTTCGGCATTGCGACCAGGGGCAGCTTCGTCTCCGAACGCATGCGCTCGATCGCCGTCAGCACCGTCGCCGGCCCAACGCTGCAGTTGCAGCCAATGGCGTCCGCGCCTACCTCCGTCAGCCGGTGGGCGGCCTGTTCCGGCGTGCTCCCGTCCAGGCAGTTCGCTTCCTCGTCGACCGTCATCAGGGCGATCACGGGCAGCCCCGGCGCCACCTCCCGAGCCGCAGCGATCGCCTGTTCGGCCTCGTCCAGCGACATCATCGTCTCCAATATCAGCAGATCGGCTCCGCCCTCGGCCAGCGCCGCAATCTGTTCGGCAAACGCAGCCCGTGCCAAAGCCGGACTGAGCGTGCCGAAAGGCTCCAGCCTCACACCCAGCGAACCCACCGCGCCCGCAACATAGGCGTCTGTCGCCTGCTTTTCATGGATCGCGGTGACACACTGCCGAGCCAGGGCCACGCCGGCCAGGTTGAAGTCGCGAACCTTGTCCCGCAGACCGAAGTGCTCCAACCGGAAGGAGTTTGCGCCAAAGGTGTTGGTTTCAATCACCTCCGCCCCGGCCAGCAGATACTGCTCATGAACCGAGCGGACAATATCCGGCTGCGTGACGTTCAGCTCGTCATAGCATCGGTTGATAAACACTCCGCAGCTGTACAACATGGTGCCCATGGCTCCATCGCAGAGCACCGGCTTGCCGGTAAAGAGCTTCTCCAAAGCTGGGGTCATCGTTCTCCTATGGTCGTTCTTTCATGGTACCGCGACGACCCTGGAAACGCCCCATCCGGCAGTCGCCGGATTGGCCGGACCAGGCACGTTGCTTTGTTATACTTTGGGCTGACGCAGGCGGCGTCCGGCGGTGCATTATGTGACCTCCAAAATAGCCACCGTGGTGTCTCCCGGAGTCGTCCAGTTGAAGAATCGCAGGATCGCAGCCCAGCTTGTCGCGGGCATCTTTCTGACCGCCCTAACGCTGACCCTGACTGCGTGCAAGGTTCTCTATAGGGTTCCCGAGTTTAACTTTGCAGGCCGGCCTATTCCGCCCAGCCAGATGCTTCAGCGCGTCCTTGCCACCTACACCAACGGCGGCACCAGTGGCGGAGCGCAGTTGCTCGACGGCCTCCGGGATCTTCGCGGAAACATCCAGAACACCAAGCCGGTTTTCCCCATCTCCGGTTTCTCCGCGCCGGAGCCGACTACCATTCTCAACTTTCCGGAGCAGACCCGCGGATACGTGCTCTCTCAGACGGCCGGAACTCTCATCGCAATCAACTACAGCACCGAGGCCAGCATAGGCCCTGCAGCCTCTTTTGCCCCCGAGCCGGCTTCCGTGGGCGCTGCGTTTGACGGTTCGCTCTTCGCGGCTGCTTCGTCGCTCAACAGTCAGATTTATGTCACGAATGGCGGCGCCACCTACGCTCTGAACCTGCCCAACGTCTATCGGGTGGCCGTCAACCAGGGCGTGACAGTCATCCTTGCCATGGTGCGGAACTCCAACGCACTCTACCGTGTGATCAAGTTGCCCGCGAGCGCCAACCCGGTCGTTCCCCCTGGAGCAATCGACTGTGAACCGCAGTTGCTTCCCGTTTACTGCGTCGTGCCGGTAGCCGGCACCTATGACCGCCCCATCAACGCCAGCTTCTCGCTCGACGGCAACTCGGTCTACGTTCTCAACTGCGGTCCCGAGTGCGGCGGCACAACAGCGGGCATCAGTGTGTTGCAGACGGGCTCACTGCTGATCGACAACATCCCGGCCGTCAACCCGCTCTCGCCCTCGGCTCCCTCGCCCTTTGCCAGCATCGGCGTTCCAAACCCTGTTCCGATTCCGGGAGGGGCCACGGTCGCACTTTCAAACGGGACAACCCTATACCTCGCCGGTCAGTCGCTATACAGTCTCGGCGCCGGCGGTACACTCGGCTCCAGTCCACGTGCCGATGGCCTGTTTACCGGCTATCTCACCGCAGTCAATCTGAGCAACTACTCGGTCTCCGCGCCGATCTCGATCTCCGACGGCACCCACACCAAGCTGCTCTTTGCCGATGACAACACTCTCTGGGCTGGCTCGCAGCAGTGCGCCAGCGGAGAACGCGCGGCCAAAGGACAGAACTACAACTGCCTCACCATGATTACCCTGGGTGCTGGTTCAGGTCCGATTGGCACCGCGCAGGTCATTCCCAACGTCACCCCCGGCGGGTCGACGACTGTCGCCTACCCCAATACCAATCAGAACCCCTACTACTACGGAGATCTGACCGGCATCTGCTGGGTGCAGAATTATCACAAGGTCTTCACCGCGTACGGTGGTCAGATTCACGTCTTCTACACCGGCGGCGCG
>DATNGO010000227.1:0-4290 GCA_035605855.1 Acidobacteriaceae bacterium | reverse complement strand
CTCGCGCGCTGCCACGCGCGATACCACGCGCGATACCCCACCCTTTTACGATGAAGCTGTGAAAGGGCAGGCCACCCGGGTCCATCGCCCGCGTGGTGGTGCGGTGCTCGAGCGAGGCGAGGATGCGGCCGGCGAACATTTCACTGCCGGAGCGGGGCTGAGCATCGCGAAGCGCGGAGAGGGCGCGGTCGATGGTCGAGTCGATTGCGTCAGAGTTGAAGCGTGGGGCATTCGCGTTCATGCCTGGCCTCCTTTCGTGAGCCGTTGGCGTAGGCGCGCGCGGGCTCGGAAGATAAGGGCGCGGATGGCGGACTCGGATTTGTTGAGCACCTGGGCGAGCTCGCGGGTGTCGAGCTCGTCGATGGCCGAGAGCAGGAGCGCCTGGCGCTCGGCGCGGGGCAGGCGGTCGATCTCGCGGAAGACGCGGGCGAGTTCGCGGGCGTCGTCGAGGGCCGCGTCGGCGGGTGCGTTGCGAGCGATGATCGCGTGAGCGGAGGCGTCGTCGAGCTGATCGGGCCGGATGCGGCGGCGGCGGTCGAGCGCGAGGTTCCAGGTGATGCGCACGAGCCAGACGCGGAGGTGGCGGATCGCGGGAATTTTTTGTTTGTGTTCCATGACGCGGACGAAGGTGTCCTGCACGACGTCCTCGGCCTCGGTGGGGTTGCGGAGGACGGAGTGGGCGACGCGGAAGAGGAGCGTGGACCAGGTCTCGACGAGCGCGGCGATGCCTGCGTCCGTCTCGGCGGGCCGGGAGAGAGCCTCTCCCCCGATGCCGCGGCCTTGTAAGCCTTCGCGAACGCCGTTTTCTTCGATGGGAAACGGCCCGTGCGGCAGAAGCTCCGGTCCACACCTTCGGGGGAGATGCTCTGGCGGCAAGACCAAACTGAGTTCCTCGATCACGGGTGGCTCGGGCTCCGGGTGTTGCGGTGGCTTCTACTGTGACAGACGGACGAGGGAGGAATGCGCTCGGGGAAATTTTAGAGGCATACTCCAGGGGCTAAAGCCCCCCTTCCTTTTTTGGGCCGCCCAGAGGCCCGAGCCTGAAGGCTCGGGTTACCTGGAAGCGAGCGTGGTCGAAGATTTTCGGGGGCACGAGCTTCCAGGTAAGCCAAGGCTTCAGCCTTGGCACTCCCACTGGGCTTACCTGGAAGCGGGGAGTGCCGAGGATTCTGGTGAAGTGCGCGTGGAGCATAAGCCGTTCGCGGCGCGCGAGGTGAAGCTGATGCTCGTTGAGCCGAGAGGCGTGGTGAATACGGGCGATGCGGGTGGGGAGATGACGGCGAAGAATGATGTGTGAATTTGAGTGAGAGAATGGCTGCGCGATGAGAGCGATGGGTCGGGTGGTCGGGATCGTTTTGTGCTTGGTCGGGTTCAGTGTGGCGAAGGCACAGACGGCGGCTGCACCGCGTTACCCGACGAAGTTCGATGTGGCTTCGGTACGGATGCTGGAGAAGCCTGCGGGTGACGGATTTACGAAGATTAGCGATCCGGGCGCACTATTGTTTACCGCGCATAATGTCTCGCTGGATTTTCTGATCCAAATGGCGTTCGGAGTGCAGGCGGACCGGATTGAAGGCGGGCCATCCTGGATGGATTCGACGTTCTATGACGTCTCGGCGAAACCGAACGCAGAGAAGGGGCCGACCTACGAGCAGTTGAAGCCGATGTTGCAGCAACTGCTGGCGCAGCGATTTCATCTGCAGACGCACATGGAAGAGAAGGAGATGAAGGGCTATTCGCTAGTGGTCGCCAAAGGTGGCCAGCGACTTACACGGAGTAAGAGCGGGGTGACGGGAGGGCTTTATATCTTGCCGAACGGCCTGCGGGCTTCAGGGCTAAATCTGAAGGATCTCGCTTCCCTATTGAGCTCGCGGCTCAAACAGCCAGTGAAGGATGACACCGGCATTCAGGGGAAGTTCGATGTGAAGCTGAACTTTGCTCCTCCGGAGACAGACGTGGTGGATTCTTCATTGCCGTCGATCTTTACGGCGGTGCAGGAGCAGTTGGGGCTGAAGCTGGAGCCGGCGAAGGTGCCGGTGCAGATGCTGGTGATTGACCATGTGGAGCGAGTGCCGACGGAGAATTGAGAGCGTGCAGGCGCGGATGGCCCAGTCGCTGGTGGCTTCGTGAGGAGCGAGATGTTCGTCGCGCCGAAGGGCGTGGAGCATAAGCCGTTCGCGGCGCGCGAGGTGAAGCTGATGTTGATTGAGCCGAAGGGCGTGGTGAATGCCGGTGATGCGGGTGGGGAGAGGACGGCGAAGAATGATGTTTGGGTGTGAAGGCGATTCAGCTTGACGATTGCCGACCAATCAACCACGATCATTGATCATGGGTGAACCGGGCCGTTTGAAAACGCGAAAGCTGCGGACGTGGTTGATCGCTGCGGCGATATTTATTTGCGTAGTGTTCCTTGGATTATTCGCTGGTGCTTCATGGATGTACGAGCAAACTGAGAATGCGAGAACTGCTCTCCAAACGTACGGAGACTCGCTGGTCTCCAAGGAATACGAGAAAGCTTACGCGCTCCGCGATTCAGATCTTCAACGTTTGTTGAGCGAATCGGACTTCCGAAAGTCTCACGAACTTGCTTCTTCTCATTACGGACAACTTGAGAAGGTGGTACTTGAACCGGGACAAAAAGTGGGCGGACGCAACGGCCTGACAGTGACGATTGGCACGAGAGTGGTCTACGAACATGCCGAAGATCGGTTCTTCGTGACGATGAAGAAGGTGGGCGCGACTTGGTTCGTGCACGATGCTCGATATCAGGGGAAGTGAAGATTTTAAGTCCATACGTCAGTGTGAAGCTGGGCACTTCGGCTAGGCGCGGATGGCCCAGTCGCTGGTGGCTTCATTGGGTGCGTGTGGGGTGGTGTGGGCGTGGCGCTTGATGAGGTCGACCACGCGGAGAACGGAGTCGACGGGGGTGTTGGGGACGATGCCGTGGCCGAGGTTGAAGATGTGGCCGGGACGGCCGGCGGCGAGCTGAGGATTGATTTTCGCGATGGTGCGGTGACGATTGGGCCGGGCGAGATGTTCGTCGTACCCAAGGGCGTGGAGCATAAGCCGTTCGCGGAACGCGAGGTGAAGTTGATGCTGATTGAGCCGAAGGGACTGGTGAATACGGGGGATGCGGGTGGGGAGATGACGGCGAAGAATGATGTTTGGCTGTGATCGCGGTTGATGATTAGTGAATAGCTACTAATACGCGGCCATCAGCTAGGTAGATCGAATCGTTTGCGGCGCCTGAGAACTTCAGTTCAGAGTTTGTTGCGGCGCGGTGTTCTTTTTCCAATTGATAGTCACGCGCCCCCGCCGAATAGCCTGTGTTGTCGTTCCAAACCTCACACACATCGACGTTGCGCTTGGCGTCAACAGAACAGCGAACGTAGGCGCCGCCGTCGGCCCCACCTGCCCAGACCGCAGAGCCTGGAACTTTTGCGGGGCGCACTTTAGGTTCCAGCGAAGCGTCGCTACAGGCGGCCAGGCAGGCTAATAGACAAATCGCGCCGATATTGATCAGTGATTTCATCGGCAAGTCACGCGCGGATGGCCCAGTCGCTGGTGGCTTCGTTGGAGGCGTGTGGGGTGGTGTGGGCGTGGCGCTTGATGAGGTCGACGACGCGGACGACGGAGCCGACGGGGGTGTTGGGGACGATGCCGTGGCCGAGGTTGAAGATGTGGCCGGGGCGGCCGGCGGCGAGGGAGAGGATTTCGCGGACGCGGGCTTCGAGGACGTCGTCGGGGGCGAAGAGGGTGATGGGGTCGAGGTTGCCCTGGACGGCGGTGTTGTGGCCGACGGCGCGCCAACCGGCGTCGAGCGGGATGCGCCAGTCGAGGCCGATGACGTCGGCACCGGTCTCGCGGAAGGTGGGGAGGAGCGAGGCGGTGTCGACGCCGAAGTAGATGACGGGGACGCCGAGGGCCTGGATGCGGCGGATGAGCTCTGCCGTTGGGGCCAGTGCATACGCCCGGTAGTCGGCGACGGACAATGCGCCGGCCCAGGAGTCGAAGACCTGGATGACGTCGGCGCCGGCTTCGACCTGCTGGCGGGCGAAGTCGGCGAGGACGGTGACGAGCTTGTCCATGAGGATGGGCCAGGCGGCGTCGGTGTACATGAACTGCTTGGTCTCGACGTAGTTGCGGGAGGAGGCGCCTTCGATCATGTAGCTGGCGAGGGTGAAGGGGGCGCCGCAGAAGCCGATGATGCCGAGGGTATCGCCGGCTGGATCACAGTTGTGGCCTTCGGCCGGGCGCGGGCCGGCGAAGTGAGCGGCGACTTTTTCGGTG
>DATNGO010000226.1:0-14840 GCA_035605855.1 Acidobacteriaceae bacterium | reverse complement strand
ACCGCGCGGATGTAGTGCGCGCGGGTGGTGGAGGCGGTGATGCCGACGAAGGCGGCGCGCGCGTTGGGGTCGAGGTGCGGGGTGCGCTCGCCGAAGAGGTAGGGAGCCCAGAGGAGACCGTCGGAGCCGGCAGGGACGTCGGCCGCGAGAGCGGTGAGGGCTTCATAACTTTCGGTGGGCATGAAGGTATCGCGGAAGTAGCGGAAGGAGAGGCCCGCACCGTTGGTGACTCCCATGACGTGCCAGATGCCGGGCGCGGCGTGGCAGAAGGTGTGGAGACGGCCTTTCGGATCGAAGGTGGGTTCGGCGGTGGCGGCGAAGACGACGCCGGAGGTGCCGATGGTCGCTGAGACCGAACCCGGGGCGAGGATGCCCATGCCGACCGCGCCTGCGCCCTGGTCACCCGCGCCTGCGGCGACCGGTGTGCCGGGCTGGAGGCCGGTGGCTGCGGCGCCTTCGGGCGAGATGCGTGCGCAGATCTCGGGGCCTTCGAAAAGCTGCGGGAGCCAGGACATCGGGATGCCGGCGGCGTCGGCGACTTCTTTGGACCAGCGGCGGTGGGCGACGTCGAGCAGGAGGGTGCCGGAGGCCTCCTGCATGTCCATGGCGTAAGTAGAGGTCAACCGATAGCGGACGTAGTCCTTGGGGCAGAGGACGTGGGCGATCCTGGCGAAGATTTCGGGCTGGTGCTTGCGGACCCAGAGAAGCTTGGTGAGGGTGAAGTTGGGCAGCGCGGGGTTGGCGACGAGCTGGATGATCTTTTCGTAGCCGATCGTGTGGTTAAGCCAGTCGGCCTCGGGCTGGGTGCGCTGGTCGCACCAGATGAGGGCTGGGCGCAGGACGCGGCCTTCTGCATCGAGCATGACGCAGCCGTGCATCTGGCCGGTGAGGCCGGCGGCCTCCACCTTGCTGCCGTGGCCGGCGGCTGCGGCGGCTTTGAGCGCGCCGAGGATGGCTTCCTGTGCGGCGCGCCACCAGTCGTCGGGCTCCTGCTCGGCCCAGCCGATGTGGGCGGAAGCGATGGGGGCGTGGTCGGCGGAGTGTGAGGCGAGAACTTTTCCTGCGCGGTCAATGAGGACGGCGCGGGTGCCGCCGGTGCCGACGTCGATACCGAGGAACATGGGAAGGACTCCTGAAATAAGAAGTGGTGCAAAGAAGACAAGTGTAGAGGCTGCGCATTTTTATGTGGCAAACATCTAAATCGCAGGAATGATTCGTTTGGGATTAGTTCCCTCAGGGGCTGAAGCCCGGCGCTTTTTGGCTATTTGCGGCGCGGATACCTTGGGCTAAAGCCCAAGGCTACCAGCCGCGACCTTTCAAAGCGGGGTTCTCTCGGCGGGTTGGAAGCAAGGCCGCATCGCTTCAACTCGAAAATTCGGATAACAAACTTTTGAATATCCACCAGCGAGTACTGCATCTGTATGAAGGAGAAAGCTTCTAAGCAGGTTGGACCGCGCGGGTGGACCACTGCCACGGGTTAGCATGAGAGATATGTTTGAAAAAGGGAGGCGCGCGTCGCGGAGCGCGACGGCGTTGCTGGCAGCCTTTGCATTTTCGGCGGCCGGAATGGCGATTGCGCAGAATCAGCCGAGCCCGACCGGGATTCCGCTGAACCAGACTTATCCGGCGCAGACGAACCTCCAGCAGGTCCAGCAGGTACAACAGCAGCTGCAGCAGCCGGGGCCGCCGGTGGCGCCGCAGAGTGGCGCCGACCAGAGCTTTCACGGAAGCCTGGTGAGCGGGAAGGCGACGGCGGATGTGCTGCCGCTGACGCTCGACGATGCGATCCAGCGGGGACTGAAGAATAACCTCGGACTGATTCTGCAGACCTCCAACGAGAAGAATGCGAACGGGGAGCGGCTGCAGGAGTTGCAGCACCTGTTGCCGACGGTGACGGGCGCGGCTTCGATTGAGGTTGAGCAGGTGAACCTGGCGGCATACGGATTGAAGTTCCCGGGGATCCACCCGATCGTCGGGCCGTTCCAGGTCGTGGACTTTCGCGCGTACCTGACGCAGAACCTGGTGAATCTGCAGGCGCTCCAGAACTACATTGCTTCCCGGCACAACTTTGCCGCGGCCAGGTTGACCGCGCAGGACGCGCGCGATCTGGTGGTGATGACGGTGGGCAATGCCTACCTGCTGTGCCTGGCGGACGAAGCACGGATCACGGCGGTGCAGGCGGAGATGGCGACGAGCAAGGTGTCGCTGGACCAGGCGACGCAGGCGCATGAGGCGGGCACGAGCCCGCGGCTGGATGTACTGCGGTCGCAGGTGGACTACCAGAACGAGCAGCAGCAGTTGATCGCAACGCAGAATCAATTCGGGAAAGACAAGCTTTCCCTGGCGCGGGCGATTGGATTGCCGCTGGATCAGAAGTTTGATCTGAACGATAAGGAACCGTTTGCGGCCCTGGATGCTCCGGACCCGGAGCAGGCGTTTCAGCAGGCGCTGAAGCAGCGCAAGGACCTCGCGGCGGCGAGCGAGCAGCTGGAGGCGGCGAAGGCGAACAGGAAGGCGGCGTTCGATCAGCAGCTGCCGGTGGCGAATTTTTCAGGCGACTTCGGTGACCTGGGAACGACGCCGGGGCACTCGCATGGGACTTACGCGGCGACCGCGCAGGTGAGTGCGCCGATTCTGCAGATTGCCAAGGTGCACGGCGATGAGCAGGTGGCCGCCGCGCAGTATGACCAGACGAAGGCAAAGCTCTCTGACCAGGTCCAGCAGGTGAACCAGGATGTGCGCGACGCGATTCTGGACATCCAGAGCGCAGCGAAGCTGGTGGATGCGACCAAGAGCAATGTGCAGCTGGCGAGCGAGGCGCTGAACGAGGCGCAGCAGAGATTCAAGGCGGGCGTGAGTGACAACCTGCCGGTGTCGCAGTCGCTGTCGCAGTTGGAACAGGCAAACGATCAGTACATCAGCGCGCTGTACCAGCACAATGTAGCGAAGCTTTCGCTGGCGCGTGCGCTGGGTGTGGCATCGACGAATTACAAGGATTATCTCGGAGGGAAGTAGACGTGGCCGATCAGAACGAGAACGGACAGCAGGGCCAGACCGCGGAGATTCAGGGCACGGTGCAGATCAAGCCGCAGGGTCAGCCTGCCGGGCAGATGAGGGAAGAAGAGGTTGCGGAGAAGAAGGGCCGGCGGCGCGTGATCATCATCGTGGTCGTCGCGGTGATTGCAGTTGTGGCGATTTTCTTCTACTGGCGCTCCACCTTCACGGAGGACACGGACGACGCGCAGGTTGACGGGAACCTGTACCAGGTGAGCGCGCGGGTGGCAGGCCAGGTGACTCGCGTGGATGTTACGGAGCAGCAGGTGGTGAAGGCCGGCGATCCGATTGCCGAGGTTGACCCGCGCGACTTCGAGGTTGCGGTGGAGCAGGCGCAGGCGAACCTGGCAAACGCGGAGGCCGAGTACGAGCAGGCGCGGGTGAACGTACCGATCACGAGCGTGACGACGCGCACGGAGGTGTTGACCTCAGGCTCGGATGTACGGAGCAATGAGGCTGCCGTGTCGCAGGCGCAATCGCAGGCGCAGGCTGCGAACGAGCGAATCGAGCAGGCGAAGGCCAATGCGCTGAAGGCGCAGATCGATGTAGACCGCTACACGCCGCTGGTGAAGAACGACGTTATTTCGAAGCAGCAGTTCGATCAGGCTGTGGCAACGGCGAGCGCGACCCAGGCGGCGCTGAATGAAGCGCAGCGCAATGCGTCCGCGGCGCAGCAGCAGGTGCAGGGGGCCCGGGCGCGACTGGCGACATCCTTGAGCCAGCAGGCGCAGAGCCAGCAGACCGCGCCGAAGCAGGTAGCCGTACAACGGGCGCGCGAGGCTGCGGCGCTGGCCGCGGTGCAGCAGGCGCAGGCGCGGCTGGACCAGGCAAAGCTGAATCTGGGTTACACAAAGATTACGGCGCCCATCGACGGCATTGTGAGCCGCAAGACGGTGGCTGTGGGCGTAAACCTGAGCGTAGGGCAATCGTTGCTGACGATTGTGCCGCTGGAGGACCTTTGGGTGACGGCAAACTTCAAGGAGACGCAACTGAAGGAGATGCACGCCGGCCAGGCGGTCGAGATTGAGGTGGACGCGCTGGGAGGAAAGAAGTTCGACGGCTATGTGAAGCAGATCGGTGGGGCGACGGGATCGTCGCTGAGCCTGTTTCCGCCGGAGAACGCGACGGGCAACTATGTGAAGGTCGTGCAGCGGATTCCGGTGCGGATCAATTTCAAGAACCTGCAGGAACAGGATAAGAACCATGAGCTGCGCATCGGTATGTCTGTCGTGCCAAAGGTCAGGGTGAAGGACTAAATAAGCGGACGGTAATGGGTAAGGACCGGGCCATCATGACCGGTCTTTTTATCCAGAAAGCGTACGCCGATGTGATTGCATCTGAGCCAGGAAAGGAGAATGCAATGGCTGTAGCTATGAAGAAAGGTGAAAACCGCAACGACTTTGTTACAGAACGCTGGCACCAGCAGGCCAAAGAGATCCAGAAGTTTGGCGCGGTGGTGAAGGACCTGCCGCACCCGCTGGACGAGAAGGTTCGTGCCCAGATGTGCGAAAAACTGAACCAGTTGCTGGCAGACTCGATTGCACTGCGCGATATGTACAAGAAGCACCACTGGCAGGTTTCGGGGCCGACGTTCTATCAACTGCATCTGCTGTTTGATAAGCACTTCGACGAGCAGGTAGAGATTGTGGACGCAATTGGCGAACGCATTCAGTTGCTGGGCGGCGTCGCGATTGCGATGGGCGGCGATGTGGCCGAGATGACCAGGATCACTCGGCCGCCCCGCGGGCGCGAGGAGGTTCCGGTGCAGATCGCCCGGCTGCTGGAGGCCCACAAGTCGATCATGCAGGACTGCCATGCGATCGCCGAGGCTGCGGACAAGGCCGGCGACGACGGCACGAATGATCTTGTCGTGAGCGATGTCCTGCGGCCGAACGAACTGCAGGCGTGGTTCATCGGACAGCACCTGGTGAAGATGCCGCTGACGGAAGCTGAGTAGATCTTCGGGCAGAGATGGCGCGCGGTCCGGCAATTTTGCCGGGCCGTGTTGCTTAAGCCAGGTCCTGCTGGCTCCAGAACCATTCTGCTTTTCTATTACAGCTATCTTTTCTGCAACAAAGGCGTCAACATAAACATCTACAGGACATCGGAAAGTTCTGGGGGACCGTTATGGGTCTGGTCAAGGCGCTGTTCTTGCGGCACGTGTACTCGGTGTTGTTCGGCTGGGTGCTCGTGGAGCAGGCCGGACTTCCGATACCGAGCGTTCCGCTGATGCTGGCCGCGGGAACGATGAGCGCCGCGCACAAGGTGCACTTAGCGCTGACTCTGTCCGTCGTATTACTGGCATGCCTGATTGCGGACACGATGTGGTGGTGGATGGGGCGGCGATTTGGCAGCCGCGTTCTGGATTTGCTGTGCAGGATGTCGCTCGATGCCTCCACATGCGTGAACCGCGCGCAGGGTTCGATCGCACGCCGCGGTGGCGTGACGCTGTTGTTTGCGAAGTTTGTGCCGGGCGTGAGCACGATTGCAGCGCCGATCGCAGGGCAGGCGGGCATGTCGTTCCGTGAGTTCGCAGCCTACGACATGACCGGCACGCTGGTGTGGGCTGCAACATGGTTGTTCGCGGGACGATTCTTTGGCGACATGGTGCGCAGATCGAACCCGCTCTTCACGACCCTGACGCACTTCGCAGTTGCCCTTGTACTTCTGATGGTCGTTGGAATCATCATCTATCGCTATGTGCAGCGCCGCCGGTTTCTGGCAGAGCTGCGCGGGCTGCGCCTGGAGCCGGAGCAACTGCTGGCGATGATCGAAGATTCCCGGAGCGCAGGAGCGCAGGCGCCGTTCATCATCGATTTGCGGCATCCGCTGGATGTTTTGACAGATCCGGCGGTGCTGCCGGGGGCGTTGCGCATCGGGCCGGATGAGCTGCGGATGCATCGTGATGAGATTCCGAATGACCGCGAGATCGTGCTGTACTGCACATGCCCGAGCGAGCAGACGAGCGCGAAGGTGGCGATGGAGCTGAGGCGGCTGGGCGTACATCGCGTACGCCCACTGCGTGGTGGCCTGCAAGGGTGGAAGGACGCAGGCTATCCGCTGGAGTCGGTGCTTGTGACCTCGGCGGCGGCGGTTTAGCCGCCCATTCGGAAATTGATCGTGATGGTGGTCTGCACCTCGGTGGGTTGACCATTAAGCAGGAAGGGACGATAGCGCGCCTGGCGGACGGCGGCGAGCGCGGCTGCCTGTAGCATCGGCGGTCCGCTGAGGACGTGTGCGCTTTCGATGGCGCCGGAGCGCGAGATGATGGCGTCGATGATGACGGTTCCTTCAACATGGGCGGCTTTGGCGATGGAGGGATATTCAGGCCGGATAGGTGCTATGAGATTGCCCGCCGAGACGCCGGAGGAGACAACAGGTGTCGAGGAGACTCTGGCGGCAGGTGGACGGACGGATACGTGCGGGCTTGAGGGCGCGGCGCTGTTGATGCCAGGCGGCAGGGAGGAAGCAGTGTTGCCCAGGTCCACCACAGGGAGCGCAGGCGTATCGAGCGCGGGGCCGATTGGGTGAATGAGGTCGCGCAAGATGGACGTAGTCTGCACCGCGATGGGAGCCGCCGGCGTCGACGTGGCGGCTGCTGCTGCACGCGGTGCGAGGTGGATGGGTGGCGGCGGCGGTACGGGCGCACGTGGAGGGGCAAGGGTTGCCGGGAGGATGTGCGGCATGGGCAGCACCTCAGGGTGAAGCAACGGAATGGTGAGGATGAGTGCCACAGCGCAGAGCTGAGCAGTGATGGAGAAGATCGCGGGCCAGCGGTTGTGGGTGCGAAGAAGGGCGGCGGATTCAACAAGTGAGTCCTCGAACATGGTGGCACCTCGAGTACGGTGAAGCTCGATGTGCGTCCGGCGAGGAACGCTTCTGCCGCAATAGACACCGATGACGGCAAAGATGTTCCGGGGAGGAGTGGCGCGGGTTGCGGACAATCATGGATGATGGCTGTCATGGCAACGAGTGTTGTTCCGGAGCATGCGGCGGGGCATGTAGCGGTGAAGCCGCAGCGTGTGCTCTCGGTGGATGTGCTGCGCGGGCTGACGATCGCGCTGATGATCCTGGTGAATGATCCGGGGGACTGGTCGCACGTCTTTCGTCAGCTGGACCATGCGGAGTGGAACGGGTGGACCCTGACGGATCTTGTCTTCCCGACGTTCCTGTTCATTGTGGGTGCGTCGATTGTGTTTTCGATGAGTGCGCGGGCCGCGCGCGGCAACTGCAAGGCGACGCTGGCGGGACGGATTTTCGTGCGTGCGGGAAAGATCTATCTGCTGGGCTTGATCCTTGCGTACTTTCCCCGGATGCACTGGGGCGGCCTGCGGCTGTATGGGGTGCTGCCGCGAATTGCGGTCTGCTACCTGATCGCGGCGCTGATCGTGCTGGCTACGCGGCGCGTGCGCTGGCTGGTGCTGATCACGGCGACGCTGCTGGTGGGCTACTGGGCGCTGTTGCGGTGGGTGCCGGTGCCGGGGATCGGGATGCCTGGGCACGATGTGCCGTTCATGGATAAGAACCTGAACCTTGCCGCGTGGCTGGATCGCGGCGCCATGGCGTGGACGCAGCGCTGGCTGCACACCGGAACGCTGTATAACCACACGCGAGATCCTGAGGGTCTGTTGAGCACGCTGCCGGCTGTGGCGACAACGCTGCTGGGATCGCTCGCCGGGCTTGCGATGCAGACCGCGGGTGCGGGGCGCGCGAGCTGGAAGAGCGTACGCATGCGGCTGGCGGCGTGGGGAGTAGCTGGAATCGTCGCCGGTGAGGTGTGGTCGCTCTGGTTTCCGATCAACAAGAATCTGTGGACCTCGAGCTACGTGCTGCTGGCGGCGGGACTCGCTGCGTTGGTGCTGGCGGCGTGCTCGTGGCTGGTGGATAACCGGCCGCAGCCCTGGCCGAAGTGGCTGCGTGCGGTGACCTGGCCGTGGCTGGTGTTCGGATCGAATGCAATTGCGGCGTTCACGATCTCAATTGTGATCGTGAAGACGATGTTGTATCTGCATGCGACTGGCGCAGACGGCGTTCGACGCACGTGGTGGTACTTCATGTACTGGGACGTGTTCGCGCGCGCAGGATCGAATGCGTGGATGTCGCTGGCATTTGCCGTGAGCTTTGTTGCGGTGTGCTTCGTGCCGGTGTGGTTCCTGTGGCGAAAGAAAATCTTTTTGCGGCTGTGAAAGGTGCGGCGCGTGCGTGGTGGCAAGGTGGGCAGCGTGGAATGGATGCAGCAAAGGCTGCCTGTGTTCTACCTGGTGTTCGCGCTGGTATTGACGACGGTGATGTGCTGGGTGACGGCTCCGTTCTTTGGGCCGGACGAACCGAGCCAGTCGCTGCGTGCGCTGGCGTTGCTCGAGGGCGATCTCCTGCCGGAGAGGGGAGCAAATGAGGCCGGAGCAGAGGTGGACACCGGCGCTCTGCGCGCGATGGATGGGATGGATGCGATCCGCATGCGGTGGGAGAAGCAGAGCCCGGACTTTCACGACCGAGCGTACGGGCCGGTAACAGCGTCGTCGCAGGCGCAATGGGCCGGTGTGCGGTGGTCGGGGAAGAAGAGATTTGCTGGCTTCGGAAATACGGCAACCTATCCGCCGGGGCTGTATTTTCCGGCGATCGTGGGATGGAGGATAGCGCAGGAGACAAAGCTGACGGTGTTTGCAAGCCTGCGGCTGGTGCGATGGTTGACGGCATTGATCGCGGCCTTAGTGGGATGGCTGGCACTGCGGTGGGCAGGGTCAGCGGTATGGAGTCTGCTTGCGGCGCTGCTGTTGCCAAGCGCGCTGTTTTTGCAGGCGACGGGCTCGCAGGATGCGCTGATGATGCCGGCGGCAGCCGTGGCCGTGGCTGTGGTGTGGAGGGCGCTGAGCGAACGCCGTGAGTTGACACGTCCGGAGTTGATTGTGGCGGCGGTGCCATTCGCCCTCTGCGCAATGGCGAAGCCGCCCTACGTGACGCTGGGACTTCTGATGTTTGTGCCGGCGGCCGAGTTCGGACCGCGAGGGTGGGAGCGGTGGAGGAGGCCGGCGATCAGCTTCGCTCTCGTCGCCGCAGCCAGCGCCTCATGGTGGTGCTCGGTCGCGCGCTTCGGGTTCGATACGGCGGATGAGGCCGATCCGGTTCGGCAGATGGCGTTTCTGCGAGCGCATCCCATCAACGCGGCGCTGGCCGTGGGAAGAGGAACGGCGGACGCCGCCTGGGATTTTGTGCATCGCGGACTGTACGTGGTGGGGTGGAATGATCTGTTGCCGCATCATGGGGCGGCGCTGGTATTGAGTGCCTGTCTGCTGGCGGTTGCGTTGTCTGCTCCGCGAGTTGGTGTGCGGAGCTGGGTGGCAAGAACGCTGATGATGATTGCGGTGATTGTGCCGCTGGTTATGATCTCGGCGGCCGAGTATGTGATCTGGACACCCCCGGGATTAGCGACGGTGTATGGTGTGCAACCACGATACTGGTTGCCTGTGTTGCCGGCGATGATGCTGCTGGCGACGGGCTGGCGCGCTCCACGGGCTGGGGGCAGCGGCGGCCGGCGAGATTGGTTGCTGACGGCTGCGGTGATCGTGATGGCGTGTGTTGCGTGTACGCTGCCGTGGATGGCGGGCCGGGCCTTCTACCGAGCCGGATTGATTGAGACAGTGCGAATCAATCTGCACTAAGGCACCCGGTGGGCGAGAATGTTTTGAGGAGACTTGCGTGGCGTACGAGAGTTTGCGTGATTGGTTGGAGGCGCTGGAGCGCGCGGGCGAACTGAAGCGCGTGAAGGCGGAGCTGTCGCCGCGATTGGAGATGGCTGAGGTAGCCGACCACGCGGTAAAGAGCAACGGACCGGCGCTGCTGTTTGAAAACGTGGCGGGCTACAAGGGCGCGCGCGTACTGATGAACCAGTTTGGCTCGGAGCGCAGGATGCGCCTGGCGCTGGACGTCGAATCCCTGGACGAAGTGGCGAAGCGAATCGAGGCGCTGCTGCATCCGGTGCCGCCGACGAGCCTGATGGACAAGCTGAAGATGCTGCCTATGCTGGCGGAGATAAGCTCGTACTTCCCGAAGGTCGTTGATGCGAAACGCGCGCCATGCAAGGAGGTGGTGCTGCGCGGCGAGGACATCGACGTGCTGAAGTTTCCGGTGCTGACGACGTGGCCGGGCGACGGCGGTCCGTTCATCACGCTGCCCTGCGTAGTGACGAAGGACCCGCGCAGCGGCAAGCGCAACATCGGTATGTATCGCATGCAGGTCTACGACGGCAAGACGACCGGCATGCACTGGCAGCGGCAGAAGGTTGCGGCCGAACACTTCCGCGATCACATGCGAGCCGCTGCAGGGAATGCAACCGGTGCCGTAGACGTGATGGCTCGCACCGCCGGAGGAACAACCGCGGCCCTTGATGTGACCGGCGTGCCACAGCATGTCGTGACGAAGATTCGTGGCGAGCGGATGGAAGTTGCGGTCGCGATTGGGACCGATCCCGCGGTGACCTTCAGCGCGATTGTGCCCGCGCCGCCCGATGTCGAAGAGTATCTGATCGCTGGCTTTCTGCGCGGCAAAGCCGTCGAACTAGTGAAGTGCGAGACGGTCGATCTCGAGGTGCCGGCGACAACGGAGATCGTGCTCGAGGGTTATGTAGAGCTCGGCGAACTCCGCGCAGAAGGACCGTTCGGAGATCACACCGGCTTCTACACGATGGAGGAGGAGTATCCGGTCTTTCACATCACCTGCATCACGCATCGCAAGAATCCGATTTATGCGGCGACGATCGTGGGCAAGCCTCCGATGGAGGACGCGTGGATGGGCAAAGCGGTAGAGCGAATCTTTCTGCCGCTGATGAAGCTGACGCTGCCGGAGATCGTCGACGTGAACCTGCCGCCTGAAGCTGTGTTCCACAACCTGATGATCGTGAGCGTGCGCAAGAGTTATGCCGGCCATGCGCGCAAGGTGATGAACGGCATCTGGGCCATGGGGCAGGCGATGTTCACCAAGTGCATTATCGTCGTCGATGAAGATTGCGACGTGCATGACCTGCGCGAGGTTACGCTGCGCGTCGCGAACAACATCGATCCGGAGCGCGACATCCAATTCACCCTGGGACCGGTGGATTCACTGGATCATGCGAGCCGTCTGCCGAACTTTGGAAGCAAGATGGGGATCGATGCGACGCGGAAGTGGGCAGCGGAGGGATTCACGCGGCCCTGGCCTGCGATGCTCGAGATGCCGGATGCGGTGAAGAAGAGAGTCGCGAAGATATGTAAGGATCTGGGGCTGGAGTAGCGTCTACTTCATCGCCGCGGCGGCGACGAGGGCATCGAGTGCGGAGGTCTGGCGCGTGGCGTCGGTGGAGTCAACGGGACCCTGCCAGAGTGCTCCGAAACGGGTGGCGCTGTTGTCGTTGGTCCAGATGCTGTCAGCGTTGGCGTCGGCAAAGGACTTGAATTGCGCGCTGGGAGCAGCAGCGTAGAGCGTCGCCAGGTTGCGCAGGAAGATGCCCTTGAACTGCGGCGCGTCGCCGCCGGAGACGCCGTGATCGACGAGGATGCCATTCGGATTGATGAGCGGCGACGCCGATGAGAGCACGGCATCTGCGATGCTCTGCGCGCGGGCGAGCAGCGCCGGATCGGAGGTCGCCTGCGAGAGCTCGACGAGGCCGCCCAGAACGACACCCTGGTTATAACTCCACACGATGCCGCTGTTGTTTTTGCAGGCGGCCGGGTTGCTCGAATTGAGACCATCGTTGATGAGGCCGCTCGCGTTGATCATTCCGGAGGCCTGGAACCACGTCCATTCCTTTTGCGCCCAGGCTAGATAGTTCGCGGATGCAGGATCGCTGGTGCGGTTGGCGAGTTTCGCCGCCATGGTGAGAAAGAGCTCGTTGGTGATGGCGTTCTTGTAGGTGTGGTTTGTGCTCCACCACATCCCGCCGCCGCAGGTTGCAGTGTCCCACCCGCCGGTCATGTAGGCGAAGATGCTCTCAGCCATCGAGAGGTAAGCCTTATTGCCGGTGAGATCGTAGGCGTCGATCCACGCGAGACCCCACCAGCCGGTGTCGTCGTAGAAGGTATTGGTGAAGTTGGTGTGGCCCGAGGAGCCGGTTTGGGCTTTGCTAAAAGTGTTCGCAATGGCGGAGACGTAGGTTGCGTCGTTGGCGACGCGCTCGTAATTGACGAGCGCGGTGATCGCGTTGGCGGCGTTCCACCAGCCGCTCGGTGAGGCGTAGAGTCCGGTGCCGGAGTTGTACCAGGTCTGCAGGCTCTGCGCGGCAAGCGCGGCCTGTTCCAGATAGGTTGAATCGTTCGCCGGGACACTCGCAGCAATGAGCGTGCCGCTGCCGCAGGCTGCCGGTGCAAGGCAGAGCGCGCAGGCAAATGCAACGGATGTGAGGGTGCGAAGGTTCACGTGAGGGAACGGTCTCTCAAAACAAAATGATACAGCCAGCTATACTGATGCTTGCGGTTTAAAGCGCGAATTTGCTCTCTGGAGAGGCGTTTGGCGAAGGCGGAGATTGGGATTATTGGAGGCAGCGGCCTCTACAACATGGATGGGCTGACGGAGGTGCGCGAGGAGCGCGTGGAGACTCCGTTTGGTGAGCCAAGCGAGACTTTTCTGCTGGGCAAACTCGAGGGGCGCGATGTAGCGTTCCTCGCGCGGCACGGAAAGGGCCATCGCATTCTGCCCAGTGAGCTGAACTTTCGCGCCAATATCTACGCGCTGAAGAAGCTTGGCGTGACGAGCATCCTGAGCGTGAGCGCGGTCGGCAGCCTGAAGAAAGAGCACAAGCCTACCGATTTCATCGTGCCGGATCAGTTCATCGACCGCACCTTCGCGCGTCATGCGACGTTTTTTGGTGATGGTGTTGTGGGTCACGTCGCGTTCGGTGACCCGGTGTGCCCGATTGTGCTGGATACATTTGTAAAGGCGTGTGAAGAGGTCGGTGTCGTCGGTAAGCGCGGCGGCACGTATGTGTGCATGGAAGGCCCGCAGTTCTCCACGCGCGCGGAGTCGAACCTCTATCGCTCGTGGGGCGCGGACGTCATTGGCATGACGAACCTGCAGGAGGCAAAGCTCGCTCGCGAGGCGGAGATCTGCTACGCGACCATGGCAATGGTGACCGACTACGATTGCTGGCGCGAAGGCCATGACGATGTCACCATCGATCAGATTGTAGCCGTGCTTCACCAGAATGCGGACAACGCGGCGAAGGTAGTTCGCGCTGCCGTCGCAGCCATGCCCGCAAAGAGAACCTGCGCTTGCGTCGATGCGCTCAAGTATGCCGTTCTTACCGATCCCAAGGCGATTCCCGCGGAGACGCGGCAGCGGCTGGCTCTTCTGTTAGATAAATACCTGTAAGCGAAGAACAAACTTATTAAGTCCAAGTGACTAACCGGTATGAAAAGGAACTTATGTCGATTCTTGTTGTAGGATCCGTAGCGTTTGACAGCATCGAAACCCCGCACGGCGCGGTGGACCACTGTCTGGGCGGTGCGGCAACGCATTTTTCGCTGGCGGCAAGTTACTTCACTCCGGTACGCGTGATCGCTGTTGTGGGAGAAGACTTTACTGAGCTGCACGAAGGCGTGCTGACCAGGCGTGGCGTCGATACGCAGGGCATCGAGCGGGCCAAGGGGCTCAGCTTCCATTGGACAGGCTCTTATTCGGGCAACATGGATGAGGCCAAGACGCTGGGAACCGATCTGAATGTCTTTCAGACCTTCGAGCCTAAAATTCCCGCCGCTTACGCAGACAGCAAATACCTCTTCCTCGCCAACATCGATCCTGCTCTTCAGGCCCGCGTTCGCAGCCAGATGCCGCAGGTGCGCATGGTTTGCGGAGATACGATGAACTATTGGATTGCCGACCACAGCGAGAACCTCGCCAAGGTCTTGCGCGATTTGGACGTGTTGCTGATTAACGATGGCGAAGTCCGCATGCTCGCTGGCGAGCGGAACCTGGTTCTGGCTGCCGAAAAAGTTCTATCGATGGGGCCAAAAACCCTGGTCGTGAAGCATGGCGAGTATGGAGCTACAGCATTTTTCAGCGATCGTTCTTTCGGTGGAGCAACGAAGATCTCCCGTCCCTTCCGCGCCCCCGCGCTGCCTCTGGCAGAAGTTGTCGATCCAACCGGAGCCGGAGATTCGTTCGCTGGCGGCTTCTACGGTTATCTCGCATCCCAGCCGGAGTTGACGCCCGCGGTCTTTCGCACGGCAATGTTCTACGGCGGTGTGATGGGATCGTTCGCCGTCGAGCGCTTCGGAACGGAACGTTTGCAGGCGATCACACGCGAAGAGATCGAGGAACGCTTCAACCTGTTCAAGGAGATCTCTCATCTTGAAGGAGCGTAGACCGACGAGACGATTGGTGCCGGCGACACTGAATGCGGGGGCTTCCCCTACTGAGGGAGCGTCGCCCGACGAGGTGCGTCCGGCCACCAGAGAAGAGAGCTTTCCTATCGCTCTCATCGCGGTCATCCTCTCTTTTGTTGCACTTGCTCTCTGCTATACGCATGGCTATCTGTTGCTCTATGGAGATGCAGTCGCACATCTCGGTATTGCGCGCCGCATCTTCGACTCGCGCAATCCCGGTTTGTCGCAGCTTGGCGGAGTCTGGCTTCCGCTGCCTCATCTGTTGATCTTGCCCTTTGTGCAGAAGATGGAGTGGTGGCAAAACGGCCTCGCAGGCGCATGGCCCTCGCTGCTCTGTTTTATCGCTAGTGTGGTCGGGATTTACCGTCTTGCGCGTTGCATGATGACGCCGCGTTGGGCCTTTGCCGCGACGGCTTTTTACGCATTGAATCCCAA
>DATNGO010000225.1:0-10180 GCA_035605855.1 Acidobacteriaceae bacterium | reverse complement strand
CCGATTCCATAGGAGCCGATTCCATAGCTTCAGCCTAGCAGTTGACGCGGCGGCGGGTCCGCAACGGCCACAACAGGTTCAGCGGTCCGCGCCCATTGCCCAGGCCCGCAGGAGCCGACCGCAGCGCCTCGGTGACATATGCCTTGGCGTTCCCGACAGCCTTCGCCGGCGCATCGCCCAGGATCAGCCGCGACAGCAGCGCTGCCGAGAACGCGCACCCGGTCCCATGCGTGGACGTCGTCTCCACCCGCTCCCCCCGAAAGGTCTGCACCGCCCCCCCCGGCGCCCGCAGAAAATCCACCGGCTCTTCCTGATCCCCGCCGGTGGCCACAATGTAAAGGCCCGGATGTTTCTTGCCTAACGCGTCAGCGGCCCTGTTCACGTCCTCGATCGTCCGCACCTTCACCCCGGACAGCACGGAGAGCTCCGCCCAGTTCGGCGTGATCCAGCCCACAAGGGGCAGAAACTCCGCATCGATCCGCCGCAGCGCCGCAGGATCCAGAAGCTCAAATCCCGAGCTCGATCGAATCACCGGATCGAACACCACCGGAATCCGCCCCTGCGCGGTCAGCAGAAAACCCGCAACCGCCCGCACCACCGGATCGGTCGCCAGCATTCCAACCTTCACCCCGGCGGCCGGCAGATCGGTCGAGACAAACTCCAGCGTCCGCAGCAGCCACGCCGGATCCGCCGCCCGGACCCCCGCAACCCCCATCGTCGACTGCACCGTCGTCGCCGTGATGGCTGATGTCCCGAAGATGCCGTGTGCTGCAAAAACAGACAGGTCCGCGGAGATCCCGGCGCCGCTGGACGGGTCAAACCCCGCGATGGTCAGCGCAACGGCGGGCGGACGCGGGTCGGTCTGTGCCTCAAAATCAGGAGAAGGACGCAATCAGTGCCTCGAATTTATGACGGTTTTTCCTAGCATACTCGCCGCCTTGATGCAAGGTACGAAAGTAATGAAAGTGGCTTTAGCTTGTTTGACTTAGGTGGCATCAAACAAGGACAATATGTGTATGAACGATACCTCGAGAAGTTCCAGGCGAGGGATTCGGTCGAAGTGGATGCGTCGGCCTATACATGCCGGCCTCCTGGCCGCAACCCTGGGTGTGACTGCAAGCATTATCGCCAGTCCCGCCAAAGACAACGGTCCAGTGCCGACCAAACCGGTCAAGCAGCATCACTGGTATCAAATCGGCGAAGCTTCGTGGTACGGCTCTCACTTTCAGGGCCGCACAACGGCAAACGGTGAAAAGTACGATATGAACGCCTTCACCTGTGCCCACCGCACACTCCCTCTGGGGACGTGGCTGCGTGTGACGAACCTTCGCAACCACAGATCGGCCTTTGTCCGCGTCAACGACCGCGGTCCGGTCCCAACCAGTCGCATTCTGGATCTATCCTATGCGGCTGCCCACAAGATCGGCGTTGCTGGTCTGGCCGAGGTAAAGATCGAACGGGTCACCCCGAACGATCCGGCCCTCACCGATCAGCTCGTAGCCGAACTGGAAAAGCCGGTAAACCCGATAACCGTCAGGTAATCGCAAAAAGGCAAAGCGAGAGAAACAAGGGAAAATAGGCCCCGCTCCTCATTTCGAGAAGCGGGGCTTCCCTCTTTGGACAAACTCTAAAAAGCTCTCAGGCCGCCCGAACCGATCGGACCACCCCATGCGTGACCGGGAGGTCACTGAGCCGCAGCGCGAGGGCGCCCGCACCGCCGCCACCTTTGATGAACTCGCTGAGCTCCAGCTGAACAACGTCGAAGTTCAGATCGAAGAGCTTGGTCGCCAGCTCGCGGCTGACCTCGCCGGTAAAGACCGTCCGGCCGATATTCAGCGCACAGCATGCCATGCGGGTCGCGTCGGCCTCTGAGACAGCGATCCTGCGTTCTGCCGAGTAGACCTTCTCAATTTCCGCCCGCGAGCCCGCGTCGAACGCCTCCGGGTAGTAGAGGAGAAAGCCGCCGTGCAACGGTACAAAGCAGGTGTCCAGGTGGTAGAACCGCGGATCCACCAGGTGTAGCGAGCGCACCGGGACATGCCACGCATCGGCGACGTGGGCGTGCGCGGCGCGGCAGGTGCGGACGCCGTGGGCTGCCCACAGAATCTTGCCCTCATCGTCGAAGGCGCTGTCGCCCTGGCCCTCGAAGGCCGTCTCGCGGGGCGTTTCCCATAGCAGGAATCCCTGGGTGAGGAGCCACTGCCGCAGGAACACTGATTCTGCGCGACGCTGCTTTGGGCTGAAGCTGGAGAGCGCGGCGACGCCATGACTGATCAGCGCGCCGTGTCCGAGGAACACCATGTCCGGGCAGCCTGGCTCCGGATGCAGCAGCCTCACGTCCGCAACGCTGTGCAGCACGTTATAGAGGCTCTTCCACTGCGCGAAGGCAAGATCACGCGACGACCGGTTCACATTGCCGGCCATCCATGGATTCAAAACGTAGTCCACCCCATACCACTCTGGCGGGCACATCAGAAAGGTTGGGCGGGTGAAGTGAGGTGTGGAGTTCAGGTTTTCCTGCTGTACTAAAGTGCTGCTTGTGGCCATAGCTACTAATTCCTGCTTTCCGAATGGGAGTCTGCCAACGGCCGACAACCTTCGTCAAGTGGGTCCTTGGTTCGGCAGGTGCCTCTTTTGGGGCCACCTCTCCCACTTTGGATGCAAACCAAAGAAAAAGCCCACCTTAGCGGCGGACCTTCTCTGTGCAAATTGACTAAAAATTTCACAAAGGAACTCTGGGATTAGAGCCTGAAACGATTACAGCTTCTCGTAAAAATCGCACGCCGAGCAGGAGATATAAACTCCACCCGGAACGCCGCGCTCACGGTCCTTCACGCGCTTCACAATACGCGTCGGCTTCGAGCACTTCGGGCAATCGGTGCTCTTCTGTGTATCCATGACCTTCTTGCGGTCACCAGTCTTGGCAATCTTCGCCATGGTAGCTCTCCCTGCAAAACTTAGAAATCTGGCGTACCCGGAAACGCGCGTGCGCGCAGCGCACTCACTCAACATCTCTGTGCGGGCTGATTGGAGGTGCCGAACAGGAGGGAAAGATGGCAGGCGCCGGGTACTGCTCCACTAAGAATACACGACCTTCCGCGCGCTCGAAAGCTCACATTCGCGACGTGTCTGTAACCAGCTTCGGTGCTGACGAATTGTCCGGCGTCGACGACGGTTGCGACTGCGGTGAAGCGGCGGGAACCTGTTGCTGTTGTGGCTGTGTCGAAGGCTGTTGCGCAGACGGCTGCTGATCAACCGGGATCTTCACCTTGCCCATGCCCGGCACGCCTGCCGGCGTATCCAGCACCTCACCCGGCTTGCGCAGTGTGGGTGCGGTTGCCGCTCTGGTTCCACCCTCTTCTCCTGTAGGCTGCACATCGCCATTCACGATCGTCCGGGCCTGAAGTGTTGGTTCAGCTTCTACGCCCATCTCATTCTTGTCGTGGACCTCTATGGGCTTACCGATGGCCGCGATCTCCAGCCGCATCACATGTCCGTTCTTGAAACGGACAAATTGCGTGGGCTGCGGAGGATCGCCGTAAATCCACTCCTCATAAATCGGGCTGTCTGCATCCGTGCTCGACGCGTGTTCGCGTTCCTTCGTCTTGGGCTCGCCCATCGCCGCGATGACCATCCGCCGCGACATCCCCACAAGAATTTCATGCGCCGCGACAGCTTCCCTCACCTTCGGCGGCAGCGTGTCGGCGTAGGCCTCCGAGCTCGACTTCGCGCGGAAGTCCACGACCGGGTCGAGCAGCGCCTTCACCTCG
The DNA here is from genome assembly GCA_035605855.1 of Acidobacteriaceae bacterium. GTDB lineage: Bacteria > Acidobacteriota > Terriglobia > Terriglobales > Acidobacteriaceae > Granulicella. The sequence continues at coordinate 6,410 of DATNGO010000225.1, read as the reverse complement.
GCGGCCGTGACCTCGGGAATGCCGCCCTCGAAGATCAGGGTAATGCGGCACCCGGTCGCTGCCGGACCCTCCTGCGCGAGCGGCATATCGTTCAGGGAAATGTGGCTCAGGAAGCGATGCTTCGCATACGGTCCGCCGTTGAGGTCGATGACAATGCGGTCCGGGCGGAACTCGAGCGACGTCACCTGCACGCGGTCGCCCGCTGCGGCGGATTGTCCTTTCAGGTACAGCATCTTCTTGTACTCATCGTCACGCGGTGTCAAGCTGCCGTTAGCGATAAGCTGCATCCCCGCTCCCAGCGGCAACTCACGGTGCGCGAAGCCCTGTTCCGACTCGAGGTCGCGAATCAGCTCCTGGCGCCCCTTCACGTCAAGAGGCTCTTTCGGCAGCTCGACACGCGTCGGATGAAATTCGGTGGTGACGTCGGCAGTCGCGGTCTTCATCCCCACAGTGAAGACCTGCGCGCGCAATTCAGGCGCTGCAGACAACATGAGCCCGCACAGAAGACACCCGGCGAGCGGAGAAATCGACGGTCTGCGTGCGCATGGGCCCATGCAGTCACCTGCGAACATCCATGATTGTGCGCCTAACTTTTTCGCCGTGCAAGTGCCGGAGATCGGGAGCTCAAAAGCCCATCTACGGCTGGCGTGCAGACTCCGGAGACGGCGCCGGCTCCGACCCGTTGCCGCCTGGCGCAGGCGCAATCTGCACCAGCGCAGGGGCGTTTGCAGCCGCAGCCTGCTCCATGGCTGTGTGCGCCGGTGGCGGCGGAACATCCATCGGATAGCCAGCCGCTACGATCTCGGGATGCGTGTAGCTCCACGCGTAATTCCGCGTCGCGCGGTACACAACCGCCATCGCAATAAAGAAGACAATCACCGTGAACAGCGCGCCGTCCGGCCCGTAGACTCCACCGGTCAACCACGCCGGCCCGCTGGTGTCTGTCTGCACGATGCTCGAGTAGCTCGCCACCCCGGCAACCGGCAGCCCGAACACAACCGCCGTTGCGGCCGCCCACGCGAAGTGCATCCCCCACCCCAGCCACAGGGCATGCGTACGCAGATACGCCATCGAAAACAGCACGCCCGCAACGATGGTGACCACAAAGCTGAAACTCGTCCCATTTGGCCCGAGGCTACCGATCAGCGCATAAATCAGGGACAGCAGAATCGTCGCTGTGGCCGGCCCGGTTGCATCGATCAGCCTGCGCAGCAGAAATCCCCGGAACGCTACCTCACTGGCCAGCGCGGCCAGCAGCAGCGAAATCACCGAGATCACCGCGCCTTCCCACGCCTGGCCCGCCCATGAAAACTGCGGATGCAGCGCGCCGAAAATCACCATCGGAACAATCGCAGCCAGCGCCGCGGCCCACCCGATCACTGCCCCTCGCGACCACTCCTCGCCGGCAGTTGCACGTTTCGGCAGCGCATTGGCGAGGCGAACACTTCCCTGCCGCGTTCCTATCCAGTTCAGCACCGTGAAGCCGACCAGGAGCAGGAACAGCAGAAACAGGTTCACCAGCAGGTCTTCTCCGACCGCGCTCCAGCCGAGACGCGCAGCAATTCCCTCCGCCGCGCGATACGCCACAGCGTGCGCTGCCAGCAGCCACAGCACTCCTGTCACGAAGAGCGCGAGGTGCAGCGAGCGAGGTACCGGAGTTGGAGGTACGGAAGAGGCCAACGGTGCTTAAACTCCTTCTGCGCAGGCCCCGATGACGGACACCTGTTCGCGTTCAGGCCGTCGTATAAAATTGCGCGATGTTGCGAAACTTCGCGTACCGCGCCTCCAGAAGCTGCTCAATGGAAAGGGAGTGCAGCTCGCCGAGATGTTGCTGCAGACGTTCGTCGACAAGTTGAGCCGCGCGTTCCGGATCATTCTGCGTTCCACCATCAGGCTCCACGATCACGTCATCGACGCAGCCTAACTCTTTGACGTCCACGGCCGTATATCGGAGAGCCGCGGCCGCCTGCTGCTTTTTGGCCGCGTCCTTCCACATGATGGATGCGCAGCCTTCCGGGGAGATCACCGAATAGATCGCGTTCTCGAGCATCAGGACGCGGTCTGCAACCGCCAGCGCCAGCGCTCCTCCCGATCCACCTTCACCCGTTATCGTCGCGATCGTGGGCACGCGCAGCCGCGACATCTCCAGCAGATTGCGCGCAATCGCCTCGCCCTGCCCGCGCTCCTCCGCGCCCAGCCCGGGGTTCGCTCCGGCCAGGTCAATAAACGTGAACACCGGCCGGCCGAACTTCTCGGCAATCTTCATCGCACGCAGCGCCTTGCGATACCCCTCGGGGTCCGGCGAGCCAAACTTGCGCGCTACGCGCTCCTTCAGGCTGCGGCCCTTGAGGTTGCCGATGACCAGCACTGGCTCGCCATGGAACCGCGCCATCCCGGCAGTCATCGCCCCGTCGTCAGCAAACTGACGATCGCCGTGGATCTCGCTGAAATCTGTAAAGAGCGCCTGAATATAGTCCATCGGGTACGGACGTTGCGGGTGGCGCGCTAACTCAGTCTTGCGCCACGCCTCGGGAACAGTTGTGTCACTCTGCGGCTGTTTGGGCTGCGGGTTCTCGGCCATCGGGTTACCAAAGCGATTGTAAGCGATATCGGCCTTATCGCCTTCGCAGCAGCGCGGGCCAGCCCAGGTTCATCCGGTCGCACCCGGATAAGAGTAGCCGCCAGCCCGAGTCCAGACAAAAGCATTCCCGGTTAGATCCTGCAACCCGTTGCACATCAGCGTTCCAGCAAAACAATTCGACCTAACGCCGCAGGACTGTAATGCGCAGGACCTGGTACGGACCCGAGCCGTCGCCCGCGAAGTTCCAACCCTTATGCGCGGGCTCCAGGATCGCCTCATCCGCGCGCTCGTATGCGCGCTCGGACTCCTGCGGGCTGAGCGCATGGTTCGGAATCCGGATCAGAAGAACCTCGCGACTGGGGTAGTGCAGCTCGCAATCACCCGTCGAGGGACAGAGGATGCGGTCGATGCGAAGCTGCGGACCCGCGTAAGCGACCGTCGTTCCGGGAACCAGCGGCGGCTTCGGCGCAGGACCGCGAAACTCGCGCGCGATCGTGTGCGGCGGAAACTGCTTGAGCTCGATGCGGAGGTAGTCCGACGGCAGGTCGCTCAGGTTCTCCACCGAATGACGCTCCACGCGTCCCGGTGAAACGCGGAAGGCTCCAGCGTGCGTTGGGGGCCGCACGACGTCGAACGGCTTGGCCTCTTCCGTGTGCTCGAAGCGAACCGGACCCGAATCGTTGAGATAGACGTAAACGGTTGAGAACGCCGAATGATCGTGCATTCCCACCTTCTCGTGCGGCCCGTAGTGCACGCGCAACACCGCAAACTGCGGGCTGTCGAGCACCAGCTTATAACTCTGCGGGAACGCCTTGAGCGGATCCTGCGCAGAGCAGAAGGTCGAGAGCGCAAACACGGGAAGGAGCAGAGCGCGCGCAAACATGGCGTCCCCGGATTACTGAATCACCTGCACTGCTCCGCGTCCGACCAGGGTCTCGACCCGCTCGATGAACTGAACATCGGCCGCCACCTTGAATCCCTGCGGCTCCAGCACAGCGCAGAACGATCCCGGCTCCTCAAGATTCAGCAGCAGCTTCCCATTCCCCGGGGCCTCGCGGAAGATCGCCTCCAGCTTTGATAGCAACGCATCATCCGGGCTGTGCAGCGGCACCCGGATCCGCAGTGCATCCGGCAGCTTGATCTTCACATCCTCAAGCGCCGTAATTTGGGATACAGAGAGCTTCGGCGCCGCGTCCTCATCGCCACGCAGCGATCCTCGCACCAGCACCGGCACATCGATCTTCAGCTTCTCGGCAAGCTTCTCGTAGTTTTGTGGAAACGCAATCAGATCGATCTTCCCCACCTGGTCCTCGAGGTATGCCTGTGCATACATCTCGCCCGAGCGCTTCGACTTCGCAACCTTCAGCCCGGTAATCACGCCCGCAATTTGAATCTCGTTCTGCGGCTCCTGCTGTCCGCGCCGGAAGACCACCGGCTCCGGCTTCATCTCGCACGCCGTTGCCGTATCCACCACCTTCAGGTTGCGCAGCTTCTCGCGATAGCGATCCATCGGGTGCCCGGATACAAAGAAGCCAAGCACCTCCTTCTCATTCGCGAGACGCGTATGCTCATCCCACTCCGGAGCCATGGGCAGCGCATCTTCTGCCGCCGAAGCATGAGCACCCGGTTCATCGTTGAACATCCCGAAGAGCCCGTGCTGCCCCGCCGCCGCATCTCGCTGCGACTTCTGCGCGCGCTCCATCGCCTTGTCCAGCGCGGCCATCACCTCCGACCGCCTGCCAAACGAATCCAGCGCGCCCGCCTTGCACAGCGACTCCAGCACACGCTTATTCATCAGCCGCAGATCAACCTTCTCGCAGAACTCCCACAGCGTCGAGAACCCGGCTGTCTTTCCGGAAGCCTTCCCTTCCGCGCGCAGCGCTTCCCTCGCGGTCACAATCGACTCAATCGCGTTGTGGCCGACGTTCTTGATCGCCGCCAGCCCGAACCGGATCGCATCGCCCGTCGGCGTGAAGTCAGCCGCCGAGATCTGCACATCCGGCGGCAGCACCGTGATGTTGATCTCGCGGCACTCGCCGATGTACTTGACGACGTTCTCCGGCTTCGACGTTTCGCTCGTCAGCAGCGCCGCCATGAACTCCACCGGATAGTGCGTCTTCAGCCACGCCGTGTGATACGCCAGCAGCGAGTACGCCGCCGAGTGCGACTTGTTGAAGCCGTACCCCGCAAACTTCTCCATCAGGTCGAACAACTCGCCCGCGCGATCCTTCGGAAACTTCTTCGCCGCCGCGCCGGCCATGAAGATGTCGCGCTGCTTCGCCATCTCCGCCGGATCTTTCTTGCCCATCGCGCGCCGCAGCAGATCCGCTCCACCCAGCGAGTACCCGCCGATGACGTTCGAGATCTGCATCACCTGCTCCTGGTACACGATGACGCCCAGCGTCTCCTTCAGCAGCGGCTCCAGCTCCGGCAGCAGATACTCCACCTCGCGCCGTCCCCACTTGCGCTCGATGAAGTCGTCGATCATCCCCATCGGCCCCGGACGGTACAGCGCGTTCAACGCGGTCAAATGCTCGATCGAGTTCGGCTTGTACCGCCGCAGAACATCGCGCATTCCGCCCGACTCAAACTGAAACACGCCGCTGGTCAGCGCCTTGTGAAACACCTGCTCGAACGTGTGCTGATCGTCCAGCGGCACAGTCGCCATGTCGACATCCTCGCCGCGGTTCCGCTTGATCAGCTTCAGGCAGTCATCAATCACCGTCAGCGTCGTCAGCCCGAGGAAGTCCATCTTCAGCAGGCCCATCTTTTCGACGGCCTTCATGTCATAGCTCGTGACAATCGCCTCATCCTTCGTGCGCGTCACCGGCACGAGCTCCGTCAGCGGCTCCGGCGCTATAACAACTCCTGCGGCGTGAACGCCGGCACCACGCACGAGGCCCTCCAGCCGCTGCGCCGTGTCAATCAGCTCCTTGATCTTCGCGTCCGTGTTGTACGCCTGCGACAGCGGCGGAGAATCCTTCAGCGCCTGCTCAATCGTGATGCCAATCGTCGGCGGGATCAGCTTCGCGATGCGGTCGACCTCGCCATACGGCATGTCCATCGCGCGGCCCACGTCCTTGATCGCCGCCTTCGCCGCCATCGTATTGAACGTGATGATCTGCGCTACCTGGTCGTTGCCATACCGCTGCCGCACATACTCAATCACCTCGCCTCTGCGGTTCATGCAGAAGTCGATATCGATATCCGGCATCGACACGCGCTCCGGATTCAGGAAGCGCTCAAACAGCAGATCATTCTGCAGCGGATCGATGTCCGTGATCTCCATCACGTACGCCACCAGCGACCCCGCAGCCGATCCACGCCCCGGCCCCACCGGAATGTTGTGCTCCTTCGCATAGCGGATAAAGTCCCACACGATCATGAAGTAGCCGGGAAACTTCATCTGCTTGATGCAGTCGATCTCGCGCTGCAATCGCGCCTCATACTCCGCGATCGTCTTGCGCAGAATCCCGCGCGACTCCAGGTGCGCCACCGCAGTCTCGCGCCGCTTCTTCCACCCCGCGCGGCACACCTGCTCAAAGTAGCTGTCGATCGACTCCCCCTCAGGCAGCGGAAACTTCGGAAACGGATTCTTCACCTTCGTGAGCTCGAGCGAGCACCGCTCCGCAAACTGCATCGTGCGCGTGCAAACCTCAGGCGCCTCTTTAAAGAGCCGTCGCATCTCCTCCGCGCTCTTGATGTAAAACTCCTGCGTGTCGAACCGGAAGCGCTTCGGATTATTCATCGAGTCCGCGGTCTGCACGCACAGCAGCACCTCGTGCGAGCGCGCATCCTGGTCCTCGATGTAGTGCGAATCGTTGGTCGC
>DATNGO010000224.1:0-8078 GCA_035605855.1 Acidobacteriaceae bacterium | reverse complement strand
GCGGCGGTGCGTGCGGAGAATTTAGAGAAGGTGCGGTCGTGGGGGCTGGGGCAGAAGGAGCTGGCGATGCGTGGAAAGCATCCGTCGCTGGGTGAGGTGACGCTGGCGCAGTTGATGGCGACGTGGGCCGCACATGATCTGAATCATCTGCACCAGATTTCGCGCGTGATGGCGCATCAGTATCGCGAGGCGGTGGGGCCGTGGCGCGAGTTCATGGGCGTGATGGTGTGCGAGGGCCACGGAGGGTAGGCGCGCCGCTACTCGAATAAACGCGCACCTTGCTTATTCGTCGAGCGGCCAGGATTTGCGGTCGATGGTGAAGATGTCGGTGGTGCGGCAGTAGCCGTTGGCGCCGTGCATGCGGCCGATGAGGCGAAGCTTGTGGGGGTCAATGTAGAGGCGCTCGAGGTTGGCAAAGGCGCCGGTGCGGACGTGCGCGTAGAGAATCCGGGCGAGGACGATGACGCTGGTGCCGCCGGGCTCGATGATCTGGAAGAGACGGCACTCGAGACCGACCGGTGATGCGGCGATGCGTGGGACTTCGATGATGGAGGAGGGTGTGAGGTCGAGGCCTGCGAGTTTGGTTTCGTCGGTGCCGCGCGGCGCGTTGGTGGCGGTGATGTTCATCTGGGGCGCGAGCTCTTCGGGGACGAGGTTGACGACGAAGTCTTTGTGCTCGCGAATGTTGGAGAGGGTGTCCTTGCCCTCGCGGTCGGGTGCGTCGGCGAAGCAGATGGCAACGAGCGGAGGGTCGGCCGAGAGGATGTTGAAGAAAGAGAAGGGCGCGGCATTGAGGGCGCCTGCGGCGTCGCGCGAGACGACCCAGGCGATGGGACGCGGCATGATGACGGACGCAAGGAGCTTGTAGGCGTCGGGTTTGGGCATCGCAGCGATGTCGAAGTGGGAGAAGGTGTCTGACATGTGCTGTTGGATGAGCGAGTTGTCAGATGCGGCTCAAATCCGGCGAAGGGCGAAATTTCACTGCGTCGGCTGCCGAACGCATCTAACAAAGCGCTAGCGCAGACGAATCTGCGGGAAAGAGAGAGAGCTATGCGAAAGCTGATACCGGCGGTGCTTTGCATACCGCTGATTGCAGCAACGGTTGTGCCCGCGTGGGGGCAGTATGGTCGCGACCAGCGGGGCAACCAGTACAACGCCCAGCGGGGCGACCAGTACGACCAGCGGGGAAACCAGTACAACATCGACCGGCACCGTCAGTTTTATAACGGAGCGTACCAGGGAGGCCGCGACGGGGAATACTACGGCAACCGCGAGGACCGCCGCTACCGGGACTATGACCGGCGCTATCACGGTGACGGAGGCTACTACCATCAGGGCGGCATTGGTCCAGGTAAAGGCGCTCTGATCGGCGGTGCGGGCGGCGCGGTGCTCGGCGCTTTGTTTGGCGGCGGCGCCAAAGGTGCCCTTATCGGCGGCGCGGCAGGCGCCGGCATCGGCGCAGTCGTGGGCGAAGCTCACCAGAAGAAGGAGCGCCGCGAATATCCGCGCTAAAGCGCCGCAAGCGATGCCTGAGAAGTCCCTGAACGCGAAAGGAAATGGACATGAAAACACTTTGCAAGATTTCGGTGGCGGCACTGGCTGCCGGGCTGATACTAAGCACCCCTGCCATGTGCCTGGCGCAGCAGCAGGCGAAACCCTCCGCTCCTATCCGGCCGGAGTCGGCGGAGCACATGACTGCAGGTCCGGTCACCTGGACGCCGGAACAGCTGATTACAGCTTCGGTGCACGACGCGTGGCTCATGAGCGGCAAGAACCAGGCGACGTTCTTCGAAATGGTGACGCAACTGGCTGTACTGTCGGCGCAGAAGCGCGGTCTGCAATTGCCCGAATCCGAGAAGGCAGGCGAGCGCTTCGGCGAGCTCATCAAGCAGATGGCCAAGGCCGACACCGACCAGCTGCTGTACGACGTGGTCGACAAGGCGGTGAAGCAGGTTGGAGTGCCGCTTAGTTCAACGGCTGCGTCCGGCCAGCACGAGCAGCATCAGTAACTCCCGGCCAACGCGGCCGGCCGCCCTTTGTCGTTCAGAACGACCCGGGTGGCCGGCACGCGGTGGTCGTGGGGGAAGATGAGGAGCCACTGTTCCGGGATGGCGCGCGCGAGGAAACGCTTGCGCTCGTCGATACAGCGGATGGGGTCGAGATCGTAGCCCATGACCCAGGTGGGATCGAGGTGGTGGTGGGTGGGGAAGAGGTCGCCGGTGAAGACGGCGTGTTCGGCTTTGCCTGTCGAGGAGCGGGACTGGATGTGAACCGCGAGCATGTCAGCGGTGTGGCCGGGGAAGGGTTCGACGGTGAGGCCAGGGAGGATTTCAGGCGACGTCTGGATGGCGGGTGCGGGGAGATCCGGGGCTTCAGGGTTGCGCAGGCGGGAGTCGTCCGGTGTGTATCCGCCGCGGCCGAGCGGATCGAGCAGGGTGAGCTGGCCGGAGGCGAGAACCGGATCGTAATTGGGCGCCAGATAGCTGATGCGGTCGCGGTCGTGCTGCAGGCGACCGTGCGCGAGCTCTCCGGCAGCGCAGAAGTAGCGCGCGTTGGGGAAGGTGGGTGTGACGGAGCCGTCGGGGTGGAGGGTAGTGTTCCAGCCGCAGTGGTCGAAGTGAAGATGAGTGTTGACGACGTGGGTCACGTCTGCGGGGTGGATGCCGGCGGCGGCGAGTGATGCGGGGAGGAGCTCCTGGTTCTGGTGGATCTCCCGCATTTTGGGGGAGAGCTTGTTGCCGAGGCCGGTCTCGATGACGACGAGCGCCGAGGGCGTGCGCGCGGAGTGGAATCGTATGACGAGCGCGTTGAGGCCGAGGAGGATGTTGTTGTTTGCGTCGGGGGAGATGCGGCGGCTCCAGAGGGTCCTGGGGACGACGCCGAACATGGCGCCGCCGTCGAGGAGGAAGGTGCCGTCGGTGCAGAGGGTGAGTTCGAGATCGCCGAGGGTGTGGCGGGCGCGGATGAGGGAGTCGTCGCCGGGCCGGGATGCTGGGTGCGAGGAGGCGTGCGTCACCGCATCAGGCTACACGAGCCTGATGGGTGAGCAGCCTGAAGTCATGCGCGGGAAGCTTCGGCTCCGGCCAGCGAAGACGCGTCGGGGTTCTCAGCGATGACGGTCGTCTGGGCGATCAGGCCGATGGTGGTGTGCGCATCTGCGGCAGCCAGCGGCGGGGTGTCGGTGCCGGGGAGCACCTGATCGACGGCGGCGGCGACTTGCGCAGCGGGCGAATCCATTTGTGCGACCGCAGCGACACCGGAGGGAACCCGCTTGAGCTGGAAGCAGGAGCGACAGAGCACCGGCCGGCCCTGGGTAGGCTTGAACGGGACGGTGGTTTCTACGCCGCAGGCCGAACATTTCGTTCGGGTTTCGGTGCGCGAGAGCGGAAGGGTTAAGGCCCCGTTGGCGTTGGCGGTGCGGCCCAGGCCGGCACGTTTGGCCTTGCAGAGCTTGCAGCGCTTGGGGTCGTTCTTGAATTGCTTGTCGTAGAAAAAAAGCTGCTCGCCTGCGGTAAAGATGAACTCGTTGCCACAGTCCGAGCACTTCAGAATGCGGTCCGTGAATTCCATGCGCCTTCTCCCATCCTGCGGGATAGGGCTGAAACGTTACCAGAGGTCCAACTCAATGGGTGAAGATCCCCAGGACGCGTGTTCAAGCCTAAATACGAATTTTGCAACGGGGCCCGTCGAGCGATTTTGAGGATGCCGCATTCGTTGGCGGCTGTCCAGAGTTTTCGCGGCGACGGGGCGCCGAAAAGCACGCCCCGTTCACAGCCGAGTTCTTGTTATGGACCAGACCTTCGTCTGATCCCTGCTGCTCCACTGACTGCGTGGGTTAGTCCTGCTCCTTGCGGGCGAAGTCAGTCCTGTTCTTTACGGACCTTTTTTCGATTCCGCTTGCGAGCCAGAGCTTCTTTCACGCGACGCTTCTCGCCTGGCTTCAGGTAGAAGGAGTGGCGCTTAACCTCCTTGATAATGTCTTCTGTCTGCACCTTGCGCTTGAAACGGCGCAGGGCATTCTCAAGGGGCTCGCCTTCCTGCACACGAACCTCTGCCACTTACATACACCTCCAAACCTGCCTGCTGGCGAAATTTAAGGATACGACAGCCGATCGGCGTTTCAAAAAAATATTCGCTTCGGGCTACGACTGTTCGCGTCTCATCGAATAAATCAAGAAATATGCAATTTTATTGGCGAATTTTTGTGGAACTCAGGTCTGCAATCGATTGCACAGGGCAGCTTTGCGGTGCCCCGCATTGTGTGCATCAGGGGGGTGGGACAGGGGGGAGACAGATGTATTGCGATGGCGTCTCATAGAATAGAAGTGGCACTTTTTCATGTCGACTGCGACGACCTTTTCCCCCGAGCCCGCACCACCGCCGGAGATCCATAGCTGCCCCAGCTGCAGCCACTGGCTTCCGGACGGCACGCTGGCGTGTCCGGACTGCAACACGTTGACCTACGGGCTTTATCTGCGCGATTTGGCGGGCTCAGCCCAGCAGTTTGAGCAGCAGGGCAAATGGGCGGAGGCCAAGGAGCGGTGGCGTTCGACGCTGAAATGGCTGCCGGAGAATGCGGAGCAGGCGGCGGGGATTCAGCAGCACATTGCGCAGATCGACAGCCGGTTGAAGGCCGAAGAGGACCGCAAGGCGAAGTGGACGAAGCGGCTGGGGCCGTTTGCGCCGATCGCACTGTTTCTGATCAAGATCAAGTCCGCGCTCTTTCTGCTGTTCAAGCTGAAGTTCCTGCTGGGAATTCTGGGCTTCTTCGGGCTGTATTGGGCGCTGTTCGGGTGGAAGTTCGCGCTGGGTTTTACAGTCATCATCTTTGTGCATGAGATGGGGCACTTCGTCTCGGTGAAGCGGCGCGGGCTGAAGGCGGAGCTGCCACTGTTCTTTCCGGGGCTGGGCGCCTATGTGCGCTGGTACAGCATGGGTGTGACGGTGGACCAGCTGGCCGCGATTGCGCTGGCCGGGCCGCTGTACGGTCTGGCCGCGGCTCTGGCGTGTCTCGCCGTCGCGTGGGGAACGCATGGCATGATGAGCCAACTGTTCCTGGTGCTGGCGAATGTGGGTGCGTGGATTAATCTGTTCAACCTGGTGCCGGTGCTGGGGCTGGATGGAGCGCAGGCGACGTATGCCCTGGGACGCGTGCAGCGTGGGTTGATTTCGCTGACGTGCTTCCTGTTCTTCGGGCTGACGGTGAACAGCGACATGAATACCGGCTCGACCGGAGCGCACATTCAGTGGGTGTTCCTGTTTGTGGGGCTGGGGATGTTGTGGCGCTGCTTCACGAGGGACGAGCCCGAGAAGCCGCACACCGCAACGATGATTTACTTCCAGGCGCTGCTTATTGCGCTGGGATTCCTGCTGTATCTGACGCCGGTACCGTTTGCGGGACGCGGGCTCCGGTAACGCAGGCGATTTTGTTCGCAGACCCTTATACTGGCGCAGAATGCCGCTACCAAAAATCCGATCTGCTGCACTGAATGAAAGAGCAAACCGGTATCTGCCGGGCGGGGTGGACTCGCCTGTCCGGGCATTTCGCGCTGTGGGCGGAGATCCGCCGATGGTGGTCCGGGCGGAGGGGCCGTATCTCTACGACGCAGACAAGAACCGGTATCTGGACCTGTTTGGCTCGTGGGGACCGATGCTGCTGGGGCATGCGTTCGGGCCGGTGGTGACGGCTGTAAAGCGCGCGGCCGACCATGGGACATCGTTCGGCGCGAGCACACCGAGCGAGTCGGACCTGGCGGAGCTGGTGCAGCGCTGCTTTCCGTCGATGGAGCGGATGCGCTTTGTGAGCTCGGGCACGGAGGCGTGCATGTCCGCGATCCGGCTGGCGCGCGGATTCACGGGCAGGCCGTTCGTCATCAAGTTTGAGGGCTGCTATCACGGGCATGCGGACGCGCTTCTGGTGAAGGCGGGCAGCGGTGTGGCGACGTTCGGGATTCCGGGCTCGGCGGGCGTGCCGCCGGAGACGGCGATGCATACGCTGGCACTGCCGTACAACGATCTGGAGGCGGTGGAGGACGCGTTTGGAGCGTTTCCGGATCAGATCGCATGCGTGATTGTTGAACCGGTGGTGGGCAATGCCGGAACGATTCCGCCCCAGCCGGGATATCTTGCGGGACTGCGGAAGATGACGCGTGAACATGGAGCGCTGCTGATCTTCGATGAGGTGATGACGGGCTTCCGGCTGGCATTGGGGGGAGCGCAGGAGCGGTTTGCGGAGGAGTTGGGCGAGAACGGAGCGCCGGACTTGACGACGCTCGGCAAGATTCTCGGCGGCGGTCTGCCGGTCGCTGCGTTTGGCGGGAGGGCGGATGTGATGGACCAGCTCGCGCCGCTGGGCCCGGTGTACCAGGCAGGGACGCTGAGCGGGAATCCGCTGGCGATGGCCGCCGGTGTGGCGATGATCGCGCATCTGCTGGCGTACAGGAATGAGATCTATCCGACGCTGGAGCGGACGTCGGCGGCAATTTCGGAGGGTGTGGCGAAGCTGGCGGCGGAGCTGGGCATTGCGCTGACGACGAATCGGGTGGGCAGCATGTTCACGTGGTTCTTCACGCCGTCGGAGGTGCGTGACTTCGCGTCGGCGAACGCGTCGGATACGGAGGCGTTCGGACGGTTCCATCGCGCGATGATGGAGCGCGGCGTGTGGCTGCCGCCGAGTCAGTTCGAGGCGGCGTTTGTGTCGGCGGTGATTGGAAGGCGCGAGGTGGAGACGATTCTGGCGGCGGCAGGTGAGGCGCTGGCCGAGGTCGCGCGCTAGCCTGCGGCAGCGGCTACGGGTTGGTGGGGCTTGGGCTCCATCCAGAGTTTGCCGGCGAGCATGAGCACGGCGAGAAGGATGCCGCTGAGCAGGAAGACGCCGCGCACGCTGGTGTGCTGGGCGAGCACGCCGCTGAGCAGAAGGCCCGCGATCTGCGCGGAGAAGACAAAGGACATCACGGTTGAGCCGACGCGACCGAGCATGGTCTGCGGCGTCTCTTCCTGGATCATGGTTTGCGAGGGCACGATGATGCCGCCGGCGGCGAAGCCGATGAGGATGAGCGCGGGGATGGTCGCGCTGAGGTGGGGGATGGCGGCCAGCACGAACGTGCCGACGGCCATGCCGCCCAGCCCGAAGTAGACGAGTGAGGTGTGCCTCACCTTCCTGGCGGCGGCGGTGAGGACGTTGATGCCGGCGAGCAGGCCGATGCCGATCATGGCGCTGGTGACACCGAAGATCTTCTGTGAGGCATGCAGGTTGTCGCGAACGTAGACGGCGATCATGGGAGCGAAGCAGCCGAGCGCGAACATGCCGGCGGCGAGCGCGGTGATGACGAAGAGAAGCGCGGCGTGATGAAGGATGAAGTTGGCGCCCTCGCGCATGTCGGCGAGGATGCGGCGGATGCCGTTGAGTTCGCCGCCTTCGGTGGTGGCGTTGGCTGTCGCTGCGCGAGCGGTGACCGTGAGAGCGACGGAGGCGATGAGCGAGGCCGAGGCGACGAAGCTGATGGAGTCGCCGACGTAGCAGACCCTGACGCCGAACACAGTGACGATGGTGACGGCGATGGGCCCGCCGATGATGCGCATAATGAACATCACCTGCTGCATGAGCGCCGTGGCGGAGCGCAGGCCGTGAAAGGGAACGGTGGAGCGAAGTGCGATCCCTTGCGCCGGTGAGAAGAAGCTGGAGACCACGCTGATCGACGCGAGCACGAGGTAGAAGCCCGCCATCGAATGCACGAACAGAAGAAGCAGGCAGAGCGCGGCGCGAGTGAGATCGCTTGAGACAAGCGTGAGCTTGATCGGCCAGCGATCGGCGAAGACGCCACTGATGACACCCAGGATGGCGATGGGTGCGAGATAGGCGATCTGGATACCGGTGACCTGCTGCGGCGTGGCGTGCAGCTTGTAGGTCACGATCGTCATGACGGCGTAGAGCGCGAGGAAATCGCCGAAGACAGAGACGACCTGCGCGTACCAGAGACGGCGCAGCGGGACGATGCGCAGCACCGCGCCCATGCTGAGGGGCTCGGGTGCGTTGGGTGCGGGAAGGGGAAGGCCTTCCGGTGTCCCGGCGGCAACGG
>DATNGO010000223.1:0-8293 GCA_035605855.1 Acidobacteriaceae bacterium | reverse complement strand
GTAGGATTAAGGACGGCTTCCGTGCGGTTGGATGTGAGTGTTGCAGTCGCAAAGGTCAGGGCCGCCATCTTGAAGACGTCTGAGTGACGGAACATCTCATGGAACGCCCATGCATAGGCAGGCACGGTCTTGTAGGAGTTTCTGTCCCCGGAGAAATACGCCCACTCGTCAATCGCGATGGGGACAGGCTTTGCTTTGAGCGCGGGTATGAGCTTCAGATATTGCTCGTAATGCTCGTACTTGGCCCTGACCTGGACGGCCGCGGCTCGTTGAAACTCGATGAAGGACAGCGGTGGGTTGATCGGCACTTTTTTCTCGAGCTTGATGTCGGTGTGCATCGTGCCGGACGCGTAGTAGTGCTCGCTGATCATGTCGATGTTGTTCAGGCAACAGAGAATCATCTGGCCCGTCCAATCCGCGGAGGACAGGTAGTCGGGGACGTATTGTCCGTTTATGCGCCGTGACTGGTCCGCTCCTTCCATGACATCGGGCATCGCGCCCGGCGCAATCAGCGTGACCGTTGGATCGACCTTTTTCATCTCCCTGGCGAACATCTCGTACTTCAGCTCGAACTGCGGGAGTGCCATGGAGCCCATCTGATAGTCGCCCCAGGGCTCGTTGCCGATGCCCCAGAGTTTCACATGGTAGGGCGCGGGGTGCCCGTTCTGCGCGCGCCACTTGCCCATCGGCGTAGTGGCGGCACCATTTGTGTATTCCACCAGTTCCCGCGCGGACCATGCATCGCCGAAACCCGCATTCACTGTGATGTACGGATCAACGCCAAGCAGACGGCAGAGAGTCAGGAACTCGTCCGTGCCCACATCGTTGGGCTGTAGAGCGTGCCATACGGGATCAAAGATCGGCGGCCGCTTATCGATGTCGCCCACACCGTAACGCCACTCGTATGCGGAGACGAAGTTACCACCGGGAAAACGCAGCACGCCGAACCGCAACTGTTTCAGCGCTGCGATCACCTCGGGACGGAAGCCCTCGATGTTGTCGGCGGGCATCAGGGAAACCGCACCTACGTGGAACGACCCTTTTCCTGTTCCAGTGACCTCAAGGGTTGCATCATCGCTGTCGGCCGATGCGGTGTAGTGCAGAGGGAACTTTCGGTACGCGGGGCCGAGTGTCCGGATGGCAACGGTCTGACGATCCGCTGCGCCTTTACCCCAGGCGAGCGTGACCTTTACCACCGCGCCCGGAGTGCCCGCGAGGACGATGCGGCCGGTGTACGCTTTGCCGCTTCGAATGGCGATCCCACCTTGACGGAAGCCGTGCGGCTCGTTGCCATCGAGCCTGACCAGCGGCGCGTGATCGCCGGTGTACGGGGTCTTTGCGTCCATGGTGATCAAATCGTTCCTACCGATGGGAGACCACCATCGCGTCGGTACATTGCGGAAGCGCGGATTGCCGGCAGCGTTGCCGATTGCCGGCGGAGGCGTGGGCGAAGCCGTCTGCACGGGATAGAAGAACTTGCGGTCCGCCAGCATCTCGGACCAGAGGCCGGTGTTGACGATGTCTCCGCCGTGTTCCAAAAACATTCCGTAGAGGTATGGGGAGATCGGCTGTCCCGTTTTGGACACATCGATGATGGCGCGGACCGTGGGGGACTGGGATGGTGCTGTGCCGAATGAGAGCAAGCAACAAAGTAGAAGCAGTCCTGACAGGAACGTATGACGATTCAGGGACCCAGGCTTTATGAACGAGCGTGTCATTTGCACAGCGCAAATATATCCGTCGACTGCTGCGGAGCACAATGTAGAAATTGTGCGCGACCCCTTATTTCGGGATTTCTGGTTCACGAAATCGAAGCAGGTGAACGTTGGAGGCACTAAATTCTGGGAAAACGTCTGTCCGATCCGGCGCACCCGCGATAACTATCGCGCGGTCCGATTTTGCGGTTTATTTTTTGACGGCTAATTGTGGCAGCTGCCACGATGGAGGAACCATGAAATTGATGTTCGCGGCGATTTCGCGGCCGATAATGCTGACCGGACAACCTGATCGCCAGCGGAGAGCAGGCCGATCACGCTTTCACGCCAGAGTCACCTTGAGAGCCGCAGCGAAGTCCACTGCCGGGCGATAACTCTTTGGAAGCTGCACGCGGAGAGACTCTGGATCTTGGCTCCAGTCGACCCTTGCCTCCGTTTCGAGAAGTTGGACGCGCGCCACTTTGCCCGGGCTTGTCGTCGCCGATGCTCCGAGCGATCGAATCAGTATCGGCTCGGCCGGCCAACCGAGCACTATCGCGTAGATGACGCTGCCCGCCTTGTTGCGGGTGAACCGAATGTCTTTTTCGCCAAGCTTGTTCACGCTCCCGCCTTGGAAGGATCCGGCCTTCACCATGTTGGGTCCCTCACCGGAGATTTTCCACGGCCGTGTCTCGTAGATAGCTTCGCCGTTTACCTCCATCCAGGAGGTCACGCCATCCAGCACCGCGATTTCCTTGCTGTCAATTGTTCCGTCCGGCCTTCCGGGCACGTTGAGAATGAAGGTGCCGTTTTTGCTGACTGTATCGATCAGCCAATGAATCACGTCGCGAGGATTGAGGTAGCCGCCGTATTCTCCCGGCTTTTCATATAAGTAGCGAAGGTAATGCCACGCGCCGATGCAGGTTTCCGACTGCCATGGATATTTCATGATCTCGGCGGTCAAACCGCGTTCATAATCAGCAATCACCGCCCTGGCAAGGCGATCGGGAACATCCTTGACGTTCAGTACGGCCTCCATCTTGCCGCTGTTCCTTTTGAGGCTGTTGTTGTAGAAGTACGCTCCGATGTTCATCCCGCCCCAACCGAGAGGCAACAACGAGTCGTCGAAGTACAGGAGGTCGGGATCGTGCAGATCAATCAAGTCGCGGGTTCTGTCGTAGAAATTCTTGACGTAGGAAACATCCGGTAGCGCATCCGGTGGGTGTTTCACGCAGTAGAGGCGTTGCGGATTGAGCCCTTGCCACCACTCTTCTTTGCTCTGCAGTTCGGTCAGAACTCCATCGTATGGAACTCCGCTCAGCGGTCCCGATTTGTCCGCGCCGTGAGAAGGTTGAAACCACCACCAATTTCGAGCCTGGTGCACGCTGACACCGAATCGCAGCCCCTGCTTTCGCGCTGCAGCGGCCCATGTTCCGACAACATCGCGATGTGGGCCAATGGCTGCTGAATTCCAGGGTTGATGTTTCGAGTTCCACGCGTCGAAACCGTCATGGTGATTGGCAAGCGCCACAAAGATTCTCGCGCCAGCCTTCTTGTATCGTGCGATCAGCTCGTCAGGCTCCCAATTCAGCAGCGTCCATTGGGCGCAAAGGTCTTTGTATCCGAAACGCGATGGGGGACCGTAATGCTGGGAGTGATATTGGTACTGCCGTTGGCCCTCAATGTACATATTGCGCGCGTACCAGTCACCCGCTTCAGGAACGCATTGGGGACTCCAGTGAGCCCAGATCCCGAACTTTGCATCCCGGTACCAATCAGGCGCCTCATAGTCGAGCAATGAATTCCACGCCGGCTTGAAGGGGCCTTCTCCCGCAAGATTGGGGACAGGTGACTCCAGGGGTACGTCGTCCCACATGCCGCCCGCGAGTTGCAGTGGAGAGGGATTGTAATTCCATGGCGGTGGCTGCCACGTGGACTCATCCAGTTTTGTCTGGAGGATCCTGCCATCGCTGACCTTGTAGAAAACTCTCTTCTCCGGCGGCAATGCACAGAACTCGGCATAGTCCTGGGTGTAGCGGCTAAATCCTTCTGGCAATCCGGATTGGCCATGGGGTGCTGTTTGTGCAAATGACGGTACGGCCTTCGATGCCGCAATCACCGCGAGAAACCTACAGAAATCTCTTCGCCGCACAGGCTCTCCTGTTCGCCCTATGACGCATTTCAACGCGCCGCGATCATAACAAATGCTATGGCTTCACCTGCGAACCGAAAAGTCGGCGCTGCCGTTCAAAGGTCGTCGCCCCCCTCCCCCCTGTTATTGCACAAAGTCTTCATCCCATTGGACTTAAGCCTGGACTTTTGTGCCGTTTCGGCGTGCGCATCCTGTGACACCTCTGTCTCACCCCCCTGTCCTCGAGGGTGGCTTTGTCAAGTCTCGGTGGGCTCTGCCGAAAGAAATCCAGGCGGCCGGCGCTTTAGACTCTTGTGGCGTGTCCATTTTCGCCGCATAGGAAGCAGCCATCGCCGGTGCAAACCACGTCGCGCGTCTTAACGCGCGATACCCCACCCTGCCGCTACGCGTCGAGGGTGGGGCACCCGGTGGGGTACCCAGGTTTGTGGGGTGATTAGAGTTCGAGGCGGGAGTCGTCGATGGCGAGGCGGACGTTGCCGTCGGATTTCTGCAGGCGGCGGACGGCTTCCATCTTGTCGACGTTGGCCTTGAGCATGACGACGGCGATGGGGATGGACTTGCCGGCGGCCTTGATGGTGCGGATGGCGGTCTCGCGGTCGATGCCGCAAAGCTTCATCAGGACGCCGATGCCGCGCTCGACGAGCTTGGCATTCTTCATGTGCACGTTCACCATCAGGTTGTCGTAGACGTAGCCGAGGCGCGTCATGGCACCGGTGGTGATCATGTTGAGGATCATCTTCTGCGCGGACGAGGCCTTCATGCGCGTGGAACCGGAGATGACCTCGGGGCCGACCTCGGCGCAAATGGTGATGTCGGCGACCTGGGAGAGCTCAGAGTGGACGTTGCAGGTGACGGCTGCGGTTTTGGCGCCTCGGGCGCGAGCGTAGTCGACGGCACCGACGACGTAGGGCGTGCGGCCGGAGGCAGACACGCCGATGACGATGTCTTTCCTTGTAGGCCGTCGGCGGGCGATGTCACGCTGACCGATCTCCGGCGAATCTTCGTTGACGTCGGAGGCGGAGGCCAGGGCCTTCGGTCCGCCAGCCATGATGTACTGCACCTGCTGCGGGGCGGTGGAAAAGGTGGGCGGGCACTCGGAGGCGTCGAGGGCAGCGATGCGACCCGAAGAGCCGGCGCCGACGTAGATGAGCCGGCCGCCGTCGCGGAGGGAGCGGGCGACGGTGTCGATGACCATGGCGATTTCGGGTAGCGCCTTCTTGACGGCTGCGGCGATCTTCGCGTCCTCGTGGGAGATGATGCGGGCGATCTCAATAGCAGACTTGGTGTCGAGTCCTGCGGAAGCCTCATTTGGCAGTTCTGTGCTGAGGCTCTGGAGATCGCTCAGGGGGTAGGGCATCGACTTCTCTGTGGAAGTCGGGGACGGCATGGTAAGTGTGGCCATAGGATTCCGTTACTCTTCATTCTAAATCAAACCCAATGGGGTGAACGCAAAGACTTGGACTGTAGCGGGCACCGTACGATGTACTCTGCTCGGGAGAGGTAAGACAGGGAGGACGGCGACAGGATGGTGCGGAGGCTGGTTTGGGTGGCAGGTGTGGCGGCGATGGTTGTGGCGGGGACGGCGGGCGGGTGGGGTCAGCACAGTGCGGACGATGGGCTGAACTCAACGTTGAGCGACATGATTAAGGCGCACCACGGCAAGGTCGCTTTGTACGCCAGACAACTTAACTCGGAGCATGAGGTAGCGATCGACGCGGACGAGCCGGTGCAGACGGCGAGTGTGATCAAGCTGGCAATCCTGTACAACGCGATGGTCGACGTCCGCGAGGGGAAGGCAAGCTGGGACGAGAAGCTGACTCTGAAGCCGGGTGAGGCGGTTGGCGGGTCGGGCATGCTGCACTTCTTCGACACGCCGCTGACCGTAACGCTGAAGGATGTGCTGACGATGATGGTGATCGTCAGCGATAACACGGCGACGAATCTGGCGATTGACCGGTTTGGCGTGGATGCGGTGAATGCGAGGGTGGAGTCGCTGGGACTGAAGAATACTCACTTGTACAAGAAGGTGATGAAGCCGCCGTCGGGGCCGATGCCGGCCGACCAGCCGAAGTTCGGGCTGGGAAAGACGACGCCGCGGGAGATGGCGGAGATTCTCGAGCAAATTGGGGAGTGCCATCTGCGAAGGGCGACTCCGGGAGCGACAGGGCTGGGCGACTGGGCCCCGATGGACGACAAGGACAAGGCTGTTTGCGACGTTGCACTGACGATGCTGAAGGACCAGTTCTACCGCGAGACGATTCCGCGCTATCTGCCCAATGGCGGCGATCAGACGGTGGCGAGCAAGACGGGGTCGCTGAACGCGGTGCGGAATGATGTGGCGCTGGTGGCGGGGAAGACGGGGCCGATGGTGATCTCGATTTTCACGTATGACAATCAGGACCAGAGCTGGACGGTGGATAACGCCGGGGAGATGCTGATTGCGCGGATGGGGAAGGCAATTGTGGATGCCTGGTCGCCGGAGGGGCTGGACACGAAGGGGATGGTGCCGGGGCTGGGGCTACCCGTGACGAAATAGGATGAGATGCGCCGGACGACGGAGTGAAGCAAAATCGCAGAATGTCCGTCTAAACTAGTGGGTGGGCCGCCGATTCAGCGGCGGCTGGAGAACGACTGGCAGATGCAAGAGGACGTCACTGATCAGGTCAGTGAGAGGCGTGCGGCACCCGAGGAGGTGTCGCTGCCGAAACAGACTGTGCGCATGCGAAGACGCCGTAGTCCGGAGAACGGATGGCGGCCCTGGACGCGTGACCTGATCATCTCGGTAATGGTGTCGGTGTTCATCATCCTGTTTCTGTATCAGCCGGTGCGCGTGGAAGGCACGAGCATGCTGCCGCAGCTGGAGGACCAGGACCGGTTGTTCATCAACAAATTTGCGTACCGGATTGGCGAGATTCATCACGGAGACATCGTTGTGTTCCGGTATCCGCATGATGAGACGAAGAGCTATATCAAGCGCGTGATTGCGCTGCCAGGGGACGATCTGCGGATCGACCACGGCGTGGTATACGTGAATGGCAAGCAGCTGAAGGAGCGTTATGTGCCCGCATGGTACAGGGACGATCGCTCGCAGCCCGAGATGGTATTACCCGGAGGTGAGTACTTTGTGATGGGAGACCACCGGTCGATCTCGAGCGACAGCCGCGACTTTGGGCCGGTTTCGCGGGACTTGATCTATGGCCGCGCAGCGTTTGTGTACTGGCCTGTGGACCAGGCGGGCGTGGTTCATTAGAACATTGCTCCCGAAACGGCGTGAACGGACGTCACTTCGGTGTCCATCTTCAGGAGAGATCCTGGGTTGCACACTGAGGAAGTGACGCGAGTGGGTCGCCGGATGTCGCGAATGGGGAGTACCGTGACCTTAGTGTAGGGAATACAACGAAGAGGCAGTTGAGCTGGACCTCTGATTTGGGAGTCTCTTCGTGATTTCGCGTAGCAAAATTGGATGGTTCGTATTGATGGTGATTGCGATCATCATCGCCGCCTTTGGAAGCGTGGCTCTTACGTAGAGCGACGCTTTTTGGCGGGCGCAAGCCGGGACCTGTCGTGCATCCTAGGACAGGAGGCGTGCGTGTATGGACTGGCAAGACGGTGGGATGAGCAGCGACATTGAGGATCGCAGAGGCGATTCTGGTGGCGGCGGCGGGTTCGGCTTTGGCGGCGGCGGGATTGGGATCGTCGGCTTCCTGGTGCTGCTGGTGATCAGCCTGGTGACCGGACACAACTTCCTGGGTGCATTCTTCGGCGGTGGGACGCCGACACAGCAGGTTCAGCAGCAGCAGCAGACACCGGAGGAGAGAGCGGGGGAAGATCGCGATGCCCACCTGGTGTCGTTCGTTCTGGACGACGTGCAGAAGACTTGGCCGCAGATCTTTCAGGAGAAGGGTTGGCCTCCATACAGGCACGCGAAGCTGGTGCTGTTCCGCGGGGCGACGTACTCGGGGTGTGGGACGGCGCAGGCGGCGACGGGACCCTTTTACTGCCCGCGGGATCAGAAGGTCTATATCGATCTTGACTTCTGGGACGATCTGAGGCGGTTTGGCGGCAGCACGGCTGACTTTGCGCAGGCGTATGTGATCGCGCACGAGCTGGGGCATCATGTGCAGAATTTGATCGGGACGGAACAAAGGGTTCGTCGGCTGGAGGAACAGGAGCCGCAGGAGCAGAATCAT
The DNA here is from genome assembly GCA_035605855.1 of Acidobacteriaceae bacterium. Taxonomy (GTDB): domain Bacteria; phylum Acidobacteriota; class Terriglobia; order Terriglobales; family Acidobacteriaceae; genus Granulicella. Next base: position 257 of record DATNGO010000223.1, on the reverse strand, counting down.
CTGTCGGTTGACACGGAGCTGCAGGCGGATTGCTACGCGGGCGTGTGGGGGCACTCGGCGCAAGAGCGGGGGATTGTGCAGCCGGGAGACATGGAGGCCGCGCTGAGTGCGGCGGCGGCGGTGGGCGATGACCATCTGCAGAAGACGGCCGGCAGAGCGGTGAGTCCTGAAAGCTGGACTCATGGTTCGAGCCAGCAGCGGGAGATGTGGTTCAAGCGAGGGTTTGACAGTGGGGACCCGAGCGTCTGCAACACGTT
>DATNGO010000222.1:0-4285 GCA_035605855.1 Acidobacteriaceae bacterium | reverse complement strand
CAGCCGACGCACTCGTCCTCGTCGACGCGGGGGATGCGCGAGAGTGGTGTGAGATAGGGGCCTTCGGCACCTGCACCGTTGAGGTCGAGCTTGGGGATCGGTGTTGTAGTGATGCGGCGTGGGGCTTCAGCGGCGATGCCCTGCGGTGTGCGTGTGGTGTCAGGTTGCGGTAGCGTGCGATCGAGATGGATGCACTGGTGCGCGCCGTCCCAGCAGGCGGTGTAGCAGAGCTGGCAGCCGATGCACTTGTCTTCGTGGATGCGCGCGACGATCTTGTAGTTGAGGTTCAAGTGCTTCCACTCCGTGACGTTGGGCAGCGAGCGGCCGCGGAAGTCGTCGAGGGTGCGGAAGCCTTTGCGGCGCATCCATGTGAGCAGTCCGTCGGCCATGTCTTCGACGATGCAATAACCGTAGTGCATGGCCGCGGTGCAGACCTGCACGGTGCCCGCGCCGAGGAGGATGAACTCGGCTGCGTCCTGCCAGGTGGCGATGCCGCCGATGGCGCTCATCGGGAGCGCGGCTTCGGGGTCTGACATGACCTGCTGGACCATGTTGAGCGCGATCGGCTTGACTGCGGGGCCGCAATAGCCGCCGTGCGAAGACTTGCCGTCGACGTTAGGGCGCGGCTCGAAGGTGTCGAGGTCGATGCCGGTGATGGAGTTGATGGTGTTGATGGCGGAGAGTGCGTCGGCGCCGGCGCGTTTGGCGGCGCGCGCGGGCATGCGGATGTCGGAGATGTTGGGCGTGAGTTTGACGATGACAGGAGTGCGCGCGGCTTCCTTCACCCATTCGGTGATCTGCTGGCAGTATTCCGGCACCTGACCTACAGCCGAGCCCATGCCGCGCTCGCTCATGCCGTGCGGGCAGCCGAAGTTGAGCTCGAGGCCGTCGGCGCCGGCGCCCTCGGCACGCTTGACGATGTCGTGCCAGACGTCGCGTTTGGATTCGACCATGAGCGACGCGATGACGACGTGCTTCGGATAGCGGCGCTTTACTTCTTCGATCTCGCGGAGGTTGACCTCGATGGGGCGGTCGCTGATGAGCTCGATGTTGTTCAGGCCCATCATTTTTTGTCCGTTGTAGTCGATGGAGGAGTAGCGCGAGCTGACGTTGGTGATGGGCTCTCCGATGGTCTTCCAGACGGCGCCGCCCCAGCCTGCGTCGAAGGCGCGCATGACCTGCTCGCCGCAGTTGGTGGGCGGAGCGGAGGCGAGCCAGAAGGGGTTGAGGCACTTGATGCCGGCGAAGGTGGTCTCGAGGGTTGGGCTAGGCATTTTCTCCTCCCAAGACCCATGCAGCCATTGCGGTGCCGGCGCGCTTACCGTCAGCCACGGCATCGACGACCTCGCGGCCGCCGTTGGTGCAGTCGCCGCCTGCGAAGTATTTGGGGTTGGAGGTCTGGCCAGTGGCGCGGTCGATGAGGATGCGGCCGCGCTCGAGCTTTACTTTGGCGGCCTTTGCTTCGCTGCCGGCGAGGAGCTCGGTGTGCGTGGACTGGCCGATGGCGAGGACGACGTGTTCGGCGGATAGATCAAAGGCTGAGTCAGGCACAGGGACAAGTGAGCCATCGGTTGTGGTCTCGAGGCGTTGGAGTCGAAGTCCTTCAACTTTGCCGTTGCCTTTGAGGCCGACGGGCTGCACGTGCCAGAGGAAGTGAACGCCCTCCAGCCTGGCGTGCTCGTACTCGAAGTCGAAGGCAGACATCTGTTCCGGGCCGCGGCGATAGACCATCGTGACCTCATCCGCGCCGAGACGTACCGATGCGTTTGCGGCGTCGATGGCGGTGTTGCCGGCGCCGATGACGACGACGCGGCCGGCGATCCCGGTTACGGCCCCGCGCTTGTAGTCGGCGATCAGGGTAAGCGCGTTGGTCACGCCTGCCATGTCCTCCTGCGCGATGCCGAGGCGATGGATCGCACCGAGTCCGACACCGAGAAAGATCGCGTCGTGATTGGATTCGAGGCGATCGAGCATGGCGGTGTCGACGGTTGTGTTCATGTGAAACTCGACGCCGAGCTGAGCGATGCGATCAACCTCGCGAAGACTGGCGGACAGCGTGAGCTTGTATTCGGCGACACCGTACGTGTTGAGGCCGCCAGGAAGAGCGCGCGCGTCGTAGAGGAGGGCGCGAATGCCGTGGCGGCGGAGCTCGGCAGCGCAGGCAAGCGATGCGGGACCGGCGCCGATGAGTGCGACCGACTTGCCGGTGTCGGGAGCCGGCGTGAATGGCAGTGGATTGTCGCTGTACGCGATCGACTCCATGGCGAAGCGCTGCAAGCGTCCGATAGCGATGGGCTGCTTGTTATAGCGATGCAGCACGCAGGCGCCTTCGCAGAGGACATTCACGGGACAGGCACGCGAGCAGCTTTCGCCGAGGATGTTCGATTCGAGAATGGTCTTCGCCGAGCCTTCGAGGTTGTCGCTGGCGATTTTCTTGATGAAGCGTGGGACGTCGATGTGCGTGGGGCAGGCAGTGGTGCAGGGCGCGTCGAAGCAGTAGAGGCAGCGATTGGCTTCGGCAACGGCAGCGGTGCTATCGAGCGGCGGATGAAGGTCCGGAAAGCGCGCAGCAATCTCCTGGGAGTGCGGGGATTGTGCGGAGAAGGTTAGCGGATCACTCATTGATACGTCCTGCACTCCTCTTCCCGCCGGCGAATTGGAAGAGGTGTCGTTATCCGGCAGCCCGCGGCCGCAGATATGGCTTCTTCCTCCATCCCGGCGCATTGGAAGTCACGATTATGCACCATTTCAGGTGGACACAGGAACTCAATTGGTACTCCTGTGTCTTGTTATGGACGGAGAATCCAGTCGATAGTCAGCTCTGCAAGCCGATTCATTGCCACAACAGCCTGTTGGAGCTGTTCGCGCCTGGTGTCTTCGGCGCGGTTGTGACTCAATCCATTGAGGGACTGGACGAACATCATAACCGTTGGAATGCCGAGACGTGCGACCTCTGCGGCGTCGTGCAGCGGGCCGGATGGAAGCCGCTCGCTGACGCCGACGGTTTCGAGAATTGCCTCGTCACAGAGCGCGATGAGTTCGGGATGAAACGGGATGGGCTCGATGGACCAGATCTTCGACCAGTCGACGGTGCAACGCTCTTCAGTGGCGAAGCGCTCGCTGGCAGCACGGGCGTCGCGCAACATGCTGGCAAGGACGTCCGCGTCAAGGTCGCGCATGTCGAGCGTCGCCTCGCAACGACCAACGACCGAGGTCACGATGCCGGGGAAGGTTTTGACGCTGCCCATCGTCGCGACGGAGTTCTCATGCTTGCGAGCGATGGGGCGGATTTCCAGCGCGAGCTTCGCGCAGGCAGCGAGCGCGTCGCGGCGAACCTCCATCGGAGTGGAGCCGGAGTGCGCCTCCTGGCCGTGGAAGGTGATGGCCCAACGCTCCACGCCTTTGGTGCCCTGCACGACGGCGAGTGATTTGCCGAGGCGCTCGAGAATAGGCCCCTGCTCGATGTGAAGTTCGAGATAGGCGGCAAGGTTTTTGCGCTCCACGGCAGCATCGCCGACGCGATCAATCGAGATTCCGCAAGCTGCGAGCGCGGCTTCGAGGGTCGTTCCGTCGCGGTCGGTGCGAATGCGGTCGGTGTCGATGGTCTGGGTTCCGGCGAAGGCGGATGAGCCGAAGAGGCTGCGGCCGAAACGCGCGCCCTCTTCGTCGGCCCAATCGACGAGCTTGAGGGTGCAGGGTGGCCGATTGTTGTGCTCGCGTGCGAGATGTCTGAGGATCTCAAGCCCCGTGAGGACACCGAGACAACCGTCGAGCCAGCCGCCGTTGGGAACGGAGTCCAGATGACTGCCGAGCACAAGCGCGCGTTCAGACACCCCGGGGAGAGTCATCCAGTGGTTCCCTGCGGCGTCGTAATGATGCTCGATGGGAAGGCCAGCGAGCTTCTGCTCGAACCATGCACGTGCGCGAAGCCAGACGGGCGACCATGCAATACGTTGTGCTCCGTGCTCGTCCGCGGTAAGCGAACGAAGCTCTTCAAGATGCGCGATGACTGCGCCTGCATCGACCATGGCAAGCTAGGGTACCAGCATCGAGCAGAATTGGCAGGATGGAATTGCCGTCGTCGCCCAAGGACAGTCACCGCGATGATGTTGATTCGCCTGTAATTACATGAACCGTGACTGAATTTCTTGAGAAACTCCATGCAACCTTATTCACCCAATCAGGTTCCACAGAAGTAGGGGTTTCTTCGCGAGGGCAGCGAGGTTGCGCTCTGTTTGCCTCGAGACGGCCCGGTTGATCTAACGCTCCGTTCAGTTTTGCTCGA
>DATNGO010000221.1:0-8438 GCA_035605855.1 Acidobacteriaceae bacterium | reverse complement strand
TGCCAATTCCGAAAGCCCGGCGCGAACCGGTCTTTCGGGCTCGCCTCGCACTCGCACGTGTCGCATTGAACAACGCCCGGCAAATGCAGAGTGGGTTTGAGCAGCAGGCACTTGACGACGCAATAAGCAATTACGCATCGTGGTTGCTGGATCAGCAACGCACTACAGATGCTGCGGCACTGCTGGGGTCGGTCGCGCCATCGGAGCGCCGCAAGGACCAGTTCGTCCGCCTCGATCTTCTTCTTGCTATCCAGCAGTCGCGCCTGACAGCACTGCTCGACAGGTTCTCTGCAGATTCCGACAAAGCTCCGTCGCTCAGCATCCTGGCAAGCGTCGCAAATACGCTGAGGCTTCGCCACGACAACGCGGACAGCCGTGCCCTGCTGGAATTCGTCTTTGAGCGCAAGGTTGCGCTCCAGCAGGCCGAGGACTCCGATTTCCTGGCGCTCGCGCAGGCCCGTCTCGACACCGGCGACCCTCCCGGCGCGCTCAGCCTGCTGCACCGCTTTACACAGCGCGGCGATTTCTATGCCACCCTCGATGCCGCCGCCTCGCTGCTCGAGCGCACACATCATGCTTCTGAAGCGCTGACGTTCCTGCAACCGCTGGCACGCGGCAATCCGTGGAACGCAAGCGATCAGATGCGTCTTGCCGCTGCTGAGCTTGCCGCGCACCAGCCGGACGCTCCTGCAACCCTGACCTCCATCGGGTCAAGCACGCAGTCACCCTACGCAACGAGAGTGCTGGCTGCGCTCGCGCTCCACACTGCCGGCGCGCCACGACATTTCGACTCCGCAGAGCTGACGCAGCTAGCCTCCAACGCGCCAACCGCGCAACCGCGTTTCGTCTACGCAAGTATGGTGGCTGCGCAAGCCGTACCGCCGGCACGAGCCTTGCCATTGCTCCGTTCCGCGCTGCTCCTTGCTCCGGACGCGCTCTCTGACTTCGTCCGTTTGCGTCTCTTCGAGGCGGAAGTTTCTTTGGCGCATTTTGAAGCCGCACACTTTGCCATCGAACCTGTGCTCAACGTCCATGCTTACCTTCGCTTTGCGCCGAACCCCGAACCAGACGACGCCAGCATCAGCGATTCCGGCAACAACACGGCAGACACTGACACACCCGGCGTGGAAAGCTCCGTTGCGCCAAACTCGCTCGACCCCTTCACGCTTGATGTGGCGCTCCCCGATGAAGCATCGCATCGCGCATTCCTGCTTGCGCTCGCCGATGTCGACCAGCATCGCGGTGAGGACGCGACGGCTGTCAAAGATCTTCGCGCCGCTCTCAACACACATCCTTCCGCCACAGAAGCGAATCGACTCAATGCTCAAATTCAAAGGTTGCAGGTTGCTCTCGATCTTGCCGCTGAGAACGAGCAACGCCGTCCCGTGATTCAGTCTTCGGTTGTCCAGATAGTCGTTGTTCGGCCGCGTCTCCGCGCGCTGCCCGAGGTTCGCCCATGAGAACCCTTCACCTCGCCGCGATTGTGCTTCTTGCCGCCGCGCTCACCGCCGGAGGCGTCTACGCCGCGCTCGAGGTCACTACGAATGCGGCGCCCTCGCTCGCTGCCTGCGCTCCGCCGGGAGCTCTGCTGGCAATCGAGTCTCCTGACTTTTCTGCGCTGCTCCACTCCTGGAATAACTCTCCGGAGCAGCACCGCTGGCTCGCCGGCGATGACTACGCCGACTTCTCCCGTTCGCGTCTCTTCGGCCGCCTTGGCCAGGCGCAGAGCGAGTTCGCCGCCGCTGCCGGTCTCGCGCCCGATTCAAACTTCATCGAGCAGGTGGCGGGTTCCCAGAGTCTCTTCGCCTGGTATGACATCGGGAATCTCGAATTCCTTTACATCACTCGCCTCCCGTCCGAACGGTTGGCCGGAATGCCATTGCTCGCGCTGCGCGACAGGTTCGAGCAGCGTCAGGCGGGCGGCGTGACCTTCTACGTTCGCAACTCAGAGGACGCCGCTAACGCAGCACCTGCGGTAGCCGCCGTGGCCTCAGATGGCGGCGCCAATCCCCGCCCGCGTACCGTCGCCTTCGCGATTCGCGGCGACATGTTGCTGCTGGCCACACGCGAAGACCTCGTCGCCGGCGCGCTCGAACAGATGGCGCATCCCGGAGGCCGTTCCCTGGCCACCGATCCCTGGTACGCCGCCAGCGCCGCCGCCGCGAATGAGAAGCCCGGTGACTTGCGCCTCACTCTTGATCTTCGAAAAATTACCCGCTCACCCTACTTCCGCACCTACTGGGTGCAGCAGAACATCACGGCGACGCGCCGATACACTGCTGCGCTCAGCGATCTTTACCGCGAGCCCGGCGTCTTCCGCGAAGAGCGATTCCTCCTGCCCTCAAGCGCGGCTCAGCCTTCCCTCGACGCCGACCTCACCCCGGTGCTGCACTTCCTTCCGCCGGATATCGTGTATCGCGCGGTCGCGCATCCCTCAGCCGACGACACGCTGGCTGAGATTGACGACAAGCTGCTCGCACACAGTGCAGCCGGCATACCGAGTCCTCACCAGGCCCCATCGGCTGATTTGAGCGTCCCCATCGCGGGCGATCCATCCGACCTTGACGACCGCGTCGACACCGCGAAGGCGCCAACGGATTCACGCGCTACTGCACTCGCCGCACTTCAAGCGCTGCTCAAAGCGAACGCTCCCATCGCCATGCTTTCCATCTCCAGTGCATCGGACAAGCCAGCACCGAGCAGGGAATCGTCAGACCAAAGCAACATCTTCAGCACAGTTCATACAGGCCTTGTGCTGGCAACCGGAACCTCCTGCGATGCCGCTGCGTGGAGGAACGCCCTTACTGCAGCGCTTTCGCCCAGAGTCTCCGTTGGCGATGCGGGGCTCCACTGGAGCGTGCAGCACGACGCGAAGATCTCGTGGTCTCAACTCGATGGTTCGTTCCCCCTTGTCTTTGCCGCAGACGGGAACACCTGCCTGCTTGCATCGGACTCCGGCATGCTGCTGGCGATGCTCTCGGCACACGATGCGCCTGCCGCACATCAGATTCCCGCCAGCAGCATTGCTGGTTTCAGCCATGCAGCGCAACGGGCTCCGCTGCTCAAACTCGCCGCACTGCTCGACCACAGAGGCGGCGGCAATACCAATGCCGCGGGCGCGGGCGGCAAGCCCCCATTCTTCTCCGGCAACATGGCCAGCCTCAGCAACACATTTGAAGATATTGACTCCGAGACCTTCACCGAGTTCCAGGCATCGCCTGCGCTTAGGCGTCAAACCGTAACGTACCGGTGGCGTCCGCATTGATTGATGCTGAAGTCAGTTCTTACCCGGCTGCGAATTCAGGAGACGGTTAAGGTTGCGAAGGCCTGGCTTACGGCTACTGCTGTGATCCTTGCTGTTCGCATCGTAGCTTGAGACGTGAGAGGTTTGACGGTGATAGGAAAGCTGCCCTGCGTGAGGCCAGGGTTGATGGTGATCGATGCGGGCATGTTCGCAATGATGGGCGAAGGCTGGCTCAGAAGGCCAGACATGAGACCCACGTTGGTTGGAGTGGTGACGGCGGCGAGGAGCGTGACCGTGCCGTGAGTGGTGCCTCCTGAAGTGACTGGATTCGGGCTGAGCGTGAGGCTCTTGACCGTTCCTGCGACGACCGACGGGTTGACCGTGACGTTGCAGTCGGCAGAGACGTCCGCATAGCTGGCGTTGATGTCGACTTTGGCCGGAGCAAAGGGAATCGCGCTGGCGACGGCAGTCACGGTGAAGCTGACCGTTGTTGTGTTCGCGGGAATCGTGACGGAAGCCGGCACCGTCGCGAAGCCGGTGTCGTAGGACTTCAGCGCGACAGTGATCGGCAAAGGGTAAGGAGACTGGGTGGTGATGGTGGCTGTTGCGGTTTGACCGGCGGTGACTGGATTGGGCGAGACCGCGAACGAGAGGATTCGTGGCGCTCCGAGAGCCAGCAGCGCTGATACAGGAGTTTCGCCCAGCGTCGCCGTGATTGCAGCAACGAGCTTGTTGCTGGTGATAGCGAGGGCGTGAGTGGTAATGGCGAAATTCGCAGAGGCGTTGTTCTTCAAGATCGTAACGCTGGCAGGAACCGTAACGTAGTTGGGTTGCGTGGAAGCCAGCGTAACGATGAGATCGCGATCCGGGAATGCGGTCTTGAGGTGAACTGTGCCGGTCAGCCCGGAGCCCATCGTAACCTTTGGAACAGAGAGAGAGAGGCTCCCCAGCAGGAGCGAGTCGAGAGCGCCATCGAATACGACGCGGGCACCCGCGTTGGTGGCGGGTGTTGGCGAGATCGTTGGTATGCCGTTGTTGATCTGGAAGACATGCGCGGAGGATGTTTCGCGCAGCAGAGTTCCGTTGTCCGGCGGACCCATGAACTTGGAGAGAGTCTTGTCGGGAGCGAGGCGTACGGCCCCGAAGCCTCCGAACAGATTCAGCGTGGCGGGATCCGGAACGTGGAAGGGGCAGCCGCCTTCGTAAAGGAAGACGGGCGCAGAACTGTGCTCGCGCAGCAGGCCGTTGTCACGCGGCCGGATGAGCTTGACCGGCACCGTGGTTCCGGTGGCGCAAATGCCGGGTGCAGTGCCTCCTACCGCGGTCAGTTCAGTATTGTCGGCGATGGGCAGCAGCGCGCCGTAAGCGAATTCCCAGGAGCGCTTATCGTCGGTCCAGGCCAGGAACTGGCCATACGCGGCTGCGAGGTTCGCAGGGGGAGCTTTCGGCACGTAGTTGGTTTTGAAGAAGCCGGCAAGAGTTCCGGGTCCGTCGCCGGGTGAGGCCGCTTTCAAAGCGGGGCCGGTGAAGTCAAATGTAACGATGTCGCTCGTCGAAGTGTGGCCGTCGTCACCCCAGCCGTGAGGGTCGTTGTTGTCGTAGACGTAGAGCTTGCCGTGCGTGCCGAAGTCATCGTAGCCGTAGACCAGGATCTGGTGCTGATCCCAGACGTCGCGATTGGTGTAGAGCAGTCCGATGGGACAGGGGTTTCCGGAGTCGATGGTGGCTTTGATCCTGGTCCACTCGGCAGCAGTGAGAGCGTTGAGCTTGCCCGCACCCCCGCCGATGACAGAGGGAACCTGGTTGAGAATGAGCGACCAGAGAAGCGTGGTCTGAAGTGCGCCGCCGCCGCTGAGGCTGTCGAGCAGGCGCGACCAGATCATGTTGCGAATGGCCGTTGGCACTGGAGCGGTGCGCCCCGGTTGGTCGCTCAGAAAGGCGCCGCATGGAAGTGGAAGTTTCGCGTGCCAGTAGTCGCAACTGGAGTAGGCCATGCCGCCGCACATGCCGTAGTTGATGGGTGCGGTGGAAGCGACTATGTTGACCGCAGCGACGGCAGCGGTCGAGATGATGCCCATCGTGATGGGGTCGAGAGCGAGCGGCGGAAAGATCGGGATGAGCATCGGCCCGGCCTGTGCCGCGATGGGAGTCGCGATGGCCGCGAGTGCGGCGCGCTCGGTGGGATCGAGGGTCCAGGAGTTGGAGAATCTGTACCCGTCTGCGTCTGTACGCCAGGGAAGGATAGGCATCGCAAGTCTCCTCGGAAGAACGTGAAGCAATTAGACCGATGAGCCCTTAAGCCCGCTGAAGTGCGGGAGCCGACCTGGATTGTGATATTAGCCCTGCAATAACATAAGCCTTATCGAGATACTGTGCAGTGTGCGTCGCGGGGCGAGCGACTAGGTCGCCACCTTTCTATAGAAATGAATAGCAAGAGAAATGAATGGCAAGAAATAAATGGCTGCGCCATCCTTACCCATTGTGAATAGACGGTGCTCTACGACGAGGGGCCGGCCTTTATGGGGCCGGCCCTTCCGATCGCGCCTGCTACTTCCATTCCCACATCTTTGAGACTGTCTGCCCGGAGGAGTCTACTTCGTACTCGAAGGCGGCGCAGCAGTTGTTGAGAGCCGCGAGCTTTGTGGAGGCAGTCTGCATGAAGAGCATGCCGCGATAGCTGACAGAGCCGCCGGGGCCGAATTTGCCGAGGCCGGTGCCGGTCCAGGTGATGGCCTCGCCGGCGTCCGTCATGTTCATGCCCTGTCCGTGGCCGAGGATGGAACCGTCGGGGCGGATGGAAGCGGTGTAGGTTCCCATCCCTGTGACGTTGGTGCCGAGGAGCTGGCCGGCGTCCTCAAAGGACACTTCTGCGGTTGGAGGATCGATGGAAAGGACCCGGCGGACAAGCCTTTTTCCTTTGACTTCACCTATCTGATTTCCGAGCATGGATGTTCTCTCAACTTTCTGGATTTGAATTGCGTACCCCGGGAAAGGCGCAATTGTATGCCTCAAGGAGGAGGTGGGGTACCCCCTCCGCCGTTTATTGCGCAAAGTCTTCAGGGGATTTGACTTAGGGGTGGACTTATGGTGGCCCCCGTAGCCAGGAGGATTTTCTGCTCCCTTTCCTGACCGGTGTTTTTGTCAAGCAGGCCAGGCCGCGTTACTCGCCGGTGGTGATGTCGGCGACGAGCTTGATGAGGTGGATGCCGTCGGCGGGAAGGTTGGTCATTTTGGAGTATTCGCGGACGGTGGCCTCGTCGGGTGCGGTGAGGATGGAGAAGATTTTGTTCTCGGTGACGAAGGACTCGATCCATTGCACGCGGCCGCCGAAGGATTGAAGGGCGGTGTGCGCGAGGTCGCGAAGGACCTTGAGTTTTTCAAGCGAGAGGTCGCCGACTCTCGGGACGGTGCGTTCGACGATGAACTTGGGCATGGGAACCTCAGGGGTTCGGATTTTGATGCAAACCTGACTCGATGGCCCGTGGGAGGCAGCCATTATGCACGAGGGAAGGGGGTGAGCGCGATGGGGTCAGGGTAGTCTTCCGGTGCCGGTCAAGAGCCTATGGGAAGCGGGGCACGATGGTGACGGGTCGGGGCAGTTCGTGGCGGCGAGTAGAGTTATGGAAGACGGGGGAACTATGGGCTATCAGAAGATCAATGTCGAATTGGTTGTCTTTTCCGAGGAAGCCGACGCGGTGGTCGCGGAACTGAATTCTGCGATCGACCGGTTGGACGAGACGCACACGATTTTCGGCGGCGATATTGAAACCGTTCCGGTGGAACATAGCGGGACGCGGAGAAAATCGGCGCTCAGGCACACGCTTGATGCCGGAAATACGGCGAGGTCTGCGGTCAAACTGGCGGCCCACAAGGTCGCCGATGCTTATAAAAAAGTGATCTGACGTCGGGCCACGCTGGGCCAGAGCGATGTTCCCCGTGGAACGTTTCGTAGTGCCCAACTAAGAATTGTTGGAAACGCAGTTTTCTGTGGAGATCGCATGGTCAACGTCCGGTATTCGGCGCGAGGGGTGGCCCCTTTTGGGTGTAGATCGCGCATTTGACGGTAGGGAGATAGTCATGAAACCAGGCGAGCAAGGAACATTCGAGAAGGGCGACGGCAACGCGGTCGTGTCAGCGGTAGGGTTGTGGGCCGCTCGCGACGGTATCCATCTCCGCATCGATACCACAGATGCTGGTACGCCTGCGACTGTCACGAACAGTCCAGGATCGGTGAGAGACCATCGGATTTTGTTTCGGGACCTTCGGGAGGTGCTGATGGCCAACGGATGTTGGGAGTTTGGCGATGAAGGCGCCGAAGCTCGGGCAGCTGGGAGCGCCGAGGATTAGCGGAAGCGGCATCCCGGGCTGAAGCCCGGGACTACCAAGCCGTGCCCTGACGATGCGTGAAGGGTGAGGTGGAACTATTTCTGTTCGCGCATAGAGGGTGTGAAGGTCAGGCCGACCAGCAGACCCTCGGGTGAGAGGAACCGGCTGACGGTCTGACCCCAGGGTTCCTTTTTGTTCCTGATCAGCATTCGATGTCCATGCGATTCGAGGTCGGCTGTGGCCTGCTGGACATCTTCCACTTCAAATTCGAGCCATGCTTGTGGGGTGGGAATGGTGTCGGGCCAGAACTCGACGCCGAAGCAGGACTGCGCTGCCTGGGCGAGCGGCCAGAGGGCAAAGTGCTTTGCGCCTTCAAGATCGCCGGTGTGCAGATAGCCGGTGGAGTCCTCTTTGAAGGGTATGCCAAGGCTGCCGGCGTAGAGCGCGCGGCTCTCCGCGATGTTGCGATCGATCGGGCCAAAGCCTGCGATGAACAAAACTTTTGTGTCTTTTGGGTCGATGCTCGCCATGTTGTCGGGGCCTCTGTTTTTTGGATGCGGGGAGTTTGTGGCGGTGGAGAGGAAGGCGATTCAGTCGCTGCGTCCTGCGGACTTTGCGACGCCTTCGGCAGAGCGGAAGGGTTTGAAGGGCGCGGCGGAAGCGGCACGGCGGAAAGCCGTGCCCTGACGATGTGGGGTTAGGGTGGAGGTGGGTGGTTGTTGTTCAGGCGTCCTGCGAATATCCCGCTCATCGCGATAAAGCCGCGATGAACGGGGCACCCATGATGTCGCTGGTCCGGTAGGGTGATCGGGCCACCCGCCACCCATGATGTCGCTGGTTCGGTAGGGTGGTGATCGGGCCACCCGCC
>DATNGO010000220.1:0-11559 GCA_035605855.1 Acidobacteriaceae bacterium | reverse complement strand
CGCGTTGCAATTTCACGACGTTCCAAGAGTCAATTAGAGAACTTGTCGTGCAGCTAATTGATTGGGTGTGGTACGATTCGGCCACCGAGCATGATCCTCGCCCAACTATCCTGGCCAGAAATAAAATCCGCGCGGTCACGGGTATGCGTTGTGCCCCTGGGTTCGTTGGAGCAGCATGGACCGCACCTGCCGCTATGGACGGATACGGCGATCGCCTCCGGAATCGCGAGCCGGGTCGAGCAGCGGCTACCCGGCCAGGTGCTGCTTGCGCCGACGCAGCCGGTTGGTCACTCGCCGCATCACTCTCATTTCGGTTGCGTGAGCCTGGACATCGCAAGCTACATGGCCGTCATCAAAGGCCTCTGCCGTTCGTTCGCCGGGATGGGAATTCACAGAGTCTTTCTGCTCAACGGCCATGGCGGAAATGACGTTCCCTGCCGCGCCGCTCTGTGTGAAATGAAGGTTGAGAATCCAGACTTGAGCGTCGTGCTGGCCTCCTATTGGACGCTGGCGGCGGAGGCATTTGGACGCATTCGTACATCGCCTCCCGGGGGGATGAACCATGCCTGCGAAATGGAGACCTCGATTATGCTGGTCCTACACCCCGAACAGGTCAATCTCTCCGAAGTGCAGGACGACGGTCCGCTCGCCCGCGGCGATCAGCAGCGATTCGACTCTCTGCCTCCGTCGCCTCTGCGCCGCGTTCCGGACATGCTTCGTGCACAGCCCTACTATATGGTCCGCAACTTTGACGAGATCTCCGCCACCGGAACGGTCGGGTCACCCAGTCACGCGACCCGTGAAAAAGGAGATCTGTTCCTCAACGCCGCGGTGGATGCCGTCGCCGATCTCGTCCAAGCCTTCGCTGCCGGAGATCTCGATTTCGCGGGAGAGGAGAAGGCTGCACCGCCGCAAGCCCATGTCCCCTGAGTTGACCTCGCACACGTCGAAAGATCATTCACCGAAAGACTTCGAACGCTGGGGAGCCCTGCCCGTCCACAGCCGCCGCGCCATGGTTGCCACCGCAGATACCGACGCCACCGATGCGGCTGTCGCCGTTCTGCGAGAAGGTGGAAGCGTCGTCGACGCGGCCATCACCGCGGCGTTCGCTCTCTGTGTCACGCAGCCCGGGATGTGCGGCCTGGGCGGCGGAGGCCATCTTCTCGAACGCCTGGCCAACGGCCAAACCCTCTGCCTCGACTTCCGCGAGCAGGCCCCGCACTCGGCCTCGCGCGACATGTTCGCTGATATGCCGGCGGACGCCAGCGAGGCCGGCTGGCTTGCTGCAGCCACGCCCGGCCTCGTCAAAGGCCTGGCTGAAGCTCACCGCCGCGAAGGCCGTCTATCCTGGAGCCGCCTGCTCCAGCCCGCCATTGCTCTCGCCGCAGAGGGCCATGCCGTCAGCTATCTGCGCGCGCAGATGCTGGCCGGCTCCGCCGCACTGCGCCGCAACACGGAGTCCACGCGCATCCTTCTCCGCGACGGCCATTGCTTTCAGCCTGGCGAAATCCTTCGCCAACCCGAGCTTGCGGCCACGCTCGAACGCATTGCCATCTATGGCGAAGACGAGTTCTACCACGGCAAGACTGCCGACTTGCTCACACGTGCCTCCATCGCCAACGGCGGTGCCCTCCGCCTGTCTGATCTCGATTCGTTCACCTGCGACGAACATCAGCCGCTCATGTACACCTATCGCGGTTCAGAAGTCTGGGCGATGCCTCCATCGAGTGCAGGCGGAATCGGACTGCTACAGATCCTCGCAATGTTCGAGGACACCTCGTTTCCCGCCGACGCTCCACTCTCCTCCGCCTTTCTGCATCATCTCGCCGAGGCGATGCGCCGCGCCTTCGCCGACCGCGCTGACGCCATTGGCGATCCATCCTTCATCGATAATCCCAAAAACCTCCTCGATCCGAACCGCCTGGCTCGTCTCCGCGCTTCTATCGATCCTCACCGCGCGACGCCCAGTGCCGCCTTCGGCCCCGGAGTCGTACTCGAAGAAAACACCTGCACCACGCACATCTCCATTCTCGACGCTGAAGGGAACGCCGCCGCTCTCACCATCACCATCAACGGTCGCTACGGCAGTGGCGTCACGGTCCCCGGTCTCGGGTTCCTGCTCAACAACAACATGGACAACTTCGCCAAGCGTCCCGGCCACCCCAACCTCTACGGAGTCATCCACGGCGAAGCCAACGCCATTGCCGCCGGCAAACGCCCTCTCTCCTCCATGGCCCCCACCATCGTCAGCCGCAACGGGAAAGCCGATCTTGTCCTCGGAACCCCGGGCGGCCCCACCATCGTCTCCGCGCTCGCTCAGGTCCTGCTCTACATCCTCGACTTCGACTGGAACCCCCAGGACGCCGTCAACGCTCCTTGTATCCACCACCAGTGGCTCCCCGACACCCTCTTCCTCGAGCGAGGATTCCCCACCGACGTTACGCAGGCCCTCGAAGCCCGCGGCCATCGTCTCCAATATCGCACCTCCCTCACCGACATCAACGCCATAGCAGCCCGCGACGGGTGGCTTGAAGGCGGAGTCGATCCCCGCCGCGAAAGCTGCGCCGCCGGAATCTGAATCGCCGCAGCTTCCTCAAGACGCCAAGGAGTGCATCATGAGCCGCAAGCTTCGCCTCACCTTCCCTGCCACCGGAGAATCCCTGCTCGCCGACATGCTGGACGACGAAGCTCCCGTCGTCTGCGATTACATCTGGTCCATCCTCCCCGTCGAAATCCGCGCCATCCATGGAATGTATTCGGGAGCCGAAGTCTTCCAGCTCCTCGACAACCCCAGCCCCGTGGAGCCGCAGAACCAGACCTCTCTTCCCCTCCCCGGTGAACTCCTCTACTTCTTCGATCGCGGCGGAAACGTCACCAGCCCGCCCCGTCTCATCGGGGAAATCTGCCTGGTCTACGGCCGCGGCGTCAGCCTCAAGGGCCCTGAAGGCGTCCCCACCTACGCCAGTCTCTTCGCCCGCATCCCCGGCGATTGGAAGCACGACTGGAAAGACTTCGCCCAGGCCTGCCGCCGCTGCCGCTGGGAAGGCCCGCAGATCCTCAGAATCGAGGCTGAATGCCCGTAGCGCGCATCCAGTTGACGAGCTGGGAAATCTTCATCTTCGTCGCCTACCTTCTTGTCACGGTGGCCGTCGGCTTCATCGTCGGCCGCAAAGGCCGAGCTAATCCGCGCGACTACTTCCTCGGCGACAACAAACTCCCGTGGTACGTTATCGGAACATCGATGGTGGCGAGCGCGCTCTCCAGCGATTACTTCATCGCGCAGGTCGGAGCCGCCTACCGCCACGGTTTTGTCATCGCCGCTTTCGGCTGGAACTCGTGGATCGTCTACACGCTCCTTATCTGGATCTTCCTTCCTTACTACATGCGTACGCGGCTCTACACGATGCCCGAGTTTCTCGAGCGCCGCTACGACTCCACTACACGGTATCTCTTCGCCATCTTCTGCGTGGTCGGCTATCTCTTCTCGCTCATCGCAGGCCCGCTCTATGCCGGTGGCCTTGCCTTGCAGAGCATGTTCGGAATCAACATCATCTGGGGCATCGTCTTCCTGGGCGTGCTCACTGCGACCTACACCGTGTATGGTGGGCTCAAATCCGCGGCCTGGACCGACTTCATGCAGATGGCCGTCCTCCTCCTCGGAGGAATCCTCGTCCCGATCATCGGCCTTCACCGGGTCAGCGGACTCTCTCACCTGGTGCACGAGGTCCCCGCCAAATTCCAGGTCTTCCACGGCCCTAAAGATCAAATGTTCCCGGCGACCGGAGTTTTCACCAGCTTTCTCAGCGTCGGTATTTGGTACAACTGCACCAGCCAGCACATTGTCCAGCGCTGTCTGGGAGCGAAGGACGAGTGGAACGCCCGCATGGGTGTCGTCACTGCAGGCTTCCTCCACACGGTCATGCCCTTCCTCTTCGTGTTGCCGGGAATCATCGCCTTTAGCCTCTTTCCTCACCTTCGCCACCCCGACGAGGCGTACATCCTGCTCGTCGAATCCCTGGTCCCGCGCGGTCTTCGCGGCATCATCCTCGCCGCCATCGCCGGGGCACTGATGTCGCATCTTTCCGCCATGATCAACTCCACCTCCACCATTCTGACCATGGACATCTATAAGCGGCTCCTGCGGCCCCAGGCCACCCAGCGCTCGCTCGTTGTCTTCGGTCAGTGGAGCGGAGCCGCCACCATATTTCTCGGAATCCTCGCCGCCATCTGGTTCAGCACGTCGAAGCTGTCCCTGTTCGTGCTCATCCAGGAAGGTTTCGCCTACATCGCCCCGCCGTTCGCGGTTATCTTCACGGTCGGTCTTCTCTGGCGCCGGGCTAACGCCACCGCCGCAATGACCACCATCATTACCGGCTTCGTCTTCACCGCCATCCTCCAGTTCTATTTCTTCAAGCTCTCCGTCTTCGCTCCTTATGCCAACTACCTCCATCGAGCCATCGTCGCCTGGGTTTTCTGCATGATCGTGATGTTCGCAACCTCGCTCCTCACCGCCCCTCCCGATCTCGCAAAAACCGCCAACATCATCTGGAGCCCCAGCTACGCTCCTCTTCCTCTCAAAGAGCGCCTCCATTACACCGGATGGAAAAGTCTTCGCCTCTGGTGGCTCACCTTCATCGGCCTGGTCTTGGTGATCTACGGCTTCTTCTTCTGGTTCCGTCTGCAGCATCCGGAGATCCCATGAACCGGACCATTCGCGAAGGCCTCGAAATCACCTGCGAAAATGGAGCCGTCGCCACCGGTCCCGCCGAAGCGGCCCAGGCTGGCGCCGCCATCCTCGCCGAGGAGGGCAACGCTTTTGACGCGGCTGCGGCTGCCTGCCTCGCCTGCGCCGTCATGCAGCCGCAACAGATCGACCTTGGTGGATACGTTCTCGCCGCCGTCCTCCGCGAAGGCGCAACTGGTCGCATCTGGTCCGTCGACGCCAACACCACCGCCCCTGCCGCCGCCGCGGCCGATATGTTCCGCACACATCCTGTGCGGTCCAACCCGACCACTTATCTCGACATCAACGAACGCGAGTACGGCTGCACCGTCGAAGGCGATGCCAACATCTACGGTCCGCTCGCCGTCTCCGTTCCGGGATTCATCGCCGGCGTCGGCGCTCTCTCCGAGCGCTGGGGCCAACTCCCCTGGCCGCAAATCATCGCGCCCGCACGCGCGCTCGTCGCCGCAGGGATTCCCTACTCCCGCATCCTTAGCGACGTCCTGTTCAAGCGCGAAGCCATCGCCCGCTATCCTTCCACGCTGAAGTTCCTCCTACCCGACGGCTTCGATCATCTCCCCAACTCCGACGCCCTCTGGCTCCGCGCCGACCTCCTCCGCACCCTCGACCGCCTCGCCACTGCGGGCTGGCGCGACTTCTACACCGGCGAACTCGCCCACACCATCGCCGACTTCGTCGTGTCCCAGGGCGGCCTCCTCAGCCGCGAAGACATGGCTGCTTTCGAGCCCCGCATCACCGATCCCCTCACCGGCTCCTATCGCAACGCGCAGATTCACACTGCCATCGCGCCCAACGGCGGCTTCAGCGTCCTCAGCGCCCTCGCGGATCTCGAGCAGCAACCCATGTTCCCAGACACCGATCCCCGGTACTGGGACACCATGGCAAAAGTTCTCACCCGCATGTGGACCGAGCGCCTCGCCAATTCGCCGCTCCCCGGCACCAGTCCCCACGGCACCATGCACATCGCCGCCTCCGATCGTTCCGGTAACATCGCCAGCGTCACCGTCTCGCAGGGCGGCCTCTTCGGCTCCTGCCTCGCGGTCCCCGGCACCGGCATCATGCTCGCCCATGGCATGTGCCGCTTTGAACCACGTCCCAATCACGCCAACTCTCCCGGCCCATCGAAGCGCCCGCTCAACAACGTCTGCCCGCTCCTCATTCACCTTCCCGATCGCGATGTAGCCATCGGAGTCCGCGGCGGGCGCCGTATCGTCAGCGTCTCCGTGCAACTGGCGCAGCGCATCGTCGACAACGAGGTCACCGCCTATCAAGCCGCCACAGCACCCCGCATCCACACACTCTCCGGCAACCCGCTCGAAATCTCTGCCGATTTCGACCCCGCAATCCGCGAAGCTCTCGACCGCTCCGGCTACAAGACCGAAATTCCCGACGAGGTGGGAGGCTCTGCCCACGCCGCCGAATTCTTCTCTGCCACCCGAACCATCCGCGCCGGCGGCAACGTCTGGGCTGCCGGCGTCTGATGCAAACCCTCCACCCATTCTTCCTCTCACACCCCGATAATGGAACCCGATGAAGATCACCGCCGTCGAATGCATCCCGCTCAACGTTCCCCTCCGCCCCGAACTGGCAATTCGCGCCAGCAGAGGTACGCATTCCGTGTCACCCTTCTTGCTGGTCAAGGTCCATACCGACGATGGTGTATACGGGCTGGGAGAGGTTTCGTGCACTCCACGATGGAGCGGAGAGGACCAGGTCACCGCGGCTCACTTCATTCGCACCATCTTCGAGCCGGCGCTCTCCGGTCAGGACCCTCGCAACATCGAGCTGCTGACCACGCGTATGCGTCGCGCCCTGGCCGGCCATCCCTTCACCAAGGCGGCTCTGGAAATGGCGCTGTGGGATATCCTCGGCAAGGTTGCCGGTCTGCCGGTCTATCGTTTGCTGGGCGGCCCGGTGCGGGAGTTTGTTCGAACCAAGTGGTCCATCTCCGGTGTTGAGCCGGAGCGTGCGACTGAGATCGCGCGATGGGCACTCGAGCAGGGATTCAAAACCATGAAGGTCAAGGTGGGCATTGATCCCGAGCAGGACGTCGCCCGCGTACGTGCCGTTCGCGAAGCCGTCGGGCCCGCAATCCGTCTCGGGATCGACGCCAACAGCGCGTGGACTCCCGCGAAGGCAGTGACCATGATTCGCCGTTTGCAGGAGTTCGACATCTACTTCGCCGAACAACCTGTACCGCCGGGTGACGTTGAGTGGCTGGCGGACGTCCGCCGCCAGGTGTCGACCACCATCCTCGCGGACGAGAGCGTCTACTCTCCGCAGGATGCCCTTGCCATAGTGAAAGCCCACGCGGCCGGAGCCCTTTCGGTATATGTCGGCAAGTCTGCCGGCATCGGGGCAGCCCGCAGAATAGCCGGAATCGCTGAATCCGCCATGCTGGGCTGTACTATCGGCAGCAATCTCGAACTCGGAGTCGGCACTGCCGCCATGATCCATCTGGCAATGGCGACGCCTGGCATCACCGCGGAAGAGTTCCCTTGCGACATCATTGGCCCTATGTACTACACCGACGACATCCTAATGGAACCGTTGCAGCTGGCCCACGGAAAAGCCCTGCCCATCGATCGTCCAGGCCTGGGAGTCGAGCTCGATGATGAAAAGGTGCGGATGTATCGCGTTGAATAGGATCGTTCCCTTACATCGCCGTCCATCCGCCATCTACTGGAATGGCGGCGCCGGTCACGTATGACGCAGTATCGGAAGCGAGGAACAACGCCGCGTACGCCACTTCGCGAGGCGTACCCACGCGCCCCAGGAAGGTCTTGTCGATCTGGCGCTGTTGGAGAGCTTCGCCCGGCTTCGGCGAAATGCGGGTCTGGATCGCTCCCGGACAGATGGCATTGACGCGCACGTTCTGCGCACCGTAGTCGTAGGCCACGCTGCGCGTCAGGCCGATGATTGCATGCTTAATGCTCGTGTAAGCTGCCGAGTCGCGCCCCGCCACCAAGCCCTGAACGGAAGCGATGTTGATGATCGAGCCGCTCTGCTGGCGGACCATATAAGGCAGTGCAGCGGCGATGAAGCGCTGTGTTCCGAGCAGGGAAACGCGATAGCATCGCTCCCACTCTTCCTCGGTCGCGAGCGCCAAGGCGTGACCAGGCCCCACATAGGCGGCGTTGTTGCAGAGGACATCGATGCGACCGTTCAGTGCGGCAGCTATATCGAACACCTTTCGAACGTCCGCAGCAACTCCGACATCCGCGCGCACAAAAACGGTTTCGCCGCGTCCATGAGCGACCGCATCATTGCACCACGAGGCTGGTTCGATATCAACCACGACGACACGTGCTCCTGCCTCCGCGAACAACTCCGCGATCGACCGGCCGATGCCATGGGTCGCCCCAGTGACGATAGCAACCTTGTTCTCAAGAGTGATCACAACTGATTTGCCAGCGGCTTTCCCGCGCGCCCGACGTGCGCACGTGTAATCGTGGTGCGGCCAAGATTTGCGGCGTACAAGTAGCCATCGCCAAAAGCAAGGTTGGTTGGACGGCCGAGAAGAATGCCCCACCGATCATAGGCGAAGAGCTTCTTCTCTCCGGCGGGGCTGATGCGATGAATGTCATCCGACGCGTAGCATGACGCGAAAAGATTGCCATCCACATCCAGCGCTAAGCCATCGGGAAACCGGCCGACATCCTCCGCATATATTTCCGCTGCGCCAGTTGCAAGATCTATCTGGTAGATGCTGTCCGTGTCGCTCTCGACCATGAAGAGGTGCTGCTCGTCGGCGCTTAAGGCGAGACCGTTGGCATAGCCGAAAGGCCCCGCTACAATCTCCCCGCTGCCGGTACTCCCATATCTAATAAGCCAGCCGTTGCGTTTTTTCCAACTACCGGAATCCGTAACGTAGTAATTGCCGCTGCGGTCGAAGACGCCGTAGTTCGGGCTCACCAACTGGTGCGTCCCAACATCTTTGGCGAAGACCGACCACTTGCCCGACCGGCTCACCCGGATAATGCCGTGCTGCGGATTGCAAACGAATAGTTCCGCGTCCTCCGGTGTCCAGGCAATCCCAGCACAAAACCCTCCCATCTCCGCTACCGTTTCAAGTGCTCCGGCAGGCGAGATGGAGTATATCTGTCCGGATTCTCCGCCAGCCCAAAGCCAGCCCTCGCGATCAAACGCGAGACATTCAGGGTGGTCGAGCCCCTTAGCAAAGATCTCGAATCGTTCAATCGGAATTTCTGGTGCAATTTCAGATTTCAAGGCGATGTTGTCCACCTGCTGATCCGAACCATTTAGACGAGACGGCATCATTCTTGAACTGCATCAAGACGTTGAGACCCCAATGCCGCACTCCATCGGGGCAGCGCAAAGCCGGTGCCGTTTTTACCGTCCACACAATCGTAGCTCACACGGCCCGAAGTGCCATCCAGCAAGGGACGCATGAGGAGTCAGGATGTGCCGAGACGGGTTATCCGCGGAACCGCACAAGCAGTAACATCACCCGCTAATCATATTCAACGCACCATCAACGGGCATGCACCTTCCATGGTTTTCTCTGTGCCGCTGCCAATCGCCGTATGGGCGGGCAATGGACTCACTGTTAATTGTCTTGTTGCCGGGTGGTTAAGGCGACCAGGCTTCCGGCCGGAACCGTTACGGTGATCGTTCCACTGGAACCGGCGTTCACTTTTCCTGACTCGGTGACTTTACCGCTGCCATCGGCATTCCAGACAAGCTCAGTGAACTCCGCCCCTGTGGGCAGGTCGCCGATGCTCACCGTTGTCGCGGCCTGGTCGGTGCTCATCGCAAACAGAGTCAACTCGCCCGTAGGACTGCGGAACGGAGTAATCAATTTCACGCCGGATGTACCGCTGTAACCGAGCACCTGCCAGTGTTGACCTGTGGTGTTCGCCATGAGGCATTCCATGTAGTAGGACGGGCGCAGAGGCCATTGATCCTGGCCCGGCGCGGGATTGGGAACGTATCCGATCAGTGAATAATCCTGATAGCCGAAGTCATACTGCGCCCGGTAGAAGTCCCATTTGGAGAAGCCAATGAAACCGTCATTCACACCCTCCATGTTGAATTGCGCCTGCTGAAATGCTGCGATGTTTGTTTCGCTGACAGGTGTGAAGCTCCCGTCCGGGTTCACATACTTCCCAGCGTCCGTAGCCACCAGTGCGTTGTTCTTGTATGGATCTTCGTCTTTAATTGGCACGCCGTTATAAGTTTTATATCCCCGTACGCCATACTCGGTAATAGAGAGCGGCTTAGTGTTGTATCCCTCGCTTTTCAAAGTGGTCATCACCGCCAAGATGCCGCTCAGGCGGCTAGTCATGTACTCCGAATCGTAGTAGTTCCAATAGATGTGTTCCGACCAGGCGTCGAGGACGTCGTCCATGTGTTGGGCCATATAGAGAAAGAAAGGCGCCTGGCCATTTAGCACCAGATCTCCTCCGACCAGCTTGATCTGATTCCGAATGCCGTCCAGTTTGAGATAGAAGTCCAGTTGGCGGTAAGCGTATTCGTAGAGGGCCATGTTGCCGGTAATGTATGCCACGGAGTCGGGCTCATTCTCAACGGTTAGTTCCTTAATTACCGTGATGCCGTGGTTTTTCACCAGGTCATTCACGGTCGCCGCGAAGTTTTGCATGTCCGTGTTGATATAGACTTCCGCTTGCGCCGTTGTGAGGTTATTGGAGGGGTGGGTCAGAGACTGCCAGGTAATGTTGACCCTCGCACCCGCCGCCTGGGCCAGCTCGATGGTTTGGTCGAAGGAATCCACCAGGCTTTGGTTCCCGGGAAGAAAATTGTTCTTCGAGAGGAAAATTCGGCTCAGGCCGAGCTGCACGCTCTTGACCTTGGCCTCGACATTCGCCGTATCTTCAGGCGGGGAGTTATTCCATCCGTTGGCGGGATTGCTTATAGAGGTGTACAAGTCCTCGTTCATCTGAGCGCCGTATCCTTCAAAGTCGGGCACCACAATATTCCGGGAATTTACGGCAAACTCCGTCACAGCCGTTTGTCCGCGGAGTATCTCCTTGCTCGAGGGCGTTCCCGTGGACACTTGCGTTTTTACCGACACCAGTTCCCCAAGAGGAACGTCGCCCAGATCGATTACTGCCTGTCCATTCGAAGACTGAACATCGTGATAGTTCGAGGGGTTCTGCGGTCCCCCGTTCGGCGCGCTCACGTCCACCCACACTTGTTCAAATTGCACTTGAGATACCACAGCACCATCCATGCCAACGACGGTCAGATAGAGCTGTGCTGTCTGGTCCTGAGGACCGCGCAGGGCATACACATCCAGCGTCAGCTGTGCTTTGTTGTCGGGTTCCGTCTGTCCCGACGCCGCTGTTACGGCCGCAAGGGGCACAATGGCCAGGAGTAACGTGAGCAACGATGGGAACACCCTTGTTGACACAAACCCGAGTTTCGACATGTAGGCAGCTTTCCTTTCAAACGGCTGGCGCATTAAGTTTTGGTCTGGCTTCTAGAATTTCAAGTTCACGCTGAGCTGGATCCTCCGGGGACTGCCATCTCCACTCACGCTCTTGCCGGCATTCGCAACCGGAGTGCCGCCGTCGCGAGTGTCGGAGATCGTTTCTACAGGGTCGCCCTGGTTGAAGTGATTGAAAGCATTAAAGAAGTCTGCTCGGGCTTGCAGGTGCAACCGCTCCCCCAATGCGAAGCTCTTCATCCCGCTCATGTCCCAGTTCACGGATCCAGGTCCGAAAAGCAAATCTCGCGCTGAATTTCCCCAGGTCCAGGGCTGCGGCGGAGCAAAAGCAGCCGTGTTGAACCATGGCACTCCGCCGGTGGCTGTGACGCCATGAGCGTGGGAT
>DATNGO010000219.1:0-5596 GCA_035605855.1 Acidobacteriaceae bacterium | reverse complement strand
ACGACGCTGGGTGCAGCGTACGTGGCGCGT
Organism: Acidobacteriaceae bacterium; assembly: GCA_035605855.1. Taxonomy (GTDB): domain Bacteria; phylum Acidobacteriota; class Terriglobia; order Terriglobales; family Acidobacteriaceae; genus Granulicella. Next base: position 5,566 of record DATNGO010000219.1, on the reverse strand, counting down.
GCGCACTATGTGGACCGGACCCATTCTACGAATGTGTCGAAGACGGTGGCCTATGTGATTGCGTATGCGAATGCGATCGCTGGATCGAACTCAAATGCGGGTAAATACTTTTTCGCGAATGAGACCACGGATGGGAAGACCTCTGTCTCGGCGGAAGCGAAGGAGATTCTCAAGGAGAATGGCGGGCGCGCGGACATGTTCGGCAGAAACTACGGACGTCCAGCGGGAACAGAGGGAGCGGACAAGTATGGAGATTCGCGACCGTTTCAGACTGAGCCAGGCGTTGTGCAGATCGTGGGTCCGGATTACTTCAATGTTCCGGCAAATAGCGATGTCTATAATCGCGGACCGATCATGAACCTGATCGACAGCCCTTCGTATCCGAGCGGACACACGACGTACGGATACACGGGGTCGCTGGTGCTGGCGATGCTGGTACCAGAGCGGTATCAACAGATGGTGACGCGGGCCGCTGAATACGGTAACGACCGAATCATTATGGGCGCGCATTATGCGATGGATGTGCTGGGCGGACGGACGCTTGCCACATACGATCTGGCCCATCTGCTGGCCAATGATCCGGTGTACGTCGGGCGATCTTTGCGAGGAACGCCGGTGGTCAAGGACTTCCGTGCGCTGATCAAGGAGGCGCGCGCCGATATGACCTCCGCGCTGCAGGCGGCTTGTGGCAAAACGGTAGAGGACTGCGCCGGAGAGGACACAGGACGGCTCAACAATCCGGTGGCGAATGAGGCGTTTTATGCGTCCACGCAGACGTATAACCTGCCGGTGGTGTATCCGCAAATCGCGTCGAGGACGGAGGACGTGGGCAAGCTTGCCCCGGAGGCAGGATATTTATTGACCGTGGCGTATCCGAAGCTGACGCTTGAGCAGGCGGATCGAATTCTGACGGAGACGGAGGGTCCGGGCGGAGGATTTCTCGATGATGGATCGTCGTTCGGCGTCTATTCGCGGCTCAATCTTTATGCGGCGGCGGGAAGGGCTGCGCAGGTTTCAGGGCAGCGATGAATTTGTCGATGTGATCTAGGTTCCGGAGTTGTCGCGCTGGTAGGGCTTCTGCATGAGGGAGCGGGCTTCGTTGATGGCGCCCTGCGTGTTGTCGTTGGTCTGGATCGCGAGGCGATATTCGTTGACGGCGCGCTCGCGCTGACCGGTGATGTCGAAGATCTTGCCAAGGTTGATGTGGCTCCAGACCTCGATCCACTTGGGGTCGCCGTCGCCGCGGAGGGCGTCCCGGAAGCTGTTGGCGGCGGACTGATAGTTCTTCTGCAGGAGGAAGACTTCAGCGAGGCGGTAGTTGGCGAGCGAGCTTCCGCGGTCTTCGTCCAGGGCTTTTTGATATTCAGCGATGGCGCCGAGGAGATCGCCCTGCGCGACGTCCTGCTGGCCGCGCAGAACGGCGACCCGGACGGCAAGGTCAGGCGTCGACTTGAGCAGCCAGTTGTCGGGGTCGATGGTAACTTTGCGCGGACGGCCGAAGGTCTCGACGTTGTAGGCGGACTCGGTGCCGGAGAGATCGACGCGGCGCTCTTCGGTTTTGCCTTCGGTCTCGATGCGGAGTTCGACGGGCATCTTGAAGAGGTCGAGGTCCTGCGTAACAGTGCCGACGGTGCGAAAGCCTTTGCCGTTGCCGAGGCGGTAGACCTGATAGTTGTTGCCGAACTGGGGAGCGCCGGTGCCGTCGACCCACTGCGAGAAGAAGGGCGTGAGCTGGAGGTGGGACTGGGCCTCGGCGATGGTCTGGACCTGCGAGGTGCGGATGCTCTTATCGATGTTCTGGGAGAGTACGGCGCGCAGGAAGTTGGTGAAGACCTCATCGCCCATCTCCCAGCGGAGCATGTGGAAGACCATCGCGCCCTTGTCATAGGTCATGTTCTGGAACTGGGGCGAGAAGGGATCGACGCGCGCGAGTGAGGTGAGAGGCTCGGTGTCGTAGGCGAGCGCTGCGGCCTCGGTATCGGTGATTGCGTTTTGGAGCGCTATCTTGCCGCTCTGGTCTTCGATGTACATGAGCTCGGCGTAACGGGTCATGCCGTTGGTGATCCACTGGTCGTTGAGCGTGGCGGGCGAGACCTCAGAGCCCCACCACTGATGCGCGACAGTGTTGGCGAGCAGGCGGGTGCTGCCGCGGTCGGGGCGGATGGCGACGATCTCGGGCGCCCAGGAGGCGGAGACGGAGTCCAAGGGAAGCTCGACGACGTTGATGAGGGGGGATTCCGCGCCGCCGAACTGGCTGGTCATGTACTCGAACTGCTTGGCGACGGTTTCGGCGAAATCGTGTGCCTTGGCTTTGTTGGCTTCGGTGAGGAAGACGTGGACGTTGGGAGCGTCAGGTGCGGAGACAGGGGGCAGGAACTTGCCGGCAACGATGGTGCCGGGGAAGCCGGGCCTGGTCCAGTTAAAGACAAACTCGGTCTTGCCGCCAGGTGCGGTGTGCTGGCCGGCTATGCCGCTGCCAACAACGCGTTCTCCCGTGGGAACGGTGACGTGGATCTCAGCGGTAAAGCGGTCGGTGTAAAGGCCTGGGAGCGGGATAGGAAACCAGCGGCCGGGATAGAGCAGGATGCTTACGGGATCGGCGACGTGGACGAAGTTGATGCCGTCAACCGGGCTGGTGTCGACCGTTGGGGTTCCACTGTAGGTGAAGGTCCATGTTGAACTTGCGGCTTTGGCCAAGGGAGTGGCAAGGCCGACACGGACGGTAGAGTCGGCGGCGTTGCGCTCCGGTGTGAGGGTCGCTTTGTCGGCGGAGGTGAGCGCAGTTATCTGCAAGCCGTTGTTGAGGCCGAAGACGACGCTGGTCAGGTCCTCGAGCGTGGCGAAGTTGACGGTAACCGTCGCATTGAGGCGACCGGTGGCCGGATCGAGGTCGGCTTTGATGACGTAGCCGGTGACGTTGATCTGCTGGCGCGCTGGGATGGCGGCGGTCGAGGCAAGTGGAGTAAAGGCGAGGAGGATGAGCGAAAGAAACCAGCTCAGCTTGAAATTCGAGCGAAGCTTGGAATTCGAGCGAAGCATGGGTTGCAGGTGAAGCATGGGGTCCTTGGCGCATTCGCGAAGACGCGGGCTAACGCTAAAGCTACCGCAGATGGAGGGTTCTCCGCGAGTGTGTCTATCAGATTAGACGCAAGTTGGGTTGTTCGGACTACGAGCGGACTGCAGGCGCGGGCTGGTTGAGGAGGTCGACGATGATTTCGGCGGCGCGGTCCAGCGGAGCGAGCTGAGTGTCGCCGGGGGCGAGGAGGGTGTTGCGGAGCTCGGCCAGGGCGACGATCTGGGCGTGACGCTCGGGGGTGTCGGCGAGGAGCGGGGCGAGTTCGGAGGCGACGTTCTGGGCGGTGAAGTGCTCCTGCAGGAGCTCGGGAACGATGCGGCGGCCGGCGATGAGGTTGGGCATGGCGACGGGCAGATTGCCGGCGGCATCCTCCATGTCGGGGAACTCGTCAGGGTATCGGACAAGGCGTTTGGCGAGGGCGAAGGTGAGCGGCGAGACCCGGTAGACGACGACGAAGGGGTTTCCCACAATCGCGGCGAGGACGGTGGCAGTGCCGCTGGCCACGACGGAGGCTCGGGCGTGATGGAGCGCCTCGCGGGCGTCCGGCACGAGAGTTAAACGAATAGTTGAAGCTTCTGGCCCAAAGTATTTCAGATGTTGTTGGTTGAAACCGCTGATATATGCCCGGAGCTCGGCAGGTTTGATGGTGGAGGCGACGGGGAGAAGAAACTCGTAGCGGGTATGGGCGGCGGGGTCGCGGGGTGTGGAAATCCTGTGGCCGTCGAAGGTGGTTTCGGCTGCGGCCGTGGCGATGAGGTCGCTCATCGCGAGTTCGTGGAGGGCGGGAAGGTTGGCGCGAATCTCCTTCCAGCGGCTGCCCGGAAGCAGGGCGATCCAGGTCTTCGCGGGGTCAAGGTCGTGCTGGGCAGCGTAGGTCTCGCGGGGAAGCGAAGCAGAGGTGGATGCGGGTGTAAGGAGCGGGTGGCCGATGAACTCGGCGTCGACGCCGCGTTCCCGGTAGAAGGTTTCCTCGAACGGAAAGATGACGAGCATCTTGGAGACGCGCTCCTGGACCCAGCGAAGCCGGCGGCGCTTCCAGGCCCAGAGTTGCGGCGAGACGAGCCAGACGACGGGGACGCCCGCCGCACGAAGGTGGCGAGCGAGGCGGAAGTTGACGTCCGGGAAGTCGATAAGGATGGCGACAGAGGGGAGACTGCGGCGGATGGAGCGGACGAGGCGGCGGTAGCTGGAATAGATGTGGGGGATGTGGCGGAGGATCTCGGTGACGCCCATGACGGCGACGTCTTCGGCGCGGACGATCTGCCGCTGATGCTGACGAGCCATCTGGGCACCGCCGAGGCCCGCGAAGGTAGCGTCGGGGAGGCGGGCTCGGAGTGCGGCGATTAGCTGGGCGCCGTAGGTGTCTCCGGAGGCTTCACCGGCCGAGAGGAAGATGCGCGGATTGGAGGAAGCGCTGATGCGTCGAGTTTATCGTCGTTTGTTGCGGAGGATGAGGTCGCGGTGCCGCTAACATGGTCGGCGAGATGACTGCGCGTGCGATGAAGACTGAGAAACGGTTTCGGGCGGTGCTCGAGAAGGAGCGTGGGCTGGGGTGGACGATTGCGCGCGTGCCGTTCGATCCGGGGAAGGCGTGGCCGAAGATGATCCGGCTGCGCGTGCGCGGCCAGGTGAGTGGAGCTGCATTTCGGACATCACTATTCGCGGACGGCGATGGGTATTTCCTTTTGGTGAACCGAGAGACTCAGAAGAGGGCTCGCGTGGCATTCGGTGATTCGGTGGAGATTGCGCTCGAGCCGGATATGGATCCGAGGCCCGCAGAGCTGCCGGATATCCTGGAGGCGTTACTGGAGGATGAGGCCGGACTGAGGGGGTGGTACGACAGGCTGTCGGAGTCGATGCGGCGGGAGATTGGGAAGTGGGTGTTGGGGGTTAAGAGCGAGGAGGCGCGGATCCGTCGTGCGCAGCAGATGGCGGAGCGGCTGCTTGCGACGATGGAGGCGGAGGTGGAGTTGCCGCCCGTGGTTGCGAGGGCGTTGCGGAGCAGGCCCAAGGCAAAGGTGGGATGGGAACGGATGACGCCGGTGCAGCGGAGGTCGGAGTTGATGGCCGTCTTCTACTACCGGACGCCGGAGGCGCGTGAGCGTCGTGTGCAGAAGTTGGTGGAAGCGGCGGAGCGGCGTGCTGCAGGTGACTGAAGACGTCTAAGTTGCGACTCGTGTATCGATAGCCCTTGATCGCTTTGCTCCTTGTGCGGGGTGCCTTTAGCGACACTGCAGAATTTTTCGTTCAAGTAGTCGTCTTTTCGACGAGCTTCCTCGTCTCTGTGTGTGAAATTGCGTTTGCAGCTTTTGCATGGGGCGAGTGCTGCGGACTTAAGTTGCAGAACGGTCGCACAACGAAGTCGTCGATATGGAGTTTGAGTAGATAGATTTCGGGACCAGAACAAGTTCAACAAAAAGGCCGGGAAAGAAGGTTTCACCGGTCAATTCGGAGAGTTGTCAATGAAGCGTCTCCTTTCTTTTGCGCTCG